>CAZUAH010000022.1:0-56542 GCA_964617665.1 uncultured Pirellulaceae bacterium
AGCTTCAGCATGAGTCCCGCCTTCATCCCTTATATCAAAGAGTTCGCCCGACACATCTCGACGGAGGCAGCGGAACAATTGCTTGAACACGCGTTATCGTTGAACGCGACCGGGCGGATCAGACGCTACATGACCGATCAATTGGCGCGAATGGTGCCGGACTTCGATCAGTTCGACGTTTCGTAGCGGACGACTGAATCAGCCCAGCATTTCCTCCAACAACTCGTCCAACGGCGTGCGGCTGGCGAACGAGTCGTTCACATCCTCCGCGATCGTGGACAGAAGGTCTTCCACGCCGAAGGGATCAACGCGAACCGTTTTGTCGCTACTAGCCCGGCTGCGATCCGTCTCGGGCTGCGTGTATCGCGACTCGGCCACTCGTGAGCGGTCGGGATCGTTGCTCTCCACCGGATCGGACTTCACGAAGCCAGGCTCGGTCGAGACGAGTTGGGCCTGTTGATCCGGCGAAGGCAAACCGATATCTGTGAGTGGCGCGACTGCAGTCGGTGATGCCGGAGTGGCTTCGCTTCCGGCCGTCGCGTAGTACTCGCCTTCGCCCTGGGCGTTCTGCAAGTTGATTTCGAGAATCAGCCCCACGATGTCTTCACCGGTTGTAAAGCCATCACCGTTCACGTCGTAGAACGGGGCGCCAATCGGACGCGGCGACGGCAGAGGGTCGCTTACTCCATTGGCGTTGATGTAATTGATCACCAACAGCACGTCGATTGGAGAAACGTTCCCATCGTTGTTCACATCGAAACGATTGATTGGGTTCTGCCATTCGGCCGGTGTCGCGTCGTCGATGCCGATCACCACCGTGACGGTCTGCTCGCTCTGTGCGTTGTGCTCGTCTATGGCCACATACTGGAATGTGTCCGCCGAGGCAGTGTTGCCATTGTGAGTGTACGTAAACGAGCCGTCTGGATTCAGAGTGAAGCCATTGGGCGTAGCGTGCTGGGGCGCGGTAACCAGCACGGCTCGGATCGCGTCATCTTCGGCGTCGGTGTCGTTCAGCAGGACACCATTCGCTTGGCTTACAGATAGCGTCCTTCCCCGTTCGGCGACATATCCGTTGGCGTCGATGTTCGCGATCGGGGCGTCATTCACACCGTGAATCGTCACAATGACGCTCGCGGTATCCGACCCGACTGTGTCGCTCAGCGTATAGGTGAACGTCTCGGTCGTCTGCTCGCCGACCGCCAATGTATCGAACTGGCCATCGGGGCTGAAGATCACCATATTCCTGTGGGTGTTTATCGGGTTGATGACGACGCTGCCCTGCAAGCCAGTCTGGTCCACCGCGGTCACAATCCTGGGGCCGAAATCATCGGTATCGTTGAATGAAACGTCGATCGTTATCGATTCGTCTTCGGTCGTCTCAATCAACGGATTCACGCCGTCGTCGTTGGCTATGGGCGGATTGCTCGCGCCGAAAACTCTCACTGTTACCATGGCGGTGGAGGTACCACCGTGGCCGTCCGCGGCTGTATAGGCGAACCGATCTTGTGCAAACTGGCCTATCTGCAAGTAGTCGAACGCGCCATTTGGATCATACTTGATCTTTCCGTCAATGATCTCCGCAACACCTTGCGTGAGCGAGAGGTCCAGAGGTGGCAGGATCTGAAGGTTAGCTGCATCGCCGACGTCAATGTCGGTGTCGTTGGCCAGAACGTCGATGTCGATTGTGCCATTCTTGGGGACCTGGGCGGTCGTGTCATCCACTGCTACCGGATCGTCGTTGACTCCGTCGATCGTCATGGTGACCGTGGCCATCGAGGTGTTGCCGTCTTTGTCTCGGACCTGGTACTCGAAGACGTCCGTGCCGGTCTGGCCGACCGCAAGGGATTCAAACTGACCGTTCGGATCGTACGTAACGGAGTTGTTTGGCGTGCCGGGCGAGTTGACAATTGCGCTGCCCCTGGTGACGAGCGTCTGCACTGCCGTCACGGTAATCGTTTTGGTTCCCGGGGCATCTTCGGGATCATGATCGTTCAGCAGCACATCGACAATTTGCGGCGTCTCTTCATCGGTGATGGCTTCCGTCTGCTGCGGGGGAGCGTACGCGTCATCCACCGCCACCGGCGGATCGTTCAGGCCGGATATCGTCACCGTCACTGTGCCGGTGTCGAAGCCGCCATTGCTGTCGGAGATCATATAGGTGAACGAATCCGTATCCGTTTCGCCCTGGTCCAAACCATCAAACACGCCGGCCGGATCGTAACGCAGACTGTTGCCCACTGTAGAGACCGTTGCCGTCGCCCCACCGGTGACCGAAGCCACCAACTCCGAGACGTCTGTGTTGACGAGAGTCCCATGGAATTCAACGGTAAACGGACCGCCATCAATTCCGACGACGTTCGTGTTGCCGGTCAGTTGGGGTATCGAGTCCAGGTGCGTCTGGACGTCGTCGGCCGCGGGCGAAGTGCCTGGCTCGAAGGCCAAGGGCGTGGTCCCGCTCACACCGTTGAAGGAAAGCGTCACCGTACCGGTGGTTCCGTCTAGAGTAACCGACTGCACCTCGTAGACGTACGCATCTCCGGCTGCCCCAGCCACACTGGCTGGCACGATCGTGAGCGGATGATTCTCCGGGTCCGTATCGTTGCCCAGCACGTTCACGTCGATGGGCGTCCTCTGATCGGTGAACACTTGGGCGTCGTCTACCGCGGTGGGGGCATCGTTTGCGCCTATGACTGTAATCGATACCGTTCCCGGAGTCGAAAGGAATGTGGCGTCCTTGGCGCGGTACGTGAACGTGTCTGTCAACGTCTGGCCCGCGTCCAGCCCCTGAAGGATTGCCGATCCGCTAGGATCATATGTGAAGGTGCCGCCACCGTTCTGCTTCTGGGTCAGCGTATCCACCACGACGGTTGCGCCCAACTCGCTGGTCGACTGATAGCTGGCAACGGTCAGAATCGCTTCGTCGCCGAAACCGTCCGCGTCGGTGTCGTTACTCAGCAAACTAGGTCCAGTGTGTGAGCCGTCTTCGTCCTCGCTGAACACAGCGGAGTCGGGGTTTGCCACGGGGGGATTGCCTTCGAGGATATTCACCTCGTAGTCTTCCACCTCGCCGTCCGCAGCCAAACCTGTGGGCAGCAGTCCGCCATTGGTGCTGAAGCGGAATCGGCCCACTGTGGTCCCGGTCGTGGTATCGAGCGGCGGTTTGACGGCGAAGGTGTTTTCGCCTTCGGTCAGTTGCTGGCTGGCGAAGATTTGTTCGCCGGGGTCGTTGAAATCACCGTCGATGTTGAAGTCGATCCATGCGTCTAGCAGCCCGTCTGCCGAAGCGGTTACGACGATTTCGGTTTCCGTAAGCGGATTGAACGCCCCCATTAATACGCCGTCGTCGTCATGTCCGTTCAACTCCAATTCGCCGTTGCCAAGGTAGGTGGCTGCGATTCCCAAGCCAGCACCCAGGATGGAGGCGCGCAGTGACTGGGCGTAACCCTCTTGTGTCGTCGTGTCATCAAACAAGACAGGGATATTTCCCGCACTGACACCGTCATCTTCTTCGACACTCTCGAATTCGAATGTGAATGTCTCCACTCCGCTGCCAAGGTCCGCATCGATCGTGAACCACTCTTCGTCCGCGATCGGATTGGCCGTTCCTGACGACTGCAGCCCTGTGCCAAGCACAAGTACGATCAGACTGTCGCCACCGAGATGCACCGTGCCGTCGCCGAGATTCACCGGCGTCATTCCAAGCTCGGACCGGGAACCAACCATCGCCACTACGCGGTCCGCAATTTCGTCAACAGTTTCACTGCCATCGAAGGTGATGGCAACGTTGTTCGGATCGCTCAGGTTCCCGATGCCATCGTCAAACTCGAATGTCACGGCTTCCCCGTCGTTACCGGGGCGGAACTGGTCGCCGTCTCGTATTTCCGTTCCGTCGCCCACGATCAACGCCAAAGGCTGCGGAACCAGAATCGTGGTCGGCGTGGTATCGTTCCGTACCACATTCCCCAAAGAATTGCGGAGCGAAACGTTGGCCGGGCCCGGCTTGGACGGGGGCAATAGATTTGGATCCGGTAGATCTACGACGAAGCCATCGGAATCGAAGTCATCACCGTCCGCTGCCGCCGATACCTGTCCGTCGCGGTCCGCATCAACCCTTCCGCCCAGGAAGAGCCCGTTATCGGTGATCATGTGGATTGGGCCGTTTTGACCCAACTCGGTTGGATAGTCCCCGCCAGGAGTCTGCGGCGCGTCGCCGAAGTCCATGTTGGAATTGCCGAGAACCACGGTGACTTGCGTTTCGCCGGACAATAAGTTTGGCTTCAGGTCATTCCCGGCCAGGTCTTTGACGCCCCCGAAGAACGTGTTGCTAACGAACACGGGATGGATCTCGGACACGGACGTGGCACCTTCGACGATGACCAGGTCACCGCCGCCGGCTCGGGCGGTTACGCTCGGATCGTTACCGTTGATCGCTTGAATGAGCGATACCGCAACTTGTCCGCCATCAAACGTCTCGTGCGGCAGGAATGCTACCGGAATCGCGGCAGGTACGCCCGGACTGCCGACTTCGCTCAGCCCTGTCTGCGACACGTCGGTGGAATGGACGGCTGCGCCGTTGATGGGCTCGCCCAGCAATACGATGCCGTTGCCCGCATTCACGGGCGTCAGGCCCGTTAGCGGAGCGCTCTGAATCGCGGCAACCATCACGGCGGCGATTTGGTCCGGAGTACTGCTTCCACTGCGGTAGGTGATCACCGTGTTCGGCGCTGTGCTGAATCCGCCACCGATCAGGTCATCCTGATCATCGAACTCGAACGTAATGCTGCTGATACCGTCGGTGATCGTGAACGTGTCGCCGTCGGTAAGGTACGGCAGAAGACCACTACCATCATCAGATGTGCGCGGCATGCCCGCTTCGGTTGGGATCTGAAGGCCCCAGGCCGACCGCACGCCAGGCGCGCCCGACAGAACAAGATTGCTTTGGGACAAGTTGACTTGATGTACATTCGGTGTTCCGCCTAGATGTATCACCCCGTCCCCAACGGTGGTTGCCTCCAGACCGAGATCAGCCACGTTGATAGCCGTGATGACCGACTCGGCTATTTCTTCATGCGTCTGTGCGGCGTCGAAGTGAATCACGGTCGCACCGGGATTATCGGGCTGGCCATCTCCGTCCTCGTCCGCGGGCTGGTCGTCGTTGTCGAATTCGAAAGTGACGATCTGTGAACCATCATCGATCGTGAAGCTGTCGCCGTCTTCCACGCCGCTGGCTTGTCCCGTGCGCGTCAGATTCGGAGAACGCCGCACGTCCACGGTATAGACCTCGGTGGTGCCCAGATGGACGGCACCTTCACCGACGTGTCGCGGGCTGAGCCCCATGTTGGCCGTAAGGACCTGCTGGACGATTGCATCCGCGATCTCTACCGGAGTGCTGGCCACGTTATAGGAAACGATGTGGTTGTCCGGAATGCGGTCTCCGTTGTTGTCGATCCATACACCGTTGCTGTCGAATTCGAACACTTCCGTCTGTAGTGCACCGCCGCCGAGAACGCGCTGGATCGTAAACGTTGCGCTGTCGGCTATGCCGCCCAGGGATCCCCCGGCTTCTGGCACCTGCAGCGTCAGCGTCTGCGGTATCTGCATGGTATAGCCGGTTTCGAATTCGTACGTATCAGTCGTTGCCGCGCCGTTCTGTATCAGGAACGAGTCCCCGTCGTTCAATTCGGATCCGGGCTTGGCCACCACCTGGTAGTGATCCGTGTTGTTGATTGTAATCGTGTAAGTGGCGTCGGATTGCCAGATGCCCGAGATTGGCGTAACCACGATCGTGTCACTGGTTGCGTTGTAGCTGTACGAGTAGTCGATGCCGTCCTCCAACGGTACACCGTCTCGTGTGATCACGACATTGCTGCTGTCTACCGTAATGTCGTCGATTCCCGAACCCAGGTTGGGATCGGCCGGCGGCACGCCATCCAACAGGCGGAACTTAAAGCTGGAGAGGACAGAACCATCCGCCAGTTCGATTGCGGTTGGATCGCCGTTCTGGTCAGAACCGTCGGCGTCGTTGTCTCGCGGTTTGACCGTTGTAGCGGTCGGTCCGACGAAATCTGACCTGTCGATTGCACCGCGGTCGATGAACACGTTGTCCCCGAAACCTGCCGGCGTTTCGACTTCAGGATCGTCCACTCGCAATTGGCCTGTCACGTCCGTGGCGGGCGCCAGGATCGGCGAATCCGCGATGCCAATCAGGTTCTTGACTTGTTCAATGTCAAATCGATCCAACAGCGAGCCCACCGAACTGTCGATTGCCTGCGACAACGGTGCCAGATAGAAGTTGTCACTCGCTGCGTTTCGGAACAACGGTTCACCGGTGGGTAACTCGATGCCGAAGTCCTCATCCGTTGCGGCGAACCCATTACGGTTGGCCGCGTTGTCTTGGTAGACGGAGCCACCGACGACTGTGCTGGAAGATGAGCCGTCGATCTGTATTCCAACGTCAAGATCCGCGACGATATTGTTCAGCAGCGTTGGGCTCGCGTTGTCGGTTACCGAGATACCTGTACCCTGAGCCGCCATAGCGACCGTCGAAATGGCTCCTACGGCTCGGATGTCCGCGCCGACAGTAGCCCCCGACGCCGCGCCCTGGTTGGGGTCGTCGGTTATTCGGACGAAACGGTACTGCTCTGTTGACAATGCCCCAGACGCATCGATATCGATCTGGGCAAGCTGGCCCGGATGCGTGCCAAGTGATAGCCAGTTGACTCCGTCAGTGCTGATGTCAACGATGGTGCTCTCATTTTCTGCTGCGGCACTACCGGTGGTGTAGGCTTCAAAAATCGCCAAGTCAGGCGCGGTGTCACCGCTCGCTACAAGCACATTGTCGGTGAACTCGACGACAATCACTCCACCGCTGCCCAAACTAACTGAGGGGTCCGCAGCGAAGCCACCGACGGGTACCCCGAGAGCATCCAGAGGATTGGTGTTTTCAGTGGGCGCCGGGTTTCCGACGGCATAGAGGACGACTGCATCTGCAAAAGAAGCATCACCGCCGGGGAAGGTCACGGTATTGTACGTCGCCGGGACGGGGGCAGTGGCTTGTACGTCGCCGTACACGGTGTTGTTGACGATGCGCCCGAACGGGACCGAAGCGACTTGTCCGTTCGGAGTTGCATTAGCGTCGCCGCTGAAGAAGATGCCGCCCGTGTGGTTGTGGGCAAGCAGGTTGTTGGCGATCACGATGCCCGGTACCAAGTCTTCGGTATTCAACTTGGGCGTGTTGCGCACGGGACCCTGGTGGGGAATGTCGCCGTCCTGGCCGTCTCGAAGGGCTGCGTCCGCCAGAATTCCGTATCCGGCCGAATCCTTGATCGTGTTACTGTGAATCAGCACCTGTCCCTGGTCGCGGAACAAATTCGGATCGCCCTTTTCGTCGAACAGCACAAAGTCGTTGCCGGTCGAAGCGCCGAAAGTCATTTCGATCTGATAGAAACCGGTCGAGCCGCTTTCCGAGCCACTGCCTTCTTCCGTGGGATCGTACGTCCAGTTGTCGATTCCGCTGACACCAACATAGTAAGTCCCGCTGCGGAAAGGCGAAAACTCGACGAACGGATCAAGGCGGGAGAACTCGGCCGGCGCCGCGTTGTCATCGCTGAAAGCCAATTGGTTTCCAGTCGCGTCGAAGACCCGTAGTACTGGATTCAACTCGGAACCAATTTCATGCGCGTCCACGTCCACTCGCAGCGTTTCGCCAGCGGATAGCGAGACCTGGAACATGTCTACGTCCATGCCTGTGTGCAGCGGGAAGTTCGGGTTGTCGCCGATGTGTCCCGCACCCAGGAACGACGGCGAATCCACTCCGACAATCCCCGTTAACGTGGCTTCCGCAATCGTGTCGTTGGTCTCTTCCACATCCGTCGCGTGAACTTCCAGAGTCACGGGGCCGAACAGGTTCACTAGTGGACTTGTACTTGGGGTGGGAACACCACTTCCCAGCAGCGTACCGTCGGATATCGACGCGGTGACGTCTAGCACGGCGCGCGAATCGTTGCTGTTGACCGCATCACGTACTCGTTGGGCGATTTCGTGATCCTCGTCGGCCGGCGAAAACGGCACGGCGATACGTCCTTGATGGGCCGCGTTACCGGGAATCGAGGTGTCGACGTATTCGAAGATCACGTGTTCCACGCCGTCGCTGATCGTGAACGTTTGGCCATCGGCAATGTCCAGACCTCGTTGAACCACGATTGTAGTGCCAGAGGCCAAGCGGTCGTTGGTGTCGAGCGAGCGAGCCCCAAAGCCGGTGACCAACGGCGGTTCTGGTTCGGGGCCGCGGCGGATTTCCAATTGGTACTCGCCTTGCGTGTTACCCAAAGAGATGTTTGGGTTCGTGCCAAAGTTGGTGCTATTGTCTTGGGCAAAACTGACGCTTTCGCCACGTTCGGCGAAGCCGATGATGAAATCGTCCAGGTATACGCCTTCGAACTGGTTTGCCTGGCCGCGAAGATTGGACGAGAAGGCGCCAAAAGCATCGGCGGTCAATGCAGCATCGAGCCCCAGCGGACCGGGATCGGTGACGTCGTGTCCGATGATACGAATCAGGTCTTCATCTTGTTTGCTGATATCCGACGTTATTTCTAGACTCAGAACACCACCTGCGTCCGGCGTGAAATCAATATCTGTCGGGAAGCCGGTCTGATGCACCAATTCCACCCGCCTTTGGCCTGCCGTGCCGGGTTGAATATCAGGGACACCTGGGCTGGTTTCAGGAACGTTGATATTCAGCGCCAACGTACTGTTGATGGCCTGGGCAATCCTGACTGCCACGTCATGTGCCGAGAAATCGTCGCTCGGCGAGAATCCTATTGGGACGTGTGGCGTCTGTGCGCCCCGCATTCCGGTCGTCGTGAGTACCGTGGTATTGAGCGACAATGTATGCGTCAGCGGATCTCCGCCCAAGTTGACGACGTTGTTCGCGTCGTACGTCGGGCTGAAGTCCAGCGCCTGGACGTCCCGGACCGCCTGCACCATCGCGTGGCCAACGTCGTTTTGCGAGTAGCTGAACTTGAATGGAATCGGGATGTTGCCAGTCTGGTGCGTAACACCTGGAATTGGCGTATAGGGATCGTTGACGAAAAGGTCAAATTCGAAGACATAGTCTGTGCTGGTCGCCAGATCTGTGATCGTGAAGATCTCGCCATCCACTACTCCGGTGATACCGCCACCTGCCTCCGGTATCTCTAGACCCATTGGGCCGGTTTGCGTCAGGTTGCTTGTCAGCGTTACAACGTGGTTCTGGTTTCCGCCCACGTTGATAACGCCATCCCCCAAGTAAGTCGGGAAGATATTCAGTGTCGAGACGCCCGACGCCATCGCGGCAACGGTCCGTTGGGCGATTGTGTCGGTAGAATCGAAATCGTCGATGATGATTTGGATATTACCCGGCGTGTAGGTGAAGTCCTTATCGTACTCGAACGTCTTACTTGTGGCGGCCTCCGTAATGATGAATGTTGTGCCATCGGGGATGGGGGCGACCTGCCCGAACTGTGATATGGCCGGGACAGCGGACGTATCCAACTGGTGTAGGATCGTGCCACCAACGTGAATCTGACCGTTCCCGTCGTTGGTTGGGAAGAGGCCCAAACTGGCTTCTTCGATCTCGTAAATGATCTCGCTGGCAATCTGGTGAGGCGTGCTTCCCGAATGCACGTTGACGATGCGGTTGCCTGAAACGAAACTCGCGTCTACATCGAACACGAATTGGACGGTTTGAATTCCGTCCGAAATCACGAACCTCTCATCATCAAAGATCTGATCGTGCTGTCCGGTGTCCGTGAGGTGCGTTTGCGTCGTGTCCAACGTGATGTTGGTCGTGGGGCTATTCACGCTGCCTAGGTGGACGCGTGCGGGCCCGGTTGTAATGACGGGATCCAGGTCGCCGCCGGCGAACTTGCCCAATCCCGGTGTCGTCAGCACCCGCAAGACAATGTGGTCGGCAATCACCTCTTGCGGATCGCTCGGATTGTAGTTGATCGGAATAGAACCGGGCGTGACGCCGATGTTCGGGTCGCCGAGCAGCAGCGTGGCGTCCTCGAATTCGAACCTCACCGGAACCTGCGAGTCATCGATAGTGAAGTAATCTCCATCCGAGATCCCGTTGCCTCCGTTCAAGGGCGCTTGCAGCCCAAACGGTCCCGTCTTTATCAGCGGGCTTCCCGGTGGCAACTCGAGCGAGTACAGCGCGCCGCCGCCCAGATCGATGTTGCCTGTGCCACCAAGCATCGTGGGCTTTACGTCCAGCGGCGAGTTTTCGATGGCCGTAATGATCTCGATCCCGATGTCTTCCTGGGTGCTTGTCGGCGTGAAGCCCACCTGGGTATTGCCCGGGGCGACCCCATCGCCAAACGCCGTGTCCTCGAATTCGAACGTGATCGGCGGGACCACGCCGTCACTAATCACGAACGTTTCGCCGTCAATGATCCCGTCGGTTGGGATGTGAATGGTCAATGGGTCCGGGAGCTGCATGCCCAGTGTCGGCGGTAATTCGATCGTGACTGAGGGGCTAACGTCAGGCTCGCCATCGCCCTGTTGGATCACGCCGCCAGGCGACAGCGTAAGCGTCGTGCCTGGCTGTCCGCCGAGTTGGACGCGATTGCCCGTAAGGAATCGCGGTGTCAGTCCCAATATGCTTCGTAGCGGATGGTTTTGCACCGCCTGGACAATTTCGTTGGCGACAGAGAGCGGGCTATCGCTTTCCTCGATCGCGATCGCTGTACTGCCCACCATCACTGAACCGTCTTTGTCGAATTCGAACGTTGCGGACGTGAGCCCGGCACGATCCGTGATCGTGAAGTACTCGCCGTCAGAGATCCCTCCAGCGGATACTCTGCCGCCTCCTATCGGGACCTCAATGACATAGCCGTGATCAAACTCGTAGATCACCGGTGCATTCAGCCCGTCGTCCAGGACGAAGGTATCGCCATCTTCGAACTGCAATCCGTTGTCCGCAATGATCGCGGGATTGTGATAGTAGCCCTCCAGTACGCCATCCAATACGTCAGCTACTTCCACGCGGTCCATGTCCGTGTGGAACGGTGCCGCCAAATTGCCCACTTCAACGCCTACGTCCCCTTCGATTCTCAGCAAAGACGCGGCGTCGACCACAACGTCGGACGCTCCTTCCAGGTTGACCAGGTTGATCCTGACTTCGCCAGGCGGAATAGACGGATTCTCGTAGCCCAGATCGCCGTTCAGGTACGGAGTCACCGCGTGCAGGTCGCCTCGCGTGACGGCCTGGTCAATGGCCAAGGCGATGCGCTCGGCCACATCGTTTGCCGTCTGAGTAGCGTCCACGTAGATCGGGATTATGCCCGCGGGCTCCAAATTGGTGACACCTGGTGAGAACGTGACTTGGTTGCCCACTGTCCCGGTGAGTGTCACAATCTCCTCGTTGGGGAAGGGAGCCTGGGCAGGCAGCACATTCAAGCTGGACCCCACCAGGACGGCGTCGCCTAGGAGCGGGTCGCCCTGGAACAGTTGGACCGTGACTGATGTGGTTGCCGCATCGATCGCGCTGGCGATCCGCTGGGCCATTTCGGCGGCTGTCGTGGGACCGGTTGGGTCGAAGAATATGGGATTGGGGCTGGCGGGTGTCGTCGGCTCTTCGTAGAACGTGAAAGTCACCCAGGTTCCACGGTCGTATACGACAAGTTGGTCGCCTTCGGTGTACTGGTCACCAGGCAGGGCCACGATCCTCTGATTGATCACGTTGATCAAGCCGGGCCGGTCCTGGGCGCCGGGCAGATGGGCGGGTGCAGGGGCCCCGTTGATGATCTCGTCCACCGTGTCAGTGGGCCAGAATGCAATGGCAACGTTGCCTGCAGCTACCCCGGGTTCTCCGAGGAGCGTCAACCCCGGCACGCCGGTGGTGTCCACTGTGTGATCTTCGCCCAGAGGAGGTACAAGGTTCACTCGCAGAATGCTGACCAACCCGCCCTCCAGGCTGGTCGCTCGCAGCGTCGTGCTGAGATACTCTGTGTTAATCTCGTTGGCGATTCGATCGGCGATTTCCTCAGCAGTGCGTGGAGTTAATGTTTGCGTCAGCGCGGGGGAACCACTTGTGTCGAGCGAGTGGTTCGGCCACGTCCCGCCAAGCACGATGTTGCCGTTGACCACTTCGCCATTAGCTACACTGGGCAAGGACAGGCCGATCACTGTACCGTCCGCGCCATCAGCGTTGTCCATGGCGGTGATAATCCGCTCGGCCACTTCGTCCTGCGTCAACGATGTCAGCGTGTCCCCCACGGTCGCGGCACCCGAGGTGTTCAGAACGTGGGCTATTGTTGTTCCATCTAGGACGATATCCCCGCCACCGATGTTCTTGGCTGTCAGTTCCAGGAACGTGGATTCGCTGTTGATGGCATTCACCACACTGTCCGCCAGCACGTCCTGAGTGGTGAAATGGTCGAAGGGGATAGTGTATGGACTACCGCTTACACCGTTGTCGTCGAACTCAAAATCCAATGGCTGCTTGCTGCCGGCAGCACCGTCTGGATCGATGGTGAAAAAGTCGCCGTCCGATACCCCACCGAAGCCTCCGCCGGCTGGAGGGAGGAGGATGGTCAGGTTGGATCGGATGTTCACCGCATGGCGGCGAGCGGCGGGTACGATAACCCCGTCGTTATCGAATTCGAAGGTGTGCGTTCCTGCTTGCGTTCCGTCACTGATGCGGAAGGTATCCTGCGGCCCAATCGCTGCACCGCCTCCGATGGGAACGACGATCGTCAGGTTGTCCGCTATGTTGATGATGGCATTGTCATCCACACCCAACGGGTCAGCCACGTCGATGTGGACGCCATCCTTGTCGAATTCGAATACTCGCGGCAGTACCGGCCCGTTGCCCAACGCATCCTCAGGACCATCGATGTCAACAGAAAACGTCTCCCTGTCCAGGATTCCTGCACCGCCGGTGGCGGGTACTTCGATGATGTACCCCGTGTCGAATTCAAAGGTGGCTGTCGTCGATTGGTCGTCGATCTGGAATGAGTCGCCGTCGTTCAAGGCCGAGCCGTCCGTGGCGATGATGTCCGAGAGCGTCAGTACATCGTCGACGAACTGGAATATGGCCGTGTTGTCCAATCCATCCGTGACCGAGATCTGTTCTCCCGGTTGGATCGCCGCGCCGGTCGGAGCCACGATCGTCAAGCCGCTTTCCCATTCGATGGTCAAGTTGTTGTCGATGACCGTCGTGTCGCCGTCCTGGATGAACACACCCGCCACGGTTCGGAGCTCGTCTCCCGTCGTCCCCGCAGCACCGACGTTCATGTCGGCCGATGTGCTGAAATCGATACGCACACGCAGGTTCTCGCGACCCGCATACGCGTCCAGCGGCACGCGGACCTGTCGCCAGTCGCGATCAAACGGTTTTTCGTCGAACGTCTCCTGGACGTCAAATGGTGCGAGGCTCAACTCTGCGGGAGGGAACGAGTTGTTCGTGGTAGCCAATTGCCAGTCGCCGTCATCGCCCGCGACGAATACTCGGAAAGCATCTCGCATAATACTGGGGCTGTCTACGTCCTCGGTGTCCATCCAGTAGCTGAAGTAGAACGTTGGACGATCGGCTGCCGAGTAGCTCTTCAGACTGAATTCGTTACTGATCATCGAACCGTGGGCACCGCCGGGGAAGTCGTAGCTGCGCGGACCGAGCGGGGTTCCGGCTCCATCAACCGCGAGCCCCTTGCCGAAGTGAATGCTCTGCGTTCCGCCCACGGAGTTGTACCGCTCGTGCCCCGCGTCGTGCTGGCGGTAGTAGACGTAAAAGCTCGACGGCAGCCCCAGCCGTTGGTCCATTGGGTCAGCCGCTTGAAACCACCCGGGGAATGGATCCGGATTGAACGGAGTGACATGGAACAGGTTCTCGTCCAACGTCGAAAACGCGATGCCTCGCACTTCGTTGCCGTGTGGTCCTGTGTCGACATGGGTCTGCCCGTCGACAAAAACCGGCTGCAACTCGCCATCAGTGTCGAACGAGTAGATGGTCCCGCCCGAATCGGTCGCAAACAACAAGTTCGCGTAGGATTGTCCTTCCACGTTGGGCGGACCAACCGTGAGACCGGAAAACTGAATACCCAGCAAATCGTCGCGGGACGACTCGATGTATGTAGTCTCTGCTGGTGTGGTGTCGGCGCTTAGAGTATTCCAATTATCGACACGGAACAGACCGCCTTCGGTGCTCACCGCGTACATGGTATTGTCGGGCAGAATCGCGATGCCGGTGATCTTTCCACCGGGGCCGGCACCTTTGTCTATGATGTTCGAGTTGTTGTCGACGTCGCCGCGATCCAGACGGACAAAAGGTCCGAGGTTGGTGGCGTCGATCCCGAAGGGGTTGAGCGCAGTATCGATAGCGTCGTTGATCTTCGGTGCCAAGCCTTGCACCAGAGTATCGCGGGCACCGTCGAAGTTAACATCCACCCAGAAGTCGACGGGCTCGTCGTGGGCCAACAATGGAATCCGTTCACTGCCAGCCGAAACACCAAACACGCTGGTGGCGACTTGGTTCCACGCGGGAACGCCGGAGAAATCGGCTGTCTCGGCGTCGGGGAAGTTGACTCGCGAGAAAGCGCCGCCCACTCCGCTGGCTGCATAGTCCGAATGCGCACCAACAACAGCGGAAACGCGCGTGGCGACGATATGGTCCGTCAGATTTCGTGTATTCAGATTCGCTGGCAAAGATACATAGGTGGTTCGAGCTGGGGTAAGCGCCTTGCTGATGTCGTAGGATGATTCCGTGTCGATCAGCGTAGTGCCCAACACG
Source organism: uncultured Pirellulaceae bacterium (assembly GCA_964617665.1). Lineage (GTDB taxonomy): Bacteria > Planctomycetota > Planctomycetia > Pirellulales > Pirellulaceae > JADHUC01. The sequence continues at coordinate 14,771 of CAZUAH010000022.1, forward strand.
TTGGTCAAATCAAAGATCCGGGACGAGCCTTGACGGAAGCTGATGTTCTGACCGTTCACCACCAAGCGATCGTTCACAGGTTGCCCTGCCAGATCCATGGGATAGGATCTCACCACGACAAGTCCTGGGCCCGACCAGGCTCTCGCAGAGGTCGCGTTGGTATTGATGGCCTGTGCAACTCGCGGTGCCAAATCGTAGCGGGTTTCTGTAGGCACCCCGTTTTGATCCACTGATGGGTCATAGGTTACCTGAATATTGCCCGGTGAGACCTCCAGAGGAAGCTGAGTGACATCGTCGAATTCGAGAACCAGCGTCGACCCATCTGGTTCGGTCACTGTTAACGTAGCGCCATCCGAATAGAAGGGGGCGTCGTTCAGTGGGATTCGCTGCTCTGCGGAGGCGAGTAGAATTGCATTGTCGATTTGGGCCGCCACCATATCCGCAGTGAATGTTGCTGCAGGATGGTAGGGGATCTCTATGACCCCGGCAGTGTTCAGACGGGGGTGTCCACTCTGGCCGATGCTGGGCGAGGAAGTATCAGTATCCAGGTCATGCAGGGGAGTCGAGAAACCCAGAGGCAATCCATCGTCGCCGCCAATCCAGACGTCGCCATTGCCAAGATTCATGGGCTGCCCGGTGATGTTCCCTAGACCCTGCAGCGAAGTTTGGCCCAACGCGGCGACAATGGCGTCAGCGATTACGTCGTGCGTGTCTTGCTGGAAGAAATATATCACCGTGTTGTCAGGGATGCCGTCGAGATTGACGTCCACCACATCCAGACGGCCGTCTTCTTCATCGTCAAATTCGAATCTGGCGGTCGTGCCCAAACCGTCGCTGATGCTGAAGATCTCGCCATCGCCGATCCCTGCTGCTTGGCCAATCTGCTCGATACTCGGTGCAAGTGACGCATCCAGGGAGTTGGCCAATGTGCTGCCAAGATGTACCAAGCCCCCGCCGAGGTTGGTCGGAGCTAGATTCAGGTCGATGGCCGGATTGTCGACTTGGGTTCCGGTGCCGGAACTGTCGTCCAACAGCGGGGTACGGGTGGGGTGCAATATGTCTTCGATTCTTCCAGCGATGTCGTCTGCGGACTCAGAGAGGGCGTATCCGATAATGATGTGATTGTTGTCTGGATCTGGATCTGGGACTGGGTCTTGTACGTGGGTGCTCCCGCCCAGGTCGAATTCAAAGGTTACGGTTTTGGTGACCTGGGGCGGAGTCAGGTCTGTGTGGGTGATGGTGAACGTCTCGCCGTCCTCGATGCCGCGACCACCAGCCGCCGGCAATTGCAGCATGTACCGTACCGGCGTATGGATCGTGTAGCCGCCGTTGAACTCGAACTCCTGCGTCAAACTGCCGTTGGTAATGAAGAAGTTGTCGCCGTCAGCGATTTCAGATCCGTCAACGGCCTGCAAAATCGGAGCCGTGCCCCCACTGCCCACAACGGAAATACCCACGGCCCAGGGCGACACCGAAGCCGCGAAATCCCCTTCGATCGATACCCTAGGTCCTGGAGCATGAGCCGTAAGGTTCAGACCGCTGCCATTGATGGCGGTCGCCAGCAAACCGGCCAATGACAGTGCGTCGTCCCCGGGGCCCATGTCGATATTCGTAGCGCCGGGCGCCATTCGTGGCGGTCGCGCAGCCGCGGGAATGGAGACGTCCACGTATTCAAACGTGGCCGTGTTCGCACCGTCGTTGACGCTTAGCACGACACCATTATTGAAGCCACCCGTTGCATTCTGCGCAAACATGAACGTCGAGCCCGTGTCAAACTGGAAGAGATTCTGGTCCAGCTGAAAGAAATCGCCGTCGTTGATGACATCGGTACGGTTGAACGACCTGACATTGATACTCTGCGTGACCTCTGGACCTGTGTCCAATTCAAAGGGCACTTGGTTGGCACCATCGATGACGGTGAAGCCCTGACCATCCGTGAGATAGCTAGAGGACGTCAAGCTCCACTGACTTCCGCCAGGTATGGTCGCATCCACCGCCTCCAATCGAGGACTGGTGAGGAGTTCACCTCGTTCGAGAACGTCGGTACCCGCACCGCTGTAGATCGTCTGCGGGATGTTGGCGTCATCGACCCGACGCGGGTCGCTACGACCCGACGCTCCCCCAAAGTTCGGGTCGGTGGGGTCGGCCACAAAGTGATAGAGGATGTTCTCTACAATCTCCACACCAGGTAACGAAGCGGGGGCGTCCCAAAAGCCTCGCTCGCCCACCGCGAAACCGTTGGCGTTGTTGTAAACGGTCATTGCGTTGAACTCGATACCATCCCCAATCGGGCCGCAGATTGTCTGGTCCCGAGTCCGTACCGAAGCCGCCGGATCAGCCGGGTCCATGATGTGGGTCAAGATCCCGTCGTCCGAGACTCGAGTGCGAGATCCGTCTCCCGGGTTGATGGACAGGAAATTACCCGAATTGATATCGTTGGGGTTACATACGCCTTCATTCTCGGATAACCGGTAGGAATACAGCCAGCCATTCGGATGCATGGCCACGTCGCCTGTCTCGTCAGCGAATATACCCACTGTCGTCTCTGACGCACCGGTGAAGGGATCCACGGTCAGTACTGTTGTGGACGGTGTTCCAAGGCCTCCGTTGCGTGTCAGGTACATCACCACGTCGCCCAAGTGGTAAGGCACCTCGGCCTCGGAATCGAACAGGACATTGACTTGTGGTGGGTCGGCCGTTGAGGTGTTGCCGAAATCGACGTGATCTTCCGCGATTCGTCTTACCGACTCGATCGGTTCGAGTCTCACATCCGGGTTGGCCGCATTGAATTGGTAGAACTGGTTCAACTCGGTCGGCATCCGCGCATCGACGGCTACGGCCACGGTGTAGGTGCCCACGCCCAAATCCACGATGCCGATATACGGGTCCGTGGCGCCGACACTTCCTCGCGACAAGTCGTCCAGGTCCGACGAACCCGGCGTGCTGGGGCGGTCTTCGGCGATATTTCCGTCGCGGCTGGTCAGAACCAATCGGCCGTTGGCGTCGAACACGTGAATCGCCGCATTCGGTCGCCCGCCCAAGCCGTTCGCGTAATCAATATCGAAAATCGTTTCGAACGAGCCGCCCAGTGGATCCGGATCCAGATAGTCGACGTCAAACTCGAAGAAGTCCACGTCCAATAGGTTTGTCAGATTTCCAGCAATGGAAATTGCCCCACGATCGCTTTCCAATAGATTTCCGACACCCTGAGCATTCGCAGCCGAATCGTTGTTGGCGGTGCTTTCCGTGCTCTCGCCCCCGAGCGGCGTGTGGATTGGCTGCCCGAATACCTCGACACCGTTGGTCGCGTAACCGATCAACGCGTAACGTACCGTCGAGCCGCCGATCTCCTCCATTTCGCGCAGGCGAATCTGTAGTTCATATGCACCGGAAGTAAGAGACGCACGGATCTCCGTGCCGAGAGGCGCATCTTCCGGCGTCAGTTCGTCACTGGAAACCAAAATGATGGTATTCGCGTCCGGCACCGCAGCGATTGTGTAGATTCCGTCATTGGCATTCGAGCCACCAACAACAAGCGATTGACCACGGGCAAATCCGTTCGACAAGAAGCTTCCAGTCCCGGCCAACGTGACCGTGTCTGGTGACGTGTCATTGTCATTGAAGGTTAGACTCGTCACGGAACTGTCGCTGATGGCGGGACCGCTACTGCGAACGCGCATGTGGTAGGTCAAAGGCCGGTCAGGGTTGTTCGGGTCGGGAATACCGGGCAACATCAATCTCATGCCCGGATCGCGCGGGTTTGTTGTGTAGAAGTCCTTTGTTGGGGTTTGCGGCGTTTTCATCATCGGCCGCGCTTCACCAACCAGCAGGTTGGGATCGTTCAACTCGCGCGGTGTCAGGGTAGGAGCAACCCGCTCGGCCGGTTCCAAGAAGTTGTTGGGGTTTTTCAGTTCGTTGGGTGAGTTGTCCGAGCGGGCAACGACAACGCCTTGTGCATCCAGCAATTCCACCAGCGGGTCGAAGGCATACGTCGACCGATCCACATCGATCCACACCTCGGTGCCTGGGATGCCTTCGAAGCTGAAAACGTCAACGTCCTGGGGGTCGTTCAAGAAACCCTTGACGGTAAAGCCAAGCCGGCGATTCTCGTCGCCTGCATATTCGCTCGGCGCCAGAGCGCCCAGAAGCTGGGCTTCGTCCGGCGTGGCGTTTGGTCCAGGCGAATTGACGTCACGCGCCTCGAATTCGTAATACAACTCCACGTTTCGGTCGTGGCTGAAGCGGTCCAGCCGTACGCTGTTCCAATTCCCAGCCTGCGGCGGTACAGCAGTTGAGTCAATGCCGACAATGCCGTCGCCGTTCGTGTCTGTCTGGGGATCGCCATCCGGCCGCGAACCAGCGCCGTGGGTGTCGTCGTACAGCGACGTTAACACAACAGGCGATCCCGGTTGGCCGACGACCTGGATGATGCCACCGATCCGATCGTCGATCTCGTGGCGAATGCCGGTCGCCACGAAGCCAGCCTGTGTGAGGCCGTTCGGATCGTTCAGCAGTTTCACCACCAGACTCTCGGTGGTACTGCTGGCTAGTGTCAGCCCACCGTAGGTATGGAAGTCGGGCACGTAGATGGTGTCCAGTACAATATGCGCAATGTCCGTGTCGTCCCACACGCTCTCGGTCGTCAGCGTCTGGCCGCGGACCAACATCCCGTTCAGCCCATTCAGTTCCATGCGGTTGTCAAGAACCAGCGGTCCCTGGTTGTCGCGGTAGCCTTCCACTCGGTCGATCGGTCCCGTTGTGCGGCCCGTATCTCGTTTCAGCACGTGGTTCAGTGCGTTGACGTTGATGTTGATGGCCGGAACAGCGTCGTTGGGATCGGTGATCGGATTCGGTTCGTTCAGATCGTTCGGATCGCCATCGGGGTTGTTGCGGAAGACGTTATTGTAGATTACCGGTTGGGCCTGTCGCACGAAGATGACGCCCGGTTCGTTGGCGCCGCGCCCGAACCGATTCGCCTCGCCCTGGCCGCCTTGGCCTCGAGCGTTAAACTGAAAGACCGAGTTCGCCACACGAACTTCCGCGTGATCGTGGACCTCGATCACGTTAAACGCAGTAAACGTGCCTTCCACGCGTGTCACGCCGCCGCCATAGGCGAGAACGGCGTGGTCGACATTCAAGTGGGCTTGGTGCGCCGTGTAGATGCCACCCCAATCACCCGCCAGCGGTTCATTGGGACTGTCTTCGACGATGGGGCCATCATTGCCCGTGTCGAAGGTACCGCCAGTACCGTAGTCGTCGTCGGCAACCGATGTGAAGATGATCTCGCGACCGTCGTCTCCTTCGGCGATCATTTGCGCGCCCAACTCGATCTCGATACGCGCCCCGTCCAGCTTGACGACCATCGAAGGATCGATCGAAAGCCGGCCGTCTTGACGTGGCATGACTAAGGCTTCGTCCAAGACAACGTTTGAGTCCACCGTGCCCGTATCGGAATAGGCCGCGGAAGTGACATCGATATCTGCCACGAATTGGAACGGCCCGAAACCACTACCGTCATCCAGATCAACACTGCGATAAATACGACGGGCGACGTAATTGCCGGAGACGTCCGGTGTCGGCAGGCTGTCCAGCAAGACTATCCCGTCGCCAGGCAAACCGAACTCATTCGGATTGCCTTCGATGGTAATGGTGGTCGTGGCGTCCGAGGGCCGCGATTCTTTGCCGAACGGGTCGACGTAAGTAACGCGGTACTGGTACGTTCCTTCGACCAACGTCCCACCAAGCTGCTCCGTCAGTGTCACACTCTGCACTGGCGGCACGTGCAGAATACCGCCACGCGTTGTACCATCGTCTACGAACGTCGTGTCCGTCCTATTCAGTTGGGCTACCAACTCGAACGGCCCGTTGTTGGTGCTCCGGTAGACGCGGCGGGCAACAAACTGGTCGGATGCCGGCGGCAACTGGCCGAGTTGAATCGAGCCCTTGTCATCGACGATGTCCTGGGCCGTGAAATTGAATGTGGGCAGCGTTTGCGAGGCGGGCCCTTCATACCCGAAACGATCTACATAGACGAGCTTGTAAGCGTAGTCGACGTTCACGTCGCCGCCGAGTGAGCCGCCCGTCGAAGTGCCATCGGAAACCGCGTCCTGCGTGATCAGCCTGGTAGGCGGGGGCGTCACCAATTCCTGACGTCCGCCGGGCTGCGATGCAATGGCCAGGTTTTCGCTCAACACATGGACGATATCCGTGTCGTCCCAGCGGCCGGAAACGTTCAGCTTCTGAGCGATGCTGCCGGCCTCGGTGGCCACACGGATGAACATGCCGTTGATGGAGTTGTCTATCAGCGTATTGCCGTGCACGTCCGGCCCAATTCGATCGTAGTCCGAGGTGAAGGCGATCCGTTGATGCCGCGGTGCGTGAAAATTGGTCTCCTCGAAGCTGTCAGGGCTGGCCGAAATAGCTGCGTCCGAACTGCTCGTGATCGTATTGAAAGATACGGTCGGGCGCGTGTCCGTGATGTGAATGGGGTTCACGACGGTGGCCACCGAATTGATCAATACGTTGCCGCCGCCGTAACGCATGTCCGCGTGGTTGACGTAGTTCAGGAAGATGCCCTCTTCGTCATAGACGAAGTTACCCTGAGCCCGGTCAATGTCGTCGCGGAAGAGCAGTCCACCCCAGTCGCCTTCGGAGGGTGTTGTGGGGAACTGATTGGTGTCCAGACCGATTTCTTCATCGTTGTAGGAAGTGAAGTACACACTGCCTGGTACGCGCTCGCCGTTGTCATCTTCCTCGGCCATATCAGCTACGTCGGCCGTCCCGTTGCCGTTGTCCGCCAGCAGTAACGGGGCACCAAGCACTTGCATCGCTCCGGCGCTGCGATCGATCCCCGGGGCAGAGCTCCCCACGCCGATCCGTGCTCGCCGCATCTGGAAGATGGCACCGGAATCAACCATCACCGTAACGCCCTGCGGGACTTCCATCGTCGCACCGTCCGGCAGAGAATGCCCCAGACTATTGAAGCCGATTTGGTAGGCCAGATTGTCATCCAGCGTTGTGATGTCACCATCGGCGCCCGGGTTGCCCACGATCCGCACGATCGGTTGTTCGCCTGTATTGCTTACAATCTGTGCGGCAACACTCAGCGCCGTCTGAACGTTGTTGTATGGCTGCGCCGTCGAACCGTTTCCGCCGCCCGGCGCGGACTTGTCCAAGAAGATCGTGTTGTCCGATGTTTGGGCCTGGAACCAGAAGTTGTAAACGCCGCCCGGCACACCGTCGGCATCACCGTCGATGAAGGTGGGCGAGTTGTTCGGCTCGTCCGCATCAAAGATCGCTGTATCCGCATCGGGTCGGAAGTTGAAACGTAATTCGTACTCGCCTTGCGTCGTTCCCCCGAAACCGGTGTCTTCGATGGTCGGGTCGTACTCATCGTTGCCGCTGGCACTGACGCCCACATAATACGTACCTGGTCCGAGATCCAACTCGATGTACGAATCCCGGCTGAAGTAGTTGTCGTTGCGAGCCAGCAATTCGCGAGTACCGTCGGTGTACTCTTGGTAAAGTGTCAGCGTCGTGTCCAGTAGACTCGATTGGGTCTGACGCTCGGCAAAGGTCTCGGCTGTCAAGGTCCCAGTGTCCAGCAAGCTGAACTGGAACAGGTCGATGTCTTTGCCTTCCGGCGGGTACAGATGCTGCAAGTGCACCACGTCGTTGTCACTGAGAACTGTCCGCTCCAGCGGGTTGTTGAAGTTCAGATCCGCGTCGCTTCCGAGGATGGCTTGGCCAGGCAGGTCCCACGTCGTGCCTAGGCCCAACATTCCCCCCAGACGCGCCGCGAACGTCCGGAACCAACCGAACGTCGAGTTGAAACGGTCGTCTAAATCGACGTCAAGGACCAGAAGCGGTTGATTATCCCGATTCACGGTTGCCCGATCACCTGACGCGACGATCAACCCTTCCGTTTCGGTCTCAACAAACTCGACGCCGGCCAACTCGCCCAAAAACTGAAATGCCTCCCGTGCTCGCCGCTTCTGCGTTTCGGTCATCACATTGAAGGCCGGCTGGTCGTTTCCCTGTGCGTCCGTAAGTACACCCATGTCTTCGCGGAAGTTATACTCCAGCCGCGTTATACCCATTTCGATGAAACCGTCACCGCCATAGCTGATGTTGCGGTTGGCGCTATCGTCAGGAAGGTGCTGCACCGAGATTTCCCGATGCCCGGGATCGTCGTTTCCGCCGGGCAATTCGAGCGAGTAGACTTGCGGTTCGATCTCGCCCCGAATGATTCGGTTCTGCTCCGTCACGACGCCCAAGTCCGTTGCCGTATCGAAACTCGATCCCAGACCCGTCAGGACCACCGTGTCGTAGGCTGTTCCGGTAACGGTCGTGCCCGGTGTCCCCGTCTCAATCGAAGCCACGACCAGCGAACCGGCATTGAAATGGTTGTTGATGGCGTCAACCAACTGCCCAGCCGTGCTTGGGCTGTTCACGTTGCCCGGATCGGCATTCGTGTTTAGGTCAACAGTGATTACGTTGTCCAGCACGTCGACCTTTGGCGGACTGTCGTCGCCGTGATCGCTTTCGATCACGTCGATGCGGATGGCCTCGCCCCACTTCTCGCCCGTGGCGAGGAAGTTGATATCGACGCCGCTGAATGTGGCGGTCGCTTCGGAGGTGGGCGTCTCGACGATTGGCACCGCCGGAGCCGTTTCCTCCGTGCCTATCCGTAGACGGAAAGTCCCGGTACCCACTGCTGTTCCTGCGCCAGGATCAATCAACTCGTCCAACGCGGTCGCAAACGTCAGGACCGCCATGTCCTTGTCAGCATCGTACTCGACACTGCTGGGGTTGAAGATCACGTCATCCGTGTTCTCGACCGTCTGGCTGGTGAAGATCAGTTGATAGAATTCCGGGTGCTCGGCCGATTGAGCCAATGGATTACCAAACACATCAGGTTTTATGAACAGATCGTCGTCGTTGAAGAATACGAGGATCTTGTCGCGATCCTGCTGTAGTGTGCCGCTCGTAGTGCGCACCACCGGTTGGGGAACGACGGAGACAATCTGGGGCGCCAAATCGAGTTCGAACTCAAGATTCGTATCTCGACCGTCCGGGTGCTCCTCGTCCTGCAGGTACCGTTCACCGAGCGTGCCGGTGGTGTTTCTCAGGGGCGTTCCGCCCGTTCCAAAAACATCAACCCTATACGTATCGTCCGGCAACTGACCAGCAAAGCGGAAGACCACTTCGTTCAACGCCGGCGGGTCGCCTACTCCGATGAACCCAGGCAGAACTACGATGTCGTTGGCTTCGTGGGCGTCCAGTACGAAGTTCGTGCCAATCCCGTCTGGATCCCCGACCACGATCGACGTGTTTTCCGGAGCCGTTGCGGCAATGGTCACTGCCTCCAAAGGTGACCCCGTTCCCCCTACGATCGTCGCCGTCACCAGATTGCTGGCATCGGCACTGTTGTTCATCGCGTTGATCAGATCCGCGGCAGTCGTCTGATTGTCCGCGTTCTCGTTCAGATTGATATTGATCGTCCGGTCCTGAACGCTGATTCCAGGAAGGCCGGGCCCGCCGAAATCGCTCTTCGTCAGCGTTAGCGTTATGCCGTTTTGGTCTTGGCCGAGGCGAACCGCTGCGAATTCGATCTCCACCTCTCCGTCCGTACCAAAGTCAGTTCGTAGCGAAGCCGGAGCAAATGCTCCGTCCAGGTTGCTACGAGTGATTTGAATACCGCCCGGTGACGCTGTATCACCAAGCGATACAGGGTCGATCACCTGGTTTTCGTCGAAACGGAACGTCAGATCTGTCGGAGCCACATTCCGAATGTCGCCATCCACCAGCAGCGCACCGTCATTGGGTTGGATACCAATCAGCTGCGCCCCAGCCAACAGGCATCGCTCCTCCAGACGCTCTAACTGCATGTTGCGCTGCGAGCCGCCTTCTTGCTGCGATAACAACTCTCGGCGATTCTTGCGTTTCTTCCACGACGACCTTCGCGAACGTCGGATGGCCATAAACCAACCCCTCGTCTAGTCGAATCTGACTGGTCAGTATCGGTTGTCGATACCGCCTATATTACGTACATAAAGCGCAGTCTACAGACCAACAACTGCAGCATCGGCCGCTAGCGTTGGGCGAATCTAGGTAATATAGAAAGCCTGGATAAAGACTTGCGACAAACACGGCACCATAAACGGATTATAATTTCTGGCGAAGCTAGTTCAATTAAATCAATACGGCAGTTGCATTTCAGTTTCCGAGAGCCGCCAATAACCTGCCCCAAAGCCAGCATGACTTTGCGGAAAGTAGCGATTTTAGGGAAAGAACTACCGCCAGCGCGCATACATCGCACACTTAACCAGCGATTTGACGCAGTATGGGACCCGCAGGTTCCCCGGGGAAGCGAGTGAAACCGGAAGGTTGTCGCAATCCGTTCAGCTCTACATGGCAACCTTAAGGGGTTTGTTCGGCGTGGCTTGATGGTGCTGTTTCCTTGTCTGTGTTGACGCATGCGCAATCGTCGTGAAGAGCGCGTAGGACTACCGAGATGGAGAATGCCGTGGTGTGGGCTATAGGTCGCGGCGCGAATGGAATGTCGTCTGGGTGCGAGAGGGGCACACCGGCGGCGCTCATGTCTGATCCTCTTCTCGATTCAGGATTCAGTCTGATTCGGCAAGGGAGTAGGTTGAATTCCGCCCAACGTTTCCACACACTGGTTGACGCCTTGCCGTTGTCCCCGAGTGTTTGAGTGAAGGAACCTTGATTATGAGCCTATTTTGCAGAGCGATAAGATCCACGGCGTTCGCAGCGCTGCTACTCGCTGTCGGTTGGTGCACGGCGAGTGAGCGATCGATACCGGAAATGGGAAAACGGATCGTCGATGCCGCTGGGATCAAAGGCGGTCTGATTGTGCATCTCGGATCCAGCGATGGACGCCTGACGGCGGCGTTAAGCCGATCGGAGCGGTTTTTCGTGCAGGGGTTGGGGCGGCGAGATGATGCCATCGCGGAAGCCCGTCAGCACATTTCCGCAGCGGGTACCTACGGGCGCGTGAGCACCAAACGTTGGGAGGGCAACCGGCTTCCCTACGTCGACGGTCTGGTCAATCTAATAGTGGCAAGTGGCAAGTGCCAGGTTCTAAACGCGGAGATCGCTCGCGTTCTGGCCCCTGGTGGGGTATTGATGGCAGAAGAAGGCTCCTCCGCCAGTGGCCGCTCAGAGCTACTCACTCAGTCACCGTCGGGCTCGGAGGGCTGGGCGAAGTACGTCAAACCATGGCCCGCGGATATCGATGAGTGGACACATTTACTGCATGGACCCGACAACAACGCGGTGGCGAAAGACCGTGTGGTCGGTCCACCGGCTCACCTGCAGTGGCTGTCCGATCCGAGGCATTTGAGGAGCCACGAGCATCTGAACAGTGTGTCCGCGCTGGTGTCGGCTCAGGGTCGGATCTTCTATATCATCGACGAAGGCCCTACGGCGTCCGTCGTCGCACCGCCGGCGTGGCGTTTGGTCGCTCGGGACGCATTCAACGGTGTCTTGCTCTGGAAACGGGGCCTCGGGCCCTGGGAAGGGCACTTCCGGTTGTTTCGCAGTGGGCCGCCCGACGTCGGCCGACGTTTGGTGGCCGTGGGCGATCGTGTGTACGCGACGTTGGGCTATGGGAAACCCGTAGCGGCCTTCGATGCGGCTACTGGCGACACGATGCGGGTTTACGAAAACACGGAAGGCGCCCTGGAGATCGTTCACGAACAGGGACGCCTCTACGTGCTTGTCGGCAGCATTGACGACGAGGCGTTTCTCGAACGCGCAAGGCGATACTATCCATCACCCGAGCCCCGGCAAAAGGGGATCGTGGCGGTCGATGCGACGTCTGGTGAACTGTTGTGGAAACGGAAGGACCGCGACACCGAAGAGATCATGCCAACGAATCTGGCCGTTTCTGGCCAACGGCTGTTCTTTCAGAATACGAAGCAACTGGTCTGCCTGAATGCGCTAACCGGGCAAGACAGTTGGCGGGCTGATCGTCCCATCTACACAACTCGCTTGTCTTGGTCCACGCCAACCCTTGTGGCGTGCGACGATGTAGTGTTGTCCGCCGATGGCAGCACTGGCGGCGTACCGTCTGATGCGGGCCGCGGGGAGGACTCGGTGCGTTGGATCATGAGCGACACCGACATCCGCAAGCATCCAATTGGCGATCTGGTCGCCTTCGCAACGGAGACCGGCGAGCGACTCTGGACGACGGACGGTCTGCAGGGGTTCTGCTGCCCCGGGGACATTTTTGTGATGGACGGCTTGGTGTGGTCCGGAGCGATCGTGGCTCCGAATCAACAAACGCTGGACGTTGCCCTTGACCTGAAGACGGGCGAGGTGACGAAGCGTCGAAGCGGTGACGGTCCGCCTGTCGGGGGGCACGCCAGGTGTTACCGCAACAAGGCGACCGAGCGATTCCTTGTGCTTGGCGGTTCCGGCGTCGAGTTCGTTGATGTGAACGATTGGACTTGGACCGCCGATTCCTGGGTGCGAGGTACTTGCCAATACGGCGTGATGCCCTGCAACGGGCTGTTGTACGTTCCGCCCGATTCGTGCGCGTGTCGGCCAAACGCTCGGTTGCACGGATTCACGGCGATGGCGTCAGCGAATGGGAGGGCGGAGAGTCAAGAGTCCAGAGCGAGAGAGCGGCTAGAACGCGGCCCCGCTTACGACCGACGGACAGATCGCGAATCTGCCGCCGAAGACGTCAATGATTGGCCCACATACCGGAAAGACGCCGCACGTAGCGGACGAACGGCGGCGAAGGTCGCGGCTGAGATTCGGCCTGCGTGGGAGACGAAGATCGGCGGTCGGCTGACGAGCCTAACGGTCGGCGGAGGGCGAGTGTTCGTCTCGCGAATCGACGGGCATACGGTGCATGCCCTGGATGTGGATTCCGGCGAGGTTGTCTGGAGTCGTACCGTGGACGCCCCGGTGGACTCGCCGCCCACTGTTTCGCGTGGTCTCGTGGTGTTCGGCTGTCGCGACGGTTGGGTCTATTGCCTTCAGGCCAGTGACGGAGAGCTTGCTTGGCGTTTTCGCGCTGCGGCGGATGAGCGTTGTCTGATGGCTCCGGACGGGATCGAGTCTGTGTGGCCGGTGCACGGGGCCGTTCTTGTACGTGACGGTCTGGTTTGGTTTGCCGCGGGGCGTTCCTCCTATTTGGACGGTGGAATTCGCTTGTTTGCCATCGAGTTGGCGTCGGGCAAGCCCGTGGTCACGAAGCTGTTGGACGGTCGTGATCCCGACTGCTGGATCGCGTCCGAAACCGGCCGTGGCCGAGCGATTCGAAACCGTCTCACCGCAACGTTGCCGGACATCCTATCGACCAGCGGCGATCAGTTGTTCATGGGATGGACATGCTTTGATGCAGAAGGCGAACCTGTTGATGTCCTCAAACCGCACTTGTTCAGCGCGACCGGATTCCTCGACGATACGTGGTGGCATCGAACCTACTGGCAGTATGGCGCCTGGATGCGCGGCGGCTTCGGCGGATGGCCGCAGGCCGCACGGCAGATGCCGGCCGGCCGGCTGCTGGTCGTGGACGACGACGCCATATTTGGATTCGGTCGCTCGAAATACGATGTAGGAAATCCAAAGGGCGTCCACGCCGGTCATGTTGGTGTGATCAAGGACGGCTACCAGGACAGCGGACACGTCGACCATTCGCAGAATCCGCTTCGGCTTTTTGCGGCAACGAAACCAGATGCCGAGAACAAAGGGAAGAGATACGTCGTCGAGTACAAATGGCAGACTTCGGTCCCCATACTCGTACGCGCGATGCTTCTGGCGGACCGAACACTGTTCATCGTTGGCCCGGACGCTGGACAGGAGAACAAAGGCTTGGCCAAACTCCGCACGGTGAAGTCTGGGCAGATTTTGGCCGTGTCGGCAGACGATGGAAGAACTCTGGCTGGCTGCAGCCTTGCAGCATCGCCGGTACTTGATGGTATGGTGGCGATTCCGGGCCGTCTGCTGGTCTCGTGCACGGACGGTACCATTCGCTGCTTTGCCGATCGTCAACGCGATCCGCCGAGTGAGACACTCAAACAGTGAAGGAGACGAGAGGTTGTCATTCACAAAACGGCACCAATTCGTTTCGTTGGTCATCGTCCTGTTTGTCGGTATCTCGTCGCACAGCGTGCAAAGCGTTGGAGGAGAGAATCTGGCGCCGGCGGCCAAAATCAGTCCGGCCCGTAGTCTCGACGTCGCTCCGTACCGCGCGGCCAACTTGATCGATGGGAAGATTACAGAGAACTCAGACATTCAAGCATGCGAATCGTGCTGGTGCGGAGGCAACATTGATCTGCGATTTGACCCGCTTGATGTGGTGGTTGAATTCAGGGCTCCATGCACCATCGATCAAATTGTCGTGACGACTTGCCGGCTGAAGAACCAGCAGCGTCTGACCGATTTCGACGTTTTCGGCTGGGCAGAATCCGACTGGGATGGACGGCCTCTCGCGCGTGTGCGTGACAGTAACAAGTTACGAATGGAACTTCAGTTCGATCCCGTGGTCACATCGAAGCTCTGCGTACGGCTGCTCGGCAACGTTCGACCGCAGAGCAACTTTCCTCACATCAGCGAACTCGAGGTTTACCAATGCGATGGTCCAGCACGGCGGACACTCAGACCCGGGGAACTCCCGAAATCGCTGTCGGAGATCGAGACGATTGCCGAATTGGAAGCCGAAGCATCGCGACTTCGGTCGCTGTCGGAGAGCAATCATGCGCCCTCCATGAAGAAGCGGTTGGAGCTGATCGAGAACAAACTGGCCTTTCACCGCGATTCCCAATCGTGGATCAAGCGACTGGAGGCGATTGATCGCGAAACGGAGGAGTTGATCGACGCGGGCGTGCCGCGGTGGGCGGCTGCACAGAGCGAAGCATTGTCGAAATATGTCCTTTGGATTCACTGGTGGATCGATCGGCAAACTGCTGACGGCGGTTTTGGAGGCGGGTGGAACGATGACGTGGAATTGGTCTGCGGCTGGCCGTTGGCTTGTTTGGCGGCAGACGATCGTTGCACGTTCGACTCGTTGGAATTGCTCGCCGATGCCGTTTGGAATTGGGGGCCGATCAAGAAGCATGGCTACTCGACCTACACGGATGTCGAGCATTCGGCGGAAGAAATCTCGTACAGCTTGCCGCGCATGGTGATGCTCGACCATGGCAATCCGAAGTGGACCGAGCGGTGTAGCCGAACGACTAATACGTGCTTGCAGCAGTTCATGGGCGAAAACGGGCGCGGGATGCTGCAGTTCCGGTCGGATTGGTTCGGATACAGAGGCGACAAGCCAATGGTCCGCGAGGACCGCCTGCTTGACGTGCCTGAGGGGGCCAAAGCCCTGAAGCCGGCATTGTACGCCGCGTGGCGCGGTGACGAGGCGGCGCGAGGCGTTGTGCTTCGCTACGGTGACACTTGGCTTGACGCGGCCATGCAGGAGTATGACGGCAAGCCTCGCGGCCTGTTGCCCGCGTCTATCGACTTCCAGGCCGGCCGGCCTCAGGGCGTTTCGCTTAGAATGCCGCCGATGCGGGCGACGCACTATCATTTGATCGGCTGCTACCTGCTAACGAGAGATCCCAAGTATCTGGAGCTCGCAAAGGCGACCATTCAGTATTTCCTGGTCGACCATGGTCGCGGCAGTCTGCCTTTGATGATGTCTGGCGATGTGGAGCATATGGGTTTGAGCGACCAGTTGGCGGTGATCGCCTCGCTGTGGAGGAAACTCAGCGGCGACGACAGATTCGACACCCAATTTGAATGTTGGAGCAGACGGCTGGCCGACTCGATGGGGGCTGGCTACGAAAGCTATGCGCTGGTGGATACGGCGTCGCCAGGATTGTGGATCAAGAAGCCGCTTTCTGTCGGCGCGTTCCGGGTTGGCCGACGGGCGATCGGCTCGCAATTCTACATCGGCTGGCTTGCCAGCGGCGACAAGGACCTGCTGGAAACCGGTTGTTGCAATCTGAGTCGTGACCTGTCGGACACTTGGGGGCCATTGACATGGTGGTTCTACGATAAGTCAGAAAGACGCGTGACCAGCAACGACCATCTGGCCCACTCGATCCAGACCGCGGCGACCATGCTGATGTTGATGTACACTGGCGGCACGGGACCTATCGAGGCCAAATACCCGTACATGCCTGTCAGTTGGGAAGGCACGACGCCCAGGTTCGCCGCATTAGTACTGGAATCGGGCAACGAGCACGTGAAGCTGCTGGCATGCAATCTGGAATCTGTGGAACGCCGAGTAACAATGCGACTATACGAGCTTCAGCCGGGCAAGTACCGAATGACGCTCGGACCCGACGCAAATGGCGACGACGAGATGGACGAGATTGCGGAATCGACCGAGTTGACGGTCGAGCAATTCAGCGGGGTGCCTCTTACTCTGCCAAGCCGTAGGATGCAGGTGGTTCGCATCGACAGGATGTGAATGCAGCCCCGCGTCAGCGGGCTCACATCCGTGTCATATTGCCCTAGCTAACTGTGCGCAAGGGTCGTAGAATGCGCGGGTTAGGAGAGTTCTTGCGCCAACCCCTTGCCGGAACCCATGGCATATCGCTCCATAAGACGCGCATTTGGCGACACCAGCCTGGAACGGAAGTGCCGAATTCTGTTTGTGTTTTGTCTGGCTCTGCTTGTGTTTTTGGCATTCTGGGGGGTCGGGCATATCGCCGAGAATCTGGTCAGAAAGACAGCCATTCGCAAGGGACGCGATCTAGTCGAATTGGCCATGATACGTCATCACATGCCCCACCTTACGGACAAAGACGATGACGTGTCCGAGGAAGACTGGCAGGATTTCCTGGGGGAACTCACGCGAGACCTTGGAACGCAATTGCATGGTTGGGACGTTTTGGCCCTGGAGGAATTGCCGTGGGCCGATCTGCCCGCTGATTCTCGAGAAGAGGAGATTCTGAAAGGACTGAGGAAGGAACTTCAAGAACAACTCCGTACCAATGAAAACGCGTTGCCCGCGCCTGCGGACGTCCTCGCTTCCACGGGCATGCCCGACCACGAAATAACCAAATCATCTATCGATATCGACCCTCGCTTCCGTTTCGAGATACTCCCAGAGACCGATCAGATTCAGTACTACCAGCCTGTCTATTGGAAGAACAGTTGCGTACGCTGTCACGAAGCCTGGGAGGCTTTGGATGCCACCGGTCAGGCCGATAGGCTCGTGTTTTATGATCCTGCCACGTATCCGTTCCGCGTCATCAAAGTGACCATTCCCGGTGAGGAGACGCAGCGGGCGATCACTTGGAATCGTGCCATACTTGGGGCGATCGGCATCCTTACCGTTTTCATGGCGATGGTGGTCCTGTATGTGATTATTCGCTACGTGGTGGTAAAACCGTTGAAACATCTGCGGGACGTGAGCGAAGAGATCAGTCGCGGCAACACGGAACTGCGGGCCGAGATCGATACGAACGACGAGTTCGAGGAACTGGCAGACGCGTTCAATCGCATGTTGCGTCACCTGACGGAGAAGGAATCGGAATTACGCCAGGTGAACAAAGATCTGGACGCCAAACTGGATCAGCTCGCTCAGTTGAACATGCGTCTGCACGAGATGAACCGGCTGAAGAGCGATTTCCTGACGAACATGAGCCACGAACTACGAACGCCTTTGAACAGCATCATCGGATTCTCCGAGGTCTTGCAGGGAATCGATTCCCTGAACGACAAGCAGAAGCGTTACGCAAGAAATATCCGCGAGTCCGGCCGACAATTGCTCGACATGATCAACGACATCCTTGACTTGGCGAAGATCGAAGCCGGGAAGATGGACGTGCGACCGTCCGAATTCAACATCGGCGTTCTGATCAGTGCCCAGTGCGACTTGGTTCGTTCGCTGAGCGAAGAGAAGAACATCGACCTGAGCGTAGATATCCCGTCAGACCTGCCACTGGTATTTCAAGACCAGAGCAAGATACAGCAGATCGTGCTGAATCTCTTGTCCAATGCGATCAAGTTCACGCCCGAAGGCGGCCGCATAATTGTGACTACCGAACGCGATCCGCTGGACCAACTGGTAATCTCGGTTGCCGATACGGGCGTGGGAATTCCAGAAGAAGACCGCGAGATCATTTTCGAGAAATTTCGGCAGAGCGCCAATCTTGCCGGCGAAGGGAATCTAACTCGCGAGTATTCCGGCACGGGCTTGGGCCTTTCGATTGTGAAGGAATTGTGCGTACTCCTTGGCGGCGAGGTCACGTTCGACAGCGTGTTGGGGAAGGGCTCCACGTTCAAGGCAATCTTGCCCTGGAAACTCCCCTTTGCGGGCGGCCGCGAGACTCAATTAGACGCACAGTTTGAGCGGTTGGCCAAGTCGCAAACCTCGGACGCAAATAGAGACAAGGAAGAGCCTGCTCCCCCCACGTTTCCCGCCACAACGACAAGCTAGTAATGACCGAACGATCGCTTTCAATAGTCCATCTCTTCACCGACGGCGCGTGCAGTGGAAATCCCGGTCCTGGCGGCTGGGCGTACGTTCTAAGGCACTTGGCATCGGGCACAGAGAAAGAGGATTCCGGCGCAGACAGCAACACCACCAACAACCGCATGGAACTGCTGGCGGTGATCCGAGGCTTGGAAGCGTTGAAGCGTCCGTGTGATGTCGAGATCTTTACCGACAGCGTCTACGTTGGAAAGGGCATGACCGAGTGGATGCCCAAATGGAAGTCGAATGGCTGGCGTCGTCGAGAAGGCGAGAATTGGAAGCCCGTCAAGAACGAGGAACTCTGGCGACGCCTGGACGAACTGATCAGCCTTCATCGCGTCAAGTACACGCGAGTCCCGGGGCACAGCGGGCACCCTGAAAACGAACGTTGTGATGAATTGGCCGTCGAGGCGTACCAGCGGTACGTTGGCAGCCGCTGAGGTGACAAGCCCGGATCGGCACTGCGTGAACGGGTAACGGCGAAACACCCATCCCGCTCACGCGATCACTTTCCCCGCGTCGTCGCACAGTTGCTCAGCCTCTTCTCTCGTTCTGGCCTCTGCGATTACCCGAACAATCGGCTCAGTGTTGCTGGCCCGTACCAGCAACCATTTGTCGGGCCAATCCAGCCGGAGTCCGTCTAAGCGATCCGGCTTGGCACCGTCGAAGAGTTTTTCTAACGAATCGAATACAGCGGGCGTGCTGCCAGGGGCCAGTTTGAATTTTGTCTTGTGAATCTCATATCGCGGCAACTCGTCCGCCAGCTCACTGACCTTCATGTCGCGCGCAGCCATTGCGTTAAGAATCAATGCCATCCCCACAAACGAGTCGCGTATGTAGCCCACTCGTGGATCGATAGGTCCGCCGTTCCCTTCTCCGCCGAATACCGCATTCTTCGAACACATCATGCCAACCACGTTCGCTTCGCCGACCGGCGACCATGAATACGGCACGCCGTATTTTTCGGCCAGATCCTGGGACATCCGGCTGCTGGAGCAGTTCGTGACGATCGGCCCCGGTTGCGAGCGAAGTACGTGATCCAAGCACAACGCCAGCGTATACTCTTCGCCGATAAACCGTCCCCGCTCGTCGATAACAGCCAGCCGATCGGCGTCCGGATCCTGGCAGAAGCCGATATCGAATCCCCCTTCGGGCACCTTCATGCGAATGTCGCCAAGGTTCTCCTCAATCGGTTCGGCAGGATGGGCAAACTGCCCGTCGGGCTCGTCACCGATGAGCGTTGCTTGGCATCCGAGCTCGGACAGCAAATGGCGACCCAGCAGGCTACCAGCGCCGTGATTGGAATCCAGTAGGACGCGAAAACGCCGCTGGCGAATTTGATCGACGTCAACTGTGGCAGTCACCAGGGAGCAGTGTTTGCTCGTCGTATTCTCAATGTTGCAGCATTGCCCAACGGCTTCGTAGTTGACCCAAACTACGTCGTCGGTTTCGTATCGCCGAAGAACCTGCTTGCCTTCGTCCGCGCTGATGACCCTTCCGGCAGCAGACAGAAGCTTCAATCCGTTGTATTCGGGAGGGTTGTGACTGGCCGAGATCTGGATACCGCCAGCCGCCTGATGCTCGCGGACCAGCACGCCGGTTGTCGGCGTGGCGGCGACATCGCCATCAAGCACGGTCCGTCCCATTGCACACAGTGCGCTTCGCACGGCATCAGTGAGCATTCGGCCGGTGGCGCGACCGTCGCGCGTTACCACGATCGGTCCTGACGGCAGATGCGCGGCAAAAGCGCACACATAGCGTATCGCTATTGGAGGGCTCAGGCTCGCGCCAACAACTCCTCGCAATCCCGACACACTGATGATGAGTTCACTCACCGATACTCCTCCTGTGAGTTTGCGGCGGCACGGGCAAGACACCTCCGATGTTCATTCGAATACCGATCAAGGCATGGGCCAGTCAGACACGCTGCTGAATAAGGCCTTAGGGCCGGCAATTATAGTGATCCGGCGATTTTGCCACATCGTCAGTTCGTACGTCGCCATCACGGCTTGTGCGCTAGGCATCACGAGGGGTAATATTACAGGGTTCCACCAATTTCACTGGCCAGACGACGCCAAATAAACCACAGGATTCCGAATACAATGGCAGGCAACCCCCCGTTGGACCCGGCCGAGGCGATCTCGAAACTTGAAGCAGCGGCTAGTCAAGGCAAGCTCTCCGCCAGTGCGGTGGAAAATATCCGAAAATGGTTGTCCGAGCCGCGTTACGCTCGATACGCGGCTCGAGTTGCCCAGCACATCGCTGAGGAGGAATGGCAGAGGCTGGATGATGTGTTCTGGACAGTCATTCCATTCGGCACAGGAGGTCGCCGTGGCCGAATGTACGAGATCGGCTGCAACGCCATCAACGACCGGACGATCGGCGAAAGCGCCCAGGGATTGGCCGACTACGTCAAAGAGAAACGTGACGACGAAGGAGAGCTATCTTGCGCGATTGCGTACGATACGCGAAATAACTCTCGCCATTTCGCCGAATTGTGCGCGGGAATCATGGTGGCAGCCGGTTTCAAAGTCTACTTTCTGGACGACTATCGCAGCACGCCAGCACTTTCATTCATGGTTCGCTACAAGGAGTGCTCGTGTGGCATCATGGTGACCGCGAGTCACAATCCACCGAGTGACAATGCCGTGAAGGTGTACTGGTCCACCGGTGGCCAAGTCCTGCCGCCACATGACCGAGCGATCATTGATCGAGTCATGAACGTGCAAGACATCCACCAAAAGGAATTCGATCAAGCGGTTGCCGATGGAGACGTTATCATCTGCACCGATGAAGTTGACGAGGCATACGTTTCCGCCGTCCAGACGAAGCGTCGCGAAGGCCCGCGAGATTTGAAGATCATCTACTCGCCGTTGCACGGAGTTGGAGAATCGGCCGTTCGACCGGTACTGGAAGCCGATGGCTTCACAGATTTGGAGATATTCGAGCCACACAGGGAGCCGAACGGCAATTTCCCGAACGTGCCCGGCCACGTTTCCAATCCGGAAAGGGCTGTAGTTTTCGACTCCATCATCCAACACGCGAAGGAAGTTGATGCAGACCTCATTCTCGCCACCGATCCTGACTGCGACAGAATGGGTTGCGCTGCGCCGCTGTCGCTTGCCCCAGGTGCCGAGTGGGCTACGTTCACCGGGAATCAGATCGGGGCGTTGCTCACGGAGTTCGTTCTCGGACATACCGATGGGCTGACATCGGACTACTACGTTGTGAAGACGCTGGTGACTACTGAACTGGTCCGCCGCATCGCCGATTCGTACGGCGCAAAGACACACGGCGATCTCCTGGTTGGATTCAAATGGATCGGCGGTGTGATGGATGATGAAGGCCCCGAGACATTCCTTCTGGGACTCGAAGAATCCCATGGGTATCTAGCGGGCGAATACGCGCGAGACAAAGACGCTGGGGTCGCGTGCATGTTGATGGCCGAACTGGCAGCGTCTGCAAAAAAATCTAGTAAGTCGTTGCACGAGATGTTGGACGACATCTATCGTAAGCACGGCTACCACGTCGAAACACAATTCAGCATGCAAATGGAAGGCTCGGAAGGGATGAAACGCACTAAGTCCCTGATGCGGCAGTTCCGCGAGCGGCCTCCAGAGACTCTCGGCGGCATCGAATTAGCCGTGGTGCGTGACTACCTGAACGGAAGTCGCCGCCTTCATAGCGGCGAGATGGAGCCGCTTGAGGGGCCAACCGGGGATCTGGTCATTCTTGACTTGGCAGAGGAAGGCAACTACGTCGCAGTTCGACCAAGCGGAACCGAGCCAAAGGTGAAATTCTATTTGTTCGGTTACACTCCAGCAAGCCAAGTGGATGCCTTGGAGGCGACGAAGTTGCAGGTTGGCCAGAGGCTGGAACAGATGACCGCGGATTTGAAGGCATTGGCCGGCACGGAATAGAGGTTGGCTGGCATCGAGCGTTGGTTTGCCGGCCAACCGGAAGGCCGGCGAGACTCGAGTACCTTCGTGCGGATTCGACTCGACCTGATACCCGAGAGCGCCTCCCTACTGATAGGCGATCATCGGTCAGAAGAGCTGGAGTTGGTTGTCCTGCGATCGTGGCTTTCTACGTTGTGACTTCCGTTGGCCGCGTTCGAGCAATTCCTCTTGGATCTGCTGCAGGAACGGCGACGGCTTCATCTCTCGCACCTTACCGCGCCATAGACGTTTCTTTGCGTAGGAAAGGAAGAGTCGGTTCTTTGCTCGCGTCATTCCGACGAAGAATAGCCGTCGTTCTTCCGCCGTGTCTGCATCGTCGGAACTGCTCCACTTCAGTGGCAGCAAGCCGTCTTCGCAGCCGACTAGGAACACGACGGGGAATTCCAGCCCTTTTGACGCGTGGAGTGTCAACAGCGAGACGCGATCGGCGCGCGCGTCCCACAGGTCGGCATCGACTCCCATCGCCAATTCGGTAAGTAAACTCGATGGATCGTCACCGCAACGCTCGGCTAGCGGATGTAATTGGGCTAGGTAGTCAGCGGCCTCGGGATACTCGCCCCAAACGGCGTCGGCTGCCTGCTTCAACAGATCGACGGCGCTTCTCCCGGAACATGCCTCGGCCGCCGGGCTCAGTTCGTCCTGAAGAAATCGTATCATGGCCTGGACCGCGGGTTCGTCGGTCAGGCTGCGGTGGGACTTCTTCTGATACGGCATGCCCGACCGCGCCAGCGCTTCGATAAGCGGATCGGCCTGCGCGTCGGTACGATACAGGACTGCGAAGTCGGCGAATGAAAGCGATTCGCCCTCGTGGGTTTCGACGCGGCCGCTATCCATCGAGAAGAACGTCGAGCCACCGATCAGCCGCTCGATCGTATGGACGACGAATTCAGCTTCAGCCCGTTCGGTCGGGCAATTCTCGATGCGCACGAGTTCAGCGTCCACCACGAGCGATTGAAGCGACCGCTGGTCTACGAGGCTAGTCGGCGCGACTGCCTGCAACGCTGCATCGACGATGGTCTGCGACGATCGGTAGTTGCGGGTCAGGTGGACCGTTACCGCTTCTGGGTAATCTTGGCTGAATCGCAGAAACGCCTGAGGATTCGCGCCACGGAAGCCGTATATCGACTGATCTGGATCACCAATAGCGCAGATGTTCCCGTCGTGCGAGACAAGCTGCCGAACCAACCGGTATTGGCTGTCGTCGATGTCCTGATACTCATCGACCGAGATCCACCGCCAGCGCTCTTGATACTCGCCAGCCAGTTTTGCGTCGCTTTCCAACAGTTGGACGGGTAGCACGATCAGATCGTCGAAATCGAGCAGTGCTTCTTCGTGTAGCAACTGCTGATACTGCTCATGCATACGGCCCTCGTCCGTCGGCGGATCAGCAAGACTACCAACTCGCTTTGCTTTCGATATCTCGGCCAGGGCACGCTTGGCGGCGCGTTCTTTCAGGCCGAGTCGTTCGACGAGTAGCTGCTGGCGGTCTTCGTCCCCCGCAACGCGGAACGAGTCGGGTATTCCGAGACGCCGTACATTCTCCCGGATGATCGACAGTCCCAATGAATGAAATGTCATGACCGTTACTCGCTCGCCGCCGTCGGGCAACAGTTGCGTCAGCCGCTCGGTCATCTCGCCCGCAGCTCGCCGACTGAACGTGATCGCGAGGCATGTTTCGGGATGCGCGTCGCGATCCGCGATCATGTGCGCGATCCGATGAGTCAACGTGCGGGTCTTGCCAGTACCGGGGCCGGCCACGATTAACAGCGGGCCAGATACGACTTCGGCGGCTGCTCGCTGATCGGGATCCAAATCGCTAAGAAAGCTGCCGGCGGGAGGTGGCGAAACAGAACCGGAGGGCGAGGAAGTTGGAGAGACCGGGCGTGAGGCCCATGGGGGCGGATCCTCTTGGACCTGTTGAGCCGGGCGTTCGTCGCCCGACGGTTTCCTGGATTCCGATCGGCGAGTCGCGCCAACCTTGCCGCTTGACGGCGTCTCTGGTTGCTCGAACAGCAAAGATACGTGCGATCCGCGTGTCAACTCGTCTTTCTCGAAGAGCCGAATGGTGCCGTATTCGCCGTCATAGCCCGCATCGCGAATCACACGTCCCTCCCGCATGCGTTGAATCGCCTCGGCCATCAGCGGCGAGCCCGCCGCGCGGATGTCTTCGGTTGGCGCTTGCTCGAGGATATACAATTCCGAACCGACGCGTGCGAGCAGTTCTTCGTAGGCTTGTTGTACCTTCTTGCTCTTCTCGCCCACGCCGCGGATTTCCGAAATCACTTCCGCCAGTGGTACAAGGCTCCGGAAGCGGGCTGCTCCGTCGGGACGAAATCCGTCAGAACGGTCAGCCAGTTCGTCCACGCGGTTCATTACGCCGACGGTCAGCTTCTTCCCGCATTCGGGACACACGCTGTCATGTTCGCGCGTCTCCTCGGGCTCCAGCCGGACGCCGCACTTCCGATGGCCGTCCAAATGGTATTTGCCTTCTTCCGGGAAGAACTCGACCGTGCCTCCGTAACCCTCGCCAGTCCGCAGCGCCTGCTGCATGGCGAAATAGTCCAATTCCGTCTCGAAAACACACGCTTCTCGGCCGATCTTGGGCGGCGAATGGGCGTCCGAATTCGATACCAGCCTGTAACCGTCCAGTTGGGAAAGACGCCAATTCATCGCGGGATCGGACGACAAACCCGTTTCCAAGGCGAATATCTCGGAAGCCAAGTCGTCGTAGCATTCGTCGACCGAATCAAAGCCGGATTTCGAGCCCAAGACGGCAAACCACGGCGTCCAGATGTGCGCCGGCACCAAGTAACAGCCCTCGCCGCTTTCGAGGGTGATCTCCAGCAAGTCCCGCGAGTCAAGACCAAGGATAGGCCGACCGTCAGAGCGGACGTTGCCGATGGCGGCCAGTTTCTGTGTCAAACGCTCCGCTTTCTCCAAGTCCGGCGCATAGATCACGTGGTGCACCTTGCGCGTTCGGTCGCCTTTCTTGTAGATGGTCGAGATTTCGACCTGCAGCATGAAACGCGTGTCGCCGGCCAGTTCGGCTTGCTGTTCGACCTCCCGGGCCAGGTCGTCGCGCAATCGAAATAGGCCCGGTTCGGCGGGGACGAGTTTCTCTTTGATCTCGGCAAACCACTGTGGATGCGTGAAATCACCCGTGCCCAGAACCGACACGCCCTTTTTACTCGCCCAGATGGCCAGGTGCTCCAGGTCGCATTCTCGGCTGGTAGCCCGTGAATATTTCGAATGGATGTGCAAATCGGCGTAGAACATGGGCGGCAGGCTCCTTCCCAGATGAAGAGACCATCATAGCGCCCGGATTATCGAGATTTGCGAGTATAGATGCAACCGCCGGGAGCCTGGATCCTCTCCACTGATGAGAGACTCGGGGTATAATGGGGATACCATCCAGGCGTTTGGCAAAGGGCGATGCGATGATCTGGTGGATAGCAGTCGCTGCTGTGGCGGCCGTACTGTTGGCCTTGTGGCTGATTGGGGAACGAGGCCGGTTGCTCTTGCCATCCACGCGCGAAACCCATCGGAAGCACGGAGTCTTCCTGCTGCTAACCGTGCGTGGCCTGCACTTCTATATTTATGGCCGTTGGCCTCGCCTGTACATCGGTTTTCTGATCAAGCATTTGTTCGGCTTCCTCAAGCGGCGGGGATCACGCGCCACTCGCTGGCTGGCAGACCACTATCATGGCAAGGTGTTGACGTCCGAGAGTGCCAAGTCCATCGTCACTATCAATCGAGACATTCCGTTGCGCGATCTGGAACAAATCGTGCCATATCGGTTGGCTCGGAATTTCGTCCTGGAGAAATCGCCCGACATCGTTGTGTTTGAGTGTCCGTGTCGACACGTTCGCGAGAACCCCTGTCGGCCCACACAAGTGTGTATGGTCATGGGGCAGCCTTTTGTGGACTTAATATTGGAGCACCATCCCAAGACAAGCCGCCGGATCTCGCAGGAGGAAGCATTGGATCTTCTGGAAGCGGAGCATCGACGCGGTCACGTTCATTCGGCCTGGTTCAAAGACGCTTGCTTCGAGCGATTCTTTGCCATCTGCAATTGCTGCAAATGCTGTTGCGGAGGCATCGACGCCATGATCAATTACGGCATCCCAGTGATGACCTCGTCGGGATATGTTGCTGAGGTTGACGGTGAGCAGTGCGAAGGCTGTGGCAGTTGCGAAGACACCTGCCCGTTCGAGGCTATCCGAGTCGACGAGCAGGCGAACGTTGACAACGCAGCGTGTATGGGTTGCGGCGTCTGCGAGGGCCAGTGTCCTGCCGACGCCATATCGCTGGTTCGCGACGTGACTAAGGGGATGCCGCTCGACGTCCGCACGATGGTGGAAGAGGCCGTGCGTTAGGGCAATCGGTGGATGCGCGGGGCTCTTGGCTCGATTCCCAACGACCTACTCGTCCTCGTCGACGTCCAGTTCTTCCTCAGCTTCCTCGTCTTCCTCCCCCGGCTTCAACGGCGTCGTCCACTGATAGATGTAGTGCTCGACGGCGTCTTCTTTCGACGTCATTGTGATCGTCTTGTCAGCGGGATAACCCTCGATTGCGTAGTCGTGGGCCACTATCCGCGAGCCGGGCTTCAGCTTGTTGAGCTGTGGAACTAGTTTGACGTTCATCGAAGGCAGCAGGTAGAGCGTGATCACGCTGGCTTCGCTAAGGTCCAGCGTGAAGATATCTTTGCGTTCGATCTTCACCAGATCCTCGACGCCGTTCCGTTTCACATTCTCCAGTGCTTCCCGCACTCGGACCGGATTGATGTCGTACCCGATACCGCGGCACCCGTATTTCTTAGCGGCCGTGACAACGATCCGTCCGTCGCCGCATCCCAGGTCATACAGTACGTCGTCCTTGGTCACCTTGACCATGTCCAGCATCTTCGCAACCACGTCGCGCGGGCTGCCAACGTAGACAACGTCGGGCGTACGTTTTTCGGTCGTCCCCTCCGCCCCGGTACAGCCGGTGGGACACAAGGAAACGAAGAGAATCAACACAGCGGCGGGAACGAATGAAATGCGAGACATGAATGAACTCCTGTGAAAACTGTGGTATATCAGGCGGAGTCTGAAGTGCCGTTCCGCCTGGTTGCTTGGCTGATGAGGTATAGGGGAATTCCTATCAATAAAGGCACAATCCCCAACAAGGAAAGCTGCTTGGCGTATGTCAGCGCCGAGTAGAGCATAAAGACGCACATCCCACAGAACAGGGTTGGCTCCAAAGGATACAGCGGTGCAGAAAACGGGCGTGGGCGACCACGGTCCTTGAAACGCAGCACGAACAAAGAAATCCCGGTCAGGAGGAAGAAAACCCAGAACACGGGGGCAGTCGCCGCCACTAACGTGTCGAAGCCGCCGAGGGTCTCCTCGCCCGGCAACGGTTGAAAGCCCATCTTCGTCAAGGCAGCGTCCATCTGCGTGCGCCCGGCATCCGTTCCCACCAGGAGAATCAATATCAGCGCGCATGCCGACTGAGCGAGAATCGCGCCTACCGGAGCACTGCCACGGCCGCTCCATCGCCCCAGCCAGGCAAACACTCGGTGGTCCGAACCCAAGCTAACGTAGACGCGTGCGCCAGTAAAAATCATCCCGTTGATCGCTCCCAGCGCCGAGAGCATGACCAGCAGACTCATGCCCTTGCCGCCCCAATTGCCCCAGGCCATCTGAAGCACATCGGCCGCCGGCGCGTTGGATTCGCGGACTCCCACGAAGCCAAGGCCCCAGAGGTAAGCACCGTTGACCAAGAGATAGATCAGCAAGATGCTGGCGACGCCAAGGATCAAGGCTAGCGGTATGTTACGGCTACGGTTGCGCACCTCGGCCGCTACGAATGCCGCGTCGTTCCAGCCACCGTACGCGTACAGCACCAGCACCATTGACAAGCCGAAGCCTAGATATGGCAGCGGTTTCGCGGGGGCCATTGACGCGTCTCCGCCCCAGCCGTAGCCGGCCACAACGATCGCGCAAAGCCCCACGACCTTGACTACGGTCAAAATGTTTTGCACGGTTTTTCCGGCCACGACGCCAAGAAGATTCAACACCGTCAGCACGGCGACCGACCCTACGGCGAACCAAGCCGTCCAGTGCAGCCGAGTCCGTTCCAACTCACGCAGGGCGTCGGCCGTCAGGTCTTCCGTTGCCTCGGGAACGAGATCGAACAGCGCCACTGCATAGTCGCCGAACGCGTAAGCCATCGCGCCGATGCTACCGGTTAGGATCGCGGCCAGTTGAGCCCAACCGAAGAGAAATCCAAACGGCCGTCCGAAAGCACGCGTCAGGTAGACGTAGTCGCCGCCCAGACGCGGGTAGGTAGTTGCCAATTCGGCGTAGCAGATTGATCCGACCAGGGCCAGCATCCCGCCTAACGCCCAACAACCCAAAGCCTGCCAAGGTCCCCATACGCCGCCGAATACGGTTGGCGGTGCTATGAAAATCGCCGTGCCCACAACGATGCCCACGATAATGCTGACGGCATCCCATAGACCAAGATGCGCATCGGTGGAATCGGACTTTGCGGGCTCGTTTGGTGAATCTGGCATGAGGTCGTGCTCGGTAGACGCTTTGGAAGGGAACTAGTCGGTCAATCATAGATGGCAAGGCTTGGCGCGTCTTCCTTGAACGCGTCGATGGCGTCCAGCGTCACCTTGGTGTCTTTCACGTACAGCATGCGGAGGTTGTCGAGTCCCCTCAGTTGCTCCAGGCCAGCGTCGTCCACGTCGCAGCCGTTCAGATTCAGCACGCGCAGTTTGACGATCGGTTTCATGTGTGCCAAGCCGGCCGAGGTTACTTTCGTACCCGGAATGGCCAACACTTCCACGTGTGGCATCTTCTCCAGCGGTGCCAGTGCGTCGTCGCCAATCTCGCAGTCGGTGAAGTTCAACACTCGCAGGTTCGACAGGGCCACCAAGTGGACAAGACCGGGACCAGTGACCTTGGTCTTTGGCATTGCCAAGACCTCAATGTTGGTCATGGCCTTGATCGTCGCCAGACTCTCGTCCGTGACCTTCGCGTCTTCCAGATAGAGTTCCTGCAAAACGCTCAGGCCGGCAAGCGATTTGAAGCCTTCATCAGTGATCGGGCGGCCACTCAGCTCCAGAGCGGCAAGTTGATGCAGGCCAGCCAGATTCTTGAGGTCCTCGTCCTTGACCTCCGACTCGGTGCAGTCGGCCGAGTGAACGTTTCCCTTTTCGTTTAACTCCAGTTCGACCCCTAGCTTTTTCAGCGCGGCCACTGCTTCGGCGTCGTCCGGCTTATCGGGGACTTCGATGACTGTGACGTTCTCGGGGGAAGGATCCATCAACTTGACTTCGCTTCGATGAACCCAGCCCGTATATCGTTCGCCGTCAACCGTGGCGTACCCTCCAATCCAAACGCCGCGCACCTCAGTTACACGAATCTTGTCGCCCGTGGATAAGATGGTTGCCATCTTGTCTTTTAGACCCAATTCCACGTTATCCTTGGCGATGATGATCGTGTCACCTGGAAATATGTCGTCTGCAGCCGCGGCCACCGACGCGATAGTACCAGTCACCAGTGCCAACCCTGCAACGCAGACTAGCCCAACGCGAATAGCGCGACGGCCGCTAATCACTACTCGTTTTGATCGATGTGCAATGCAGGTCCGGTTCATTGGTTTGGAACTCCTCTTAGCGCAGTGGCGAGCCTTTGGCAGGCGACAAGGCACAAGTGTATTCACGAGGCAGGACGCCGTTCGGCAAATCGACAAGTATAACGACGACGATGTTTAAATGGAAATCAAAACACCCCGGCTGTCGTGGTTTTCACCGCCGGGGTGTCGGTTGAAGTCTTCAACGAAGCCGTATCGATTAGCTGTTTTCCGCGGCCGGCTCCCGTTCGGATTCGGCAGTTGCCTGCTCGGATTCTGACGGCTCCTCTTGAGGTTCGGCGGGCGGGGGCTCAAACTTCGGGGCTGTGGCTTCGTCGTAATCGTCATATTCGTCGTAGGACGATTCCTCTGTGTACGACGAATCAGAGGTGGCCGAGTATACGTCCGATCGGACATCCATTGAGGATTGAATGTCCGTCAGACCCCGGCGAAACTCTGCGTAGCTCTTGCCCATCGACTTAGCGACATCCGGCAGCTTTCTACCGAACAGCAACACGGCAACGATGCCGATAATGACCAATTCCTGCATTCCCAGTCCAAACATGGTCTACCCTTTTTGGCATGAATACTATTTCAGCTTCAGAACACACTCGCGGAAGGAGGCGGCAATGGTACGCCGCTGCTAAGCCTCTTCCACCTTGGCTTCTTCCACCTTCTTAGTTTCTTTGCCCGATTCTTTCGACTCGCTGAGAGCCGGCTCGCCTTCTTCCTCGTCGTCGCCGGTATCTCGAATGCCTTTCTTGAATTCAACGACGCTACGTCCCATGGAACGCATCATGCTGGGGAGCCGATTTCCGAACAACAGCAGGATCACCGCCAGCACAATGAGCGCTTCGAAGTGTCCGGGCAGGCCAAAGAATGCAAATAGTGTTGTCATGTTCTCGCTCTCGCACTTGAGGAAGGAAGACGGACGCTGACGCGAACAAGCGGCGAAAGCGGGTCAATCGCCCAGTTGGGCATTGCCTGGACCGACTTGCGCGATCCCGCAAACTGGCACGGGATTTAACTAAGGGTACACAATCAATTCTACTGGCAGCCGTAACGCTGTCAAACGGGTAGAGTGTCGAGGAGGCGTCTGGGCTTCTTTCGTGGCAACAGCTGTACCATTCGACTTGGCAACGCGAGCAAATGGCGGCTGGCTGGCCCGATTGTTAGCGTGAACGAATGCGGGTTAGGCAGCGAGTTACACCAACAGACAGAAGGTGTTGAGATGACAGACGCCCAAAGCCGCTGTTTGGTGGTGCCTTGTCGTTTCAGGGCATTCAATTGGGGGGGCGCGGGCAGCGCACGCTTTCGAGTACGGTCCGAGAGTGGCTATCCACCGACATGCAGCAGATCGACTTCACTCGAGTCTGCGTCGTAGAAGACGCGAAACTGGAGCTGCAAGTTGTCCTCCGCGCTTTTCAAGAAATCATCGAGCTTCTGGGCGTTTTCCACCGCCGTTTGCAGCTCGACTTGCGCCTGCTCTGCTTGCGCCACACGTTGCTCGATCAATGTCCTTTCCCGGCCCGAGGCTTGGCCTGCGACCTGCTTCATCTGCTGAATCACGAATGGCGCTTGAGCGAGTTGGGTCTTCCTCTGTGCCAAAGCTTGGCCGAATAGCCGTGCATTGAACTTTGTTGGTTTGCCGGGTGGGGGCGACTTCAAATACGGCGTTACGGTGACCTCCAGATTCCTCTTCATCTCCGTTTCGACCTTCAGCGACAACAGTCCGCCGCCGTCTTCCAACTCGAGCCACGTTTCCGCTTTGTCGGCCTCAATAACCGGTGCTGGCTGCACCGTGCACTTAGCACCTTGCAGCCCTGTGATTTCTATTCTGACATTCGCCGGATCCGGCGCCGTGTCGAGTTTCCAGTGCTCGTCCGTGGATGGCTTGCCAAGTTCCAGCGTCATCCCCTCGACCTCGGCGACTTGGCGAAGGGTGACGACATGTGATTCGCCACTGCAGCTAAAGCTGAATGCACAGTTGCACAGATGCGCCGACAACGCCACCGTCTTGGCTTCTGGCTGCCACTGGAAAGTGAGTCGCGACTGGTCGTCCAACGACAAATGGGCGATTTTTGTCTCCGGGTCAGATTCGCCTTCGCGCGAGAATACCTCCCAGTCACGTTCGGCCAAACCACCGTCGGCGTTTCGCATCACAAACGTCTGGGAGCCTTTGCTTGCCGTCTCGCCGCCGCGAAGTTTGATGAAACACAAATCGTCCGGCTGGCAATGGATCGGGCCGATAGCCTTTGGGGTCAAAGCATCCGCGGCTTCCAAGTCAGGCAGCGGGACGACCAGTGGCAGGCCTTGGAACGGTTTCTTTGTTGGCTTTGCGGGTGGTTTTGGAACGACCGGCTTTGTCGGCGGGTCTATAATGGGAACGTCGCCCTTTGCGACCATTGTGTCGTCTGAGGACGTCCCAGTGTCGTTGGGGTCGGTCGTGCCGTCGGTGGCCGGTTCATCATCGGGTTTCGCGGACCCATCCTCCGATCCGTCATCGGGATCCTCAGACCAGTCCGGCAAGGTCGATTCCACATCCGAGGAGCCATCCGGCTTCGTCTTCGGTTCGCCATCTCCGTTAGGATCTCCAGCGTCCGCATCCGGCGTTGTATCGGTCTTGGCTTTCGCCTCCGGCGCAGGGTCCGATTCAGGCTCTGTTTCGGGCTTGGAACTCGGGTCGGGATCGGTTTCCGAGGCTGGTTTGGGGTCGCTCTCAGGATTCGTCTCAGGGTCGGGCTCGGGATCAGCACTTGGATCACTCTTGGGGTCGCCCACCGGATCCGAGCCCTCGCCGTTCGTTTCCGACGAATCGGGGTCACCGTGAGCACCACCGTCGTGCGCCGAAGCCAATAGACCACTGTCGCGACCGTAGAAGAAGAACACTGCCAACACAATCGCGCCGGCAAGAAGCAGGCCGCCAACTGCCGCGGCCGCAATCAGCTTCCATCGAGTCTTTCTTTCCGGTTGCTCGTCGTCCGATTCGTCTGGTTCGGCGTAGACAACCGCGTCGGCAGTCGATTCGGGCTTCTTGCCATCCACATGGATCTTCGGCCACGGTGCCTCCGGAGGTGCCAGAGGTGGCGCTACATTCTCTTCAGCGGCCCCCTTGCGCTTCTTGGCCGGTGGTCTGGCAGCGGGTTTTGCTGCCTTCGGCTCAGGAACGCTCTTCGATTCGAGATCCGCTCGTAGCTCTTTGTCGTAGGTCTTCTTCTTTTCCTTGTTCAGCAAGCAGATGCGCGCCCGAGAGACTTCATTCAGCAGACTCTGAGAGTATTCGGCTTCGTCCCCTGCCGCCAAGTCCTTGAGATACGCCATCACGCGATTGGCCGCCGCGTCGATCACGTCGCGGTCGCTCTCGAACACTTCTATGCCAAGCAGCCGATAGTTATTCGGCGGCTGGTCACGAGGCGGTATGCCGAGCCATTTGTAGTAAGGATCGAACTCTTTTGTCATTGCCACTCTCGGCCCTTTACCCCCCGATTTGCAACAAATCGACTTCCGTGGAATCTGCGTCGTAGAAGACGCGGAAATTGACTGTTAGCGAGACGTTATTCAACAGCTTCTCGAAGCTGTCAACCTTCTGCAATGCCGCCTCTGCGGATTCCAGTTGGCTTCTGAAAGTCGCTAAACGCGGCTGGATCATGCGCCTCTTTTGGTCCTCCGGTACCCTTTTTGCTTTTAGCGCCTGCTCGAGCTGCGAAACCATACCTTGGTTCATTTGAACCGCCTGCTGACACTGCTTTTTGACTTGGTCCATTTTCCGTATGTTCAGTCGCTCGGGCTTGCCCTGAGGAGTCATCTTCACGTGCGGTGTCAGCGTCACTTGGAACGATCGTTTCAATGAGGTTTCTACCTGTAGTGATAGCAGACCGCCTCCATCCTCAAGCTTCACCCATGCCTCGCCTTTGTCCGCATTGATGGTCGGCGCGGGCTCGATCGAGTATCGTCCGCCCTGGACGCCCTTGATTTCGACACGGATGGCAGACGGGTCCGGCGGCATGTCGATGTTCCAGTCCTCCTTCATGGCGGCCTTTTCCAAATCCACTGCCATGCCATCGACACGCGTTGGCTCACGAAGCAGCGCGACGTGCGACTCGCCCCTGCAACTGAAACTCATGGCGCAGTTGTTGAGGTGGCCTGCCAGCGGTTGCGCTTTCGCCTCAGGCTGCCACTGAAAACTGAGCTGGGAATTGTCGGCGAGCGACAAATGAGCGAGCTTCGTTTCGGGACCGGACTCTCCGTCACGCCAAGATATCTCCCAGTCGCGCTCTGCAAGGCCTCCGTCAGCGTTTCTCATGACAAAACGTTGATCCCCCTTAGAGGCATTCTCCCCACCGCGCAACTTGATGAAGCACAGTTCCCCCGTCCCGGCGTAGACAGATCCCAGGTCCTTTGGTTTCATGGCATCCGCAGCGTTCAGGTCTGGCAACGAAACCAGTTTTGGGAATTCTACGAATGGCTTCTTGGCCGGCGCCGCGGGTTGTTTCTTTGCTGCTGGTTTCTTAGCGCCCGTCTTCTTGGAGGCCGGTTTGTCGACCGGCTTCTTCTCGGTTGGTTTCTGCGCGACGGCGACCGGTGTTTTGGCTGTGCCGCCATCGTTGGGCTTCGCTTGCGTGGTGTCTTTCTTCTTAGTCGCCTTTTCGGCAGTATCCCCTGAGTCGGGCTCATCGGCGGGTTTGGACGCGGTCGCGTCTGCAGCGTCACTGCTTGTCGTCGTCGTGTCGGCATCCTGGCCCGTTTCGTCGGTCTTCGGGGCATCATCGGTCGCGGGCACAGGCTCTGGGGCCGTTTCGGCGACCTCCATGACGGGATCGGTCTCCAATTCCGGGTCCGACTCCAGATCCGGGTCCGACTCACCGTCCGAATCGGTGCCGGTTGTCCCCGTCTCGTCTTTGGCGGTGGCTTCCCCGTTGCCGGCATCAGCTACTTCGACACCCTCGTCATCTCCGCCCGAGAGAACGAACACCAACAGGAGAATCACGCCGGCAATCAACACCAGGCCTCCAACCGCCCCGCCGATGATGTAGGCGATTTTGGGGATCGATTTGCCATCGCCTCCGTCAGCAACGGCCACCGCGGCGCCTTTGGCCGCGGCCGGCTTGCCCTTCTTGCGGCGGCGTCTGCGTTCCGTGTCAATGGCGAATGCGCCAGTGCCAGCAGCGGCTGGTTTGGCCTTTGTGCCAGACTTTTCTTGTTTTGGCGCGGCAGTTGACGGCTTCTTCGCTTTGGCTCCCGCAACCGGCGTCTCTTGCGGCTTTTTCGGGCTGTCGGCTGCGACCTGCGACTTCTTGCGCGGCGCAGATGCTTTGGGTGTTGGAGCATCGCTCGCGGCCTGAGAGGTTGGTGAAGCAGGTTTCGCGCTCCCGACCGACTTGAGCCACTGGTTCAAGTGTTGCTCGATCTCTCCGGCCGCCTGGTAACGGTCGGCTGGGTCGTTGGCCATCATTCTAGCGCAGATGGTCGTCAGTGGTTGCGGAGTGTCTGGACGATCGTCCAATACACTCGGCACTCCAACGGCCTCATCCGCCTGCCCGCTGCCTGCAACGGCAGGCGGATGCCCGGTCAGCAGTGCGTACATGACGCACCCTAACGAATAGATGTCGCCACGGTGATCGCCTTCCGCGCTATCCGGCGCAACGAAGGTGCCTAAGCCGGCCTTTTCGTTGTCGTCAAGGGCGGATGGTGTGAGTCCCTTGACGCCTAGATTTGCTATTTTGACCGTGCCTTGTTCGTCCACAAATATGTTGGCTGGCGTCAGATCGCCGTGGATGTGGTCTTTTTCGTGTGCATAGGCCAAGCCCGCCGCGGTCTGGCTGACGTATTGGGCCACTTTTTCCGCGGGCACAGCGCCCTTCTCGTCCATCATTTGTTTCAGGCTGAGACCTTCAACGTGCTCCAACACCACGTAGTAGCGATTATCCTCGCTATCTACGTCATACACGTGAACGATGTTTTGGTGATCCAAGCCAGCCAGCTTGCTTGCGTCCTGCAGAAAGCGTTTGGCCGACTTTGGGTTTTCGACGGCATGTTGACTCGAGAGGGTGCAGATGGCGGCGCGTCGACCCATCTGCGGATGTTCCGCCAAAAAAACGCGGGCTTTTTCGTCGGAACCGATCTGATCCAGGAGCTTGTACTTGCTTAGCGTCAGCGCGTAGCGCCCAGCCAACAATTGCAGTGCCTGCCACTTAGTGAGTTTGCCGATTTTAATGAGTGTGCGGGCAATACCTTTTGGGTCGTCTTCGCTACCATACTTTTGGCGTGCTTCTTCGAGTTCGTCATCCGAAAGGAGTTTGCTTTTCGCTAGTACCTGCAAGAACGCTTCGGAATTCGTAACGGCCATAACTGCACCTATGGGATGCCGAAGGGGGATGAGACCTTCCTAGATTGTCGCAGCCGAGCAAGATCGTGACAAGCACCGCGTTTTGGGCTTTCGCAGGAAATGAGCGGGAAGATAGATTACAATTAGGTGGGTGGTGAAATGAACCGGGGCGAGGAGCGTTTGTGAAGAGTGTCTGCGACGGCGTTCGCCGTTTGCTTGATTCAGCACACGATGTACCGCCAGTGCCCCTACGGCAAATCCAACCATTGGGAACATGATACAGTACGAACTCGTTGCCATAGGCCCTGGCGTCAATCAGACGTGGCGTCATCGCATCCCCACCGACCGAGTGATTCGAATCGGGCGGTCGCCGAAGGGCGGCTGGGCCGTCCCGTGGGACATGCGTATTTCGCGCGACCATGCCGATCTGTTGCTCGAAGGCGACCGCGTTCGTATACGCTGTCTGGCTGCAGCCCGTAATGCCGTCTATTTGCGAGGCGAGCCGCTCACAGACTTCACGATCGGGCCCACCGATGACTTTCGCATTGGCAGAACAGTATTTCGAGTGGACGTTGTATCTGCAGCGGGAGAGGCACGGCAGATTCAGCGTGAGGATTCCGAGCCGAGCGAGTCGCTGCAGAATCTCGCCGCCCAACCAGTGGAAGACCGGCTGGAATCTCTCCTGTCCAGAATCGATGACGAAGAAATAGCCGTCGACGAGGCTGAGTCTGCCGGCCCGGCTCAATACGACGTGGATCGTGACAGCCCGCGACAGGACGCCAAACCACGCGAAGACATTCAAGCGTTGCGAGCCGAAGTGGAAGTGCTGAAAGCGATGCTGGAAATGCAGAGTGCCGAAGACCACGCGGCCGAGCAACAGCGTTCGCCACGGCAAGTCGACAACGCCGGCGTAACAGCGGAAGGCCACATTCTGCACGCCCCGGAGGCTCGAGGACTCGATGCTATAGATGCTATACAAGAGCCCCAGGACCCGCCGTCTGGACCCGAGTCCGAGCAGCCCTCGGACGCGCCGGAGAAGGACGGAGACTCCGTTCCAATCGCGGAATTGATTGCGACAAGGAGCGATTTGGAGGCAGAGTTGGGGCTTCCGATCGGATCTTCTATGCCGCCTGCGGCGGTGCCCATGCAACTTGTGGACGGCACGGCCTTTGGCAATTACGAGTTGTTGGACCAGATTCATCGCGGAGGCAGCGGACAGATACTCAAGGCAAAACATCGCCACATGGATCGACTGGCGGCCATAAAGATTCTCTCTCAGACTGCTGCGCAGTCAGAAGAGATTGTCGCTCGCTTCCGAATCAAGGCAAAACTGTTGGGCCGACTGAACCATCCTACTCTCGTCGCGACATACGACGCCGGAGACGTAGACGACACCCACTACCTGATCATGGAGTATGTGGATGGTCCTGATCTTGTTGGGGTGGTGAAGGACCAGACGTTGGACATCCCGACCGCTGTTGGTTACATAACGCAGGCCGCACAGGCACTCAGCTACGCACACGCCCAAGACGTAATTCATCGAAACGTCAATCCCAGTCACGTGCTTGTGGCAAGCGGCGGCACGGTGAAGGTGATCGGCTGGAGCTTGGCTCTGCACGCCGGCAGTCGAGTAATGCGCGAATTCGAACGACCAGGAAGTCCCGTAGGAACGCTTGACTACATGGCGCCAGAACAGATCGTTGACAGCTGCAAAATCGACAATCGAGCGGATATCTATAGCCTTGGCTGTACGCTGTTCGCGATCCTTGCCAAACGAGTGGTCTACCCCATCGACTGGCAACGTCGAAAAGCGACGGCCCAACGCTACCAACCAGCACCTTCGCTGAAAGAGATTCGCGACGATGTTCCCGACCCATTGGAGGCAGCCTATCAGAAGATGATGGCCAAGGATCCAAAGGACCGTTTTGGGACAATGGAAGAAGTGATCGAGACGCTGAACGAGGCGGCGTCGCGGGGCGACTGATCATGGCAACGGAAAACGCACCGTCCGACTTCTCCCAGATCGACGGAGTCTGGCGGCAAATCGAAGACTTGGTGGATCAAGTCGCCGAGTTGTCCAAGACGCAGATTCCGGAGGAACAGTTCTATGCGGCCGTGCTGGACGGGGCGGTACGCGCCGGCGCGGCGGTCGGAGGCGCGGTTTGGATGCCTGACGGCGCCCAGGGCTTTCAACTCCAGTACCAAACGAACCTGGAAAAGACGCTCTTGGTAGCGGAGCCGGAATCACGTCGTGGCCATCAGTCGTTCCTGAGTGCCGTGTCGGCTGCCAACGATCTGAAGACAGCACCACCGCAGTCGGGCCGCGGAGACCAAGCAGACAACCCAACCGCCTATCTATTGGTCGCATGCCCAGTTGCCGTGGACGGTCAAGCCGTGCGAATCGTCGAGGTGTTGCAGCGCCCTGACCTGTCACCCGATGCACAGAACAGCTACGCGGAGGTGATGGCAACACTTTGCGGCATGGCGGGGGACTTCCATCGCAACGAGCAACTTCGTCGTTTGCGTGACCACCAGTCCTCCTGGAGCCGAGTCGAACGCTTCACGGAACTGGTCCACGGTCAACTTGACCTGGACGCCACGGCCTATGCGTTGGCGAACGAAGGGAGACGTTTGACCGCTTGCGATCGTTTGACGGTTGCCGTGCGAACTGGTGGCGGCTATACGATTCGCTCGATCAGCGGAGTGGATGTCGTGGACCGGCGGGCCAACGCGATTCGCGAATTGGAGCAGTTGGCCAATCGGGCGGCAACGGTTGACGAGCCTCTGTGGTACAACGGCCGATCGCAGGATCTGCCTCCCGAGTTGGAGAACGCCGCCCAGTCGTATGTTGACTGTGCTCACACGCGAAGTCTGGCGGTGGTGTCTCTGAAGGAGCCGCAAAATGAGGACGAAGCGCGAGGTTTGGAGCCTGCCGTTGGCGTGTTGGTGTTCGAATGGTTTGGCAGCGAAGCCCAGCAGAAAGAGCAGGGCGAGAGCGTCCGGACCGTGTGCCGTCACGGCACGACTGCCCTGGCAAACGCACTGACCTACAGCAGCGTTCCGTTGGTCCAGGTTTCCAAACGGATTCGCTGGCTCGTATCGCCTACGCGGCTGCCGAAACTGCTGATGGGGCTGGTCGCCGTCGTCGCCATCATTGTCGTGTTGACGCTGGTGAAATCCGACTTCTACATCCAGTGCCGCGGCCAATTGCAGCCGGAGGTTCGCCGCAAAGTCTTCGCTCCGCTCGATGGGCAGGTCGAACGCCTGAGCGCGAAGCATGGCGATCAAGTCACGGAAGGGAAGATTCTGGCCACGTTGCGCAGCAGTGATTTGGAGTACGAATACACACGCGTCTTGGGCGAAATCCAAACGACCACCGAGCAACGGGACGCTGCAGAGGCATCTCGCCTGGGAGCCAATCCGACCACTGCCGCCGAACGAGACGAGTACGCCCGTCTGACCGCCGAAGAGGAACGGCTGAAGAAGTCGCTGGAAAACCTGGAGCAGCAGAAAGGGCTCTTGGAGGAGCAGCGGACTGGTTTGGACGTTTGCAGTCCCATCCGCGGGCAGGTACTCACATGGGACGTGGCCGAAGTCCTGGAAACGCGTCCAGTGGGCCGGGGGCAGGTCCTAATGACCGTGGCGGATACCGACGGCCCGTGGGTGCTGGAGGTTCAAGTGCCGGATAAGCACATCGGCTACGTCCGGCAGGCTCGGCACGAGTTGAAGGAGGATTTGGACGTAACGTTTGTCTTAGCCACAGACCCTGGGACGAAGTACAAGGGGCAAGTCGACAAAGTAGCCATGATCACCGAACCGGACGAAACGGAAAGCCTGTCCGTACTAGTGACGATCGCTTTTGATCGAAACAGCGTAGCGAACCTACACCCCGGTGCAGGAGCCACGGTACGCATCCTTTGTGGACGCCGCAGCCTAGGATATGTATGGCTTCACGACTTGATCGAAGCCGTTCGAACTCGCTTCTTCTTGTAGACGGTCGCACGCGGCTTGTAAGACGTCGAAGGCGACGAAGGCGACGAAAAAGGGCCGTCGCGATTGCCGACGCGACGGCCCATGGTGTAACTCGTGGAAACTGTGAGGCGTGGTTCAGAGGGAATTAAGTCACCACGATACAGATCTTATCGACGCCGAGAAACATCTCCGTTAGACGAAACCAGCCCAAAAACGGAATGGGCAGCGGTCGCTGAGGCTCCAGCGAGCGTCATTCGGGACGTTGCTGCGAGAGGAACTCGTTGACAGTCTTCGGGGACTCGCCGTCTTTGCCGAAATAGCAGGGACCGTAGGGGTAGTACCACGCATCTCCGAAGGCACAACCCCCCAGTGAAATCAACCCCAGGAGGAGAATGACGTAGGCCCATCGTTTTCGCATGGTGTTGCTCCCGCAAAAGTACTCTCGGAATAGTCGGGCCGGGATCTTACTGAGTAGTCGTTTCTGACGCTACGCCGATATTTCCAGGAAGTCGTGTCGAGGTCGTGAAAGGTATTACAGCGTCGGCGACTTGTCCAAGAAGCGACCTGACGACGGCTAACACATGGCGTGGACAAACGGCACAATCGTGGACGCTGATTCTCTGTAGTTTGCCTATCTTCCGCCGTTGGTCTCCTGGAGGATTCCTGTCTGAATATGAATAGATACAAGAACCCAGTCAGCGAACTGGGATTTCTCTTCGCGTTCGTCTGGCATGCTGAAACCTGAATCCGGATACCACTTGGCTGAAGTGTTACCCCGTTTGTTAGGTCAAGCAGCGCAGGCGTCGTCCGACCATGTGGACACAGCTTCCGCAAGGTCGGAGAAGAGCGTGTTGAGGATGCCCTTGCTCTTGCCCCAATCGAACAACTGGCCTTTGATCTCCGTCACAGCCGCTGCTCGCGTGCTGTCTTCGAAACTCTCGACCGCCACGAATAAGTCGCCTTCGAACGAACGGAAATCTGACGGTATCGACGCCTCGATCAGACAACCGTTTTCTGCTTGCGTAACGGCACGAATTGGCTGGCCGCGCAGGGCAAGCGAGCACAACACGCCAATCAGGACGGGTGCCGCGGGCAGCGGATACCAAACCGCTTGCGATTTTCCCGTCTTCAGACCCAGTTTGCAGTAAATAGGGTGCGCGATCTCCGCGAGGCTGCAGAACGACACACCAGGAGCCGGCGAGATTAGCATGTCACACAACTCGAGGAACCTCTCGGCGCTCATCGACCGTTTCGCTTGGCTGGCGTAGTTGGTGATCGTCTGCCGAACCATCGTGTTCTGCAGCAGAACATCGTAGCGAACTTCGTTTACGGATAGCGGAGCGTCTGGCGCGACGTCGTGCGAGTTCTCTCCGAGCTCCGGCGGCCCAGATTCTCTTCACGATTGGGGATCATTTTGAGGGACTCCA
>CAZUAH010000023.1:0-55492 GCA_964617665.1 uncultured Pirellulaceae bacterium
TGTCGAAATAGGCGACGCACTCGGTCAACTCGTCCATCAGGGCAGGCGTGTCGTGTTCGTGCTCGATGGCGATGATGGGCTGCTCTAGCCCCTGACGTTTGATCTCGGCCATCACCTCCTTGACGTGACCTTCGCCAGCACCCAAGGGCGCGCACTGGGCCCCGCGATCACCGTACTTGGTAATGTCCTTGATGTGGAAGGAGATCAGCCGTCCTTCCAGCTTCGTCAAGGCTTCGACCGGTTTGATGCCCGAACGAGCCCAATGGCCGGTATCGGCGCATATGCCGATTCGCTTGCTGCGGCCTTTGGAGAGCTTCAGGATCGTGTTCGGATCCCAGTACTTCGAGGTCGGCGACTGTGGATGGTTGTGGACCGCCAAGTTAATCTCGCATTCGTCACAGAGTTTCTCCAGCATGTCGTAGACTTCGTACGGCGGCTCTCCTACCAGCGTCTCGACGCCCAAGTCCTTGGCCCATTCCATCGTCTTGCGCGCTGCATCTTCCTCCTGGAGCTTTTGGAAATAGCAGCTTGCCATTTTGACACCGGAATCGGCGAGCTTCTTGCACAGGTCTTTTCGGTCGGCGGCCGACATGGTTTCGTTAGTAACCACGTTCGGCTTCTCTTTGCTCAGCTTCTGCCAAGTGAAACCCTCGATCCACTCAAGGCCGAGCGAAGCGTTCAAGTCGATGGCCTCGAATAACGTGTAC
The DNA here is from genome assembly GCA_964617665.1 of uncultured Pirellulaceae bacterium. GTDB lineage: Bacteria > Planctomycetota > Planctomycetia > Pirellulales > Pirellulaceae > JADHUC01. The sequence goes on from CAZUAH010000023.1 coordinate 708, forward strand.
CGCCGAAAACAATAAGCTGCACATCCGAAACGCCAACCGAGCTTCTTGGCGTTGGGCGATCCCTTGGCAGTGTTGGCGTTTGCTAACGCCGGAGTCGCCAGTCCGGCAAGAGAGATACCGGCGGACAAAGCACCGGTCGTTTTCAGAAATCGGCGACGATCAATGGTGTTTCTCATGACTTGGGTCCTCGTGGATGTATACAACGTCAACAGAACGCGTCTGCGATGGCGCAAGACAACACTCGTAGTGTATCATAGGGCGACAGCGTATTCAGGCTTCGGCGGATCGAAAATGTCTTCTGCCGGACACTGCGCACGAAAGCCGGAAATCCACATCGTTCCGTTTGTTGCCGACGCGATCCGGTTCCAGTAAGATGCCTTGCTGCTGGCCTCGGACAACTCGGGCCGGATACGACGGCACGTGAGGCAAGCAGATAATACTGATGTACCCGCAAGACGTAGTGGTAGTCGCCAGACTTCCGTTCTCCGAACTCTGACGAGTCCGGCTACGGGGATGTTGTTTCTGTCCGCTTGCCTGATTCGCCGCTCCTTGGTCATTGGGAGGACCGCTGTGAGTTATCTCGGACTTGATGTCGGCACGACAGGCTGCAAAGCGGTAGTATTTGACGCCGAAGGCAATTTGCTTTCGACGGCGTACCGGGAATACCCGCTGCTGACGCCGCTGCCTGGCGGGGCGGAGATTGACTCCGTCCGAGTCTGCGAGAATTGTATGGAAGTGATCCGCGAGGCCGCTGCGGCCTGCCCCGACGATCCGGTCCGCGGTATCGGCATATCGTCGCAAGGCGAGGCGTTCACGCCCGTATCGGCCGAAGGCCAGATCCTGGCCAACGCGATGGTCTCGTCTGACGCGCGGGCCGAGCCGATGGTCACCCCCTGGAGCCAGCAGTTCGGTCTACAGCGCCTTTACGAAATCACGGGCCACACATCCCATCCGATGTTTACGCTGTTCAAGCTGTTGTGGCTCAGGGACAACCAACCGGACGTTTGGCAGGCGGCGGCAAAGTTCTATTGCTTTGAAGAACTGATCCAGTGGCGACTGGGGCTGGAACCGGCGATCAGCTGGCCTCTTGCCGGGCGGACGATGTTGTTTGACGTTCGGGCGCATGAATGGGACGAGGGCATCCTATCGGAAGTTGGGCTGGACCGAGAACGTCTTGCCCCTGCTGTACCGTCGGGCATGGCAGTGGGAACGATACCCTCGTCAGTGGCTGCCGAACTAGGCCTGCCCGAGGACGTGCCAGTGGTAGCCGGCGGTCACGATCAGCCGTGCGGAGCATTGGGGGCTGGTGTAGTCGAGCCCGGGGTTGCCATGTACGCCACCGGCACGGTCGAATGCATCTGTCCGGCATTCGACCGCCCGATGCTGGAAGAGAGCTTCTTCAAGAACAACCTCTGCACCTACGACTTCACTGCCGACGACATGTACACCACGGTGCTGTTCAGTCTAACCGGGGGCAATCTGCTGCAATGGTTCCGCGACCAGTGGGGACGGACAGAGATGGAGGAGGCCGAGCGCACGGGTAACGATGTATTCGACCTGCTGCTGGGGAACATGGATCCCGAGCCAACGGACCTGCTCGCGCTGCCCTATTTCACGCCTTCCGGAACGCCATACTTCGACGCCAAGACGCCGGGAGCAGTATTGGGGCTGCGAATGAGCACGACGCGCGGGCAAGTGTTGCGAGCTCTGCTGGAGGGTATCGCCCTGGAAATGCGTTTGAACGTCGACATCCTCGAAGACGCCGGTTTGAACGTTCGCGAGTTTCGCGCGGTTGGCGGCGGAGCGAAAAACCCGGCGTTGACGCAACTGAAAGCTGACGTCTTGGGTCGACCAATTACCACCATGGCCGTCACCGAAGCGGGCTGCCTGGGCGTGGCCATGCTGGCATGTGCCGCCGACACAGGGACGCCGCTCGCGCAGCTCGTCGAAACATGGGTGAAACAGCAAAGTGTCGTCGAACCTGATTCGACGAGAACCGCTTTCTACAACGAGCGGTTCCAGGCGTACAAAGAGCTCTATCCCGCGATCCGCGACTATTGGAATAGGACTGCAACGACTTGCATCTAACGGAGGTAAGACAATGATTCACCCAACCGTCGGGTTCCTGGTCTACGGTGTTCACAAAGACGGCTTGGAGGACCCTATGGGCCAGCCGTTCATTGACGAGGACATCGTTGAAGGCTCGAAGGAAGCACTGCTGGACCATGACGTTCAGCTGGTCGAACACGACGTCGTGCTGGCCACCAAGGAGGAAGCGCGAGATGCCTTTCAGAGAATGAAACACGACGATGTCGACTGCGTAATCCTGTTTTCCGCTACGTGGGTCTGGGCGGCTCATCTAATCGCTGCTGTGCGTGACTTCGCCATGACCGGCAAACAGGTGTTGATCTGGACCCACCCCGGTTCACAGGGATGGCGACCGGTCGGAGGATTGGTGATGCACGGGGCGCTGCTCGAAGTGGGCATCCCGCACAAGTTCGTCTACGGACCGGCCGACGATCCCAAAGAGATCGACCAGATCGTCAGCTTCTGCCGGGCTGCCCATATGAAAAGCTGGCTGAACATGTCCACCGTCGGCACCTTCGGCGGTCGTGGCATGGGGCAAACCTGCGGTGTGGCCGACCCTAGCCAGTGGATGAAGATGTTTGGCATCGATATCGACTCGCGCGATACCACCGAGTTGATCCGCACTGCCCAGGAAATCCCCGCCGAAGACTTGGTCGCCCTACAAACGAGGATCGGGGAACTGTTCGGTACCGTGCCCGAGCAAGACGTCGTGAACGAACGATCCATGCGGCTGTACCTGGCGATCAAGAAGCTGGTGGAAACGAACGACTGGGACTTCTACACCATCCAATCGTTCCCTGGGTTGGGTGACGATTACAGCGCCACTTGCTTCGCCCAAAGCATGATGCTCGATGACGGATGTGGCACTTCCACTCTTGGTGATATGAATACAGCGTTGACCGTACTGCTACTGACGAAACTCAGCAGCGAGCCCGTCTACTACGGCGACCTGCAGCATATCGACAAGACGAACAACGAAATAAAGATCATCGGCGACGGCGCCTGCCCGCCTTCGCTGGCCGGCAAGCTGGGCCCAGCCGGATTTGCCGAACATGGCATTCCTACCGAGGGCGAGGCGGGTGGTCTGTCAGTGAAGCTGGTCTGCAAGGTGGGCGAAGGAGTGTTGGCACGTCTGGGACGTGTGGATGGTCGATTCACAATGGTGATCACGCGCTGCACGATTTTCGAACCGCCTGCCGATCAGCTCGAAGCGCGGCAACTGGAATGTGGCATCCCGTTCTGGCCGCACGGATTTGTGACGGCACATTGCGACATCGACGAGTTGCTGGAACACTGGACGAACGAGTACGCTTGCCTTGGCTATGGCGAGCAGTTGTATGCTGATCTGATCGACTTCTGCAAAATGACCGGCATCGAGCCGATTTTGCCATAAGCCAAAAGGGACCGTCATGAAGATCGGGAATCGAGACTACACGCGAGACGAATTGCTCCGCCGCGTTGGCAACCCGACCCAGCTTGGCGGCACGCGGCATTACACACTCAGCGAAGGGCGTTCCAAGAACGTGGCTGCCATCGACGTGGACACCGGCAGTGGGTTCCGGTTCACCGTGCTACCGGATCGTGGCCTGGACATCTCGTTGGCCAGCTACAAGGGTTTGAAGTTGGTCTACCTGACGCCTAACGGCGAAGTCCACCCGGCGTTCTACGAGCCGGAGGATATCGGCTGGCTGCAGACCTTCTTTGGCGGTCTGCTGACCACCTGCGGCCTGACGTACCTCGGCCCCCCATGCCTCGATGAAGGCCAGCAACTCGGGCTGCATGGACGATATGCCACATCGCCCGCTCGCCGGGTGTGCGACCGATCCGGTTGGGATGGCGACGAATACCGGATCGAAATCTCGGGCGTAGTGGAAGAGTGTGCCGTATTTGGCGACAAGATCCGGTTGACGCGGACAATTGCCACAACGATAGGCAGCAAGGCTCTGACGATTTGTGACGTGGCCGAGAACTTTGGATACGCCACATCGCCGTTTACGATTCTCTACCACGTCAACGCTGGTTTTCCGCTCTTGGACTCCACGGCTCGGCTGTCATTGACGGCCAAGAAGAGTTTCCCATTGGACGAGACATCCGCCGCCGGGTTTGACCAGTGGAATGTGGCCTCCGATCCCATACCAGCCTTTGCCGAGCAGAACTTTCTGCACACCGTGGCACGCGGACACGACGGTCGCGCCGCGGCGGCGATCGTCAACCGCGAACTGCTCGATGGATTGGGACTTTACATCCGTTTCGATCCCGAGGAGCTTCCGTATCTGAACCAGTGGAAAATGATGGGCGAAGGCGACTATGTGATGGCCGTCGAGCCCTGCAATTCTCCATGCACTCCCCGATCGGAGTTGCGAGCCGAGGGCCTCTTGCCCATGCTCGAACCGGGCGAAAGCCGTACCATCCGCGTCGAAATCGGCGTCCTTGATGGTGAAGAGGAACTAGATCGTTTCCTGGACCAGATGAATCCGTCCGCGTAGAGCGGAAACGACTCTTGGCACCTTTTCTCGCCGACGGAGTTGTGTACGACGGCGGTGTCAATGTCCTTTGAGATCGCAATCCCGACAACTCAACGAATCTGCCGGACACTGATTCCGTTGAGGATCGTTGAGGCGTCTTCGCTGGCGGGTCGGAAGTCGACGTCCAGTCTGCCGTCCGTGACGGTTGCTTTGGGGATGGTATAGATATCTGGGCTGCCCAAGCCGGGCGCGTGGAAGACGTTCATGTGGTGACGCGCTTGTTGTTGCTCAACAGCCGCGGCGAACACGCGGCGTTTCGGGTCGGTGGTCCAGTGCTCGCTGAAGTACAGCCGGACTTCGTAGTTGCCGTTGGGAACGACCGCTCGGAACGCGGTCAGCCCTCGTTGAGCGGTCTTTGCAACGGGGTTTTCCTCGTCGACGTTCTTGACCGATTGACCGCCTTCGTGGCCGAAGGTCGCACCATCGAAACCCTTCGATTTCACCCAGGCGTTTCCTTCTGGATCTTCCCATGAGTCTCCACCAAGATTCACGAACAAGGAAAACCCGTCATCTTGATCACCCTCAAGTGCGTTGTCGGATTCCAGCAGTTCCTCCGGCTTCAGTGCGGATGTGGCTAGTAGCCGGAAACACCCCAAATTGTCACGGTTCAGGATTGTGATGGTCAGTATGCTGGTTCCTTCGCCACCGATCGGCTCGGCCGGAATCAGCGTGACGGCGACTCGCTCGCCCCGACGTCGGACACTCCAGCTTGTCTTGGCGTCGCCGTCGATCAAGCGTGAGACGCCCGCATCATCATCGCCAGCCACCGCCTTCGCGAACGATATGTCTTGATCCAAGCCAGAATCATCCTTTGCTCGGGAGCTTGCCTTGAACTCGGCCAGCGAAAAACGCCCCCCGATTCCGTAGCCCGGGCCGCTGCCGGGCAGATTATCGTGAGGCACCGCTTCCAGACACAGGGCCGTTATGCCGGGTATTTCGGTCTCCGCCGTGATACGGTAATCCTCGTTCGTTTTGGTCACGCCGTCCGCCAGGATCACGCCGCCGTCCATCACAACCAATTCTGATCCAGCGGACGCTTCTGCCGCGGCTGGCGTGAGAACGACGAACCGCTCTCTGTGCGGCGGGACGGTGTCGCCCACGATCTCGCCGTCCTCGGCGGGCTTGGCATCCTCCATTTCCTGCGCGGTGTCGATGATTGCTGGATCTGGCCCGCCCGAGCCTTCGCCGTCTTCCTCCGGCGATTCGGTTCTTGCTATCGATAATGGCGGCGTACCGTTGGGCAGCCACTTTTCCTGTAAGTACGATTCGAGCGCTCGTCGTTCGTCGTCAGCCAGTGGCCGGTTGTAGATTAGCAGTTCCGCCAAATCACCCTCGAAAAACTCTAGCAGTCCTTTGCCTCGTTTCTGAAGTGCGCCGATTCTGACGCGACTAGTCGACTGGATGGCGTGGTTTGCGTTCGAGAAACTCCCGCTCGGCTGACCGTCGACGCACCATCGCAACGAGTCCTCGTCGGCCACGATAGTCCTCACGCGAAACTCCGCACCATCACCGTTTTTGGCATCCAAATTTATCCCTCTCGAGCGCAAGCTGGCCACACCTTCACACATAGCAAAACTGCCTGCCGATTCGCCGCTGCCTTTCGACAGCAGCGTCCCGTTTTGGCCACGAGCCACGAAGATGAATGTGTAATCCGGCCCCGTCTTGAACAACTCAGACTTGCCTTCGATCTGAAGGCATTGAGAACCGGAAAACCGCGCGACGGTGTGCCCGCCGAGCACGTCTTGGGCAAGCTCGGGACCTCCGCCCGCACCTTCCGCCGTGGCGCGGCAGTCATTGCCGCTCTTGTCGTTCCACGCGCTGATGCGAACGCCGTCGGCCTCTATGCGGGAAGTATCAGCTGCATCGAGCCAGAGGAGCAGGCCATCGGTCTTCCCCGGGAGTCCGTCCGACGCGATCGCGGCAGCGGATGGATCGTTTGTCGGCTGCTTGCCGATGGGCACCTCTTCTGGCTCAGTCGGTTCCTCGTCTCGCACGTCGGGCAATGGCGAGGTGTCCATTTTGGCTTTCGCCATAGTGTCGTCCGGAAAATTCTGTGTGTCGACCGTTGCTAGCCGCTCTTGCTTCTTGGCGGCTTGCTCCACCGGAGCCACTCGTTGCTTCGCCGTCTGAGTTTCTCGAGTCTTGTCTTCTTCGTTCCCACCTCCCAGGAACAACAGGCCGACGGCTACCATCAGCACGACCGATCCCGCCGCAACCCCGCCAAGAACCAGATGGATCGGCTTCTTGTTCTTTCGCTTGAGCGTCCGATCATTCCGTTCTTGTTTCTTGGACGAGGCTTCGGCAGCCTCCGGTGGTTTCTTCGGGCCGACGGTACAAATCGGCGACGCCTCTTGCGACATCTTCGGCGGAGGCGAGTGTGAAGGCTTCTCGGCACGTTGCCGACGCGGAGGCGATGCGACCTTGGGTGGTTTACTGTCAGCCGCCAGTTTCGTTTTCAGTTCCGCGTCGTAGGCGGCTTTCTTCTCTGGATCGAGCAGGCATCGCCGCGCAGCGGCCAATTCGTTCAGCAATCGCTGCGCCTCTCGCACGTGCGGGCCATCGGTGATCTCCTGCAGGTAGCTCATGTGTCGAGATGCCACCGAGTCGATCACGTCGCGATTCGATTCGAACAGCTCGATTCCGAACAATCGGTAATGGTTCGGCGGCTGTTCCTTGGGCGGAATTCCCAGCCAGCGGTAGTAGGGATCAAACGGTTCGGACATGATTCGTCAGTCACCGAGTCCGTTAGTGAATTCACCAAGTGCCGTATCGTCTCCGCCGATGGAGTTGTCTTCCGTGTCCTCTTCCAAGAAGTCGAAGTCCAACTGATCAACATCCAAAGGCTCGGCGCTTTCGACGGCGTCTGGCAACTCGCTTTGCGTGGGCGGTTTGTCGACGACTTCCACCACTTCCGAGACCGCCTCGACTTGCTCTTCTAGCAACTCGCCCGTCTCGATTCGCCGCTTCCACTGGTCGAGCACTTGATCGGTCAAGCCCGAGGATCGATGGATAGTGGTATTTGCATTGCGCCCAGCTTCCGGCAGCGACGCATCGACTGTCAACCGGCCGTTGGTCGAGTAGTTGAACGTAACTTTGACAGGCGTTTTGGCGGGCAGGTCCGTTGGTAAGTTGGTCACCACGCATTTGCCAATGTGAGTTGCACCCGCGCCGGTCGCATCGCCACCTTCGATCACCATCACCTTCACGTTGGCCTGGCCGTCTTTTCGCGTGACGAAAGTACTGGCGCCAACGGCTGGCAGCGTCGTGTTGCGGGGAATCAGAACTTTGCGCCGTCGCATCCCTGTGCCGGGCTCGACACCCAGTACGCCCAGGTCATGCGAGTTGACGTTGGTGACCGACATGCCTTTTCGCGGCATGTTCTCGTCGGCCATCAACAGGCCGGCGTAGATCGCGGCGCCATGGGCCACCGCTTCGTCGGCCGATAGCGAACGGTCGGTCGCCAAGCAGGATTCGCTTTGCAGCATCTGCCCAATCATCGGCATACGTGTCGCGCCGCCCACCAACATCAGACGCGTCAGATCGCTCCAATCGCGACCAGCCTCTCGCAACACTTTCTTCACGGTCAGCGTTGTGCGATCAACCAGGTCGCCCGTCAACGATTCGAATTGATCGCGCGATAACGGAACGCGTAAGCGATTGCCGTCATTAGCGAACTGGATATTCACCTCGTCGCGCGCGCTCAGGGCATGTTTCGCGTCTTCGGCTTCGGATAAGAGCACCTGCAGTGACTGCTCATCTTCACGCGGATCAACAGCGAATTTCTCTTTGAACGTTTCCGCCACGAAATCCACGATCCGCATGTCCCAGTCGATACCGCCCAGATACACATCCCCAGCCGTGGCCACAGCGTCGTACTGCTGTCCGTTGATCTCCATCAAAGTTACGTCAAACGTACCGCCTCCCAGGTCATAGACCAGGATGGTCTCCTTTTGCTGGCTTTCTCCCTTGGGTGTAAGGAATCCTTTCTGCACGCCGAAAGCGATCGCGGCCGCGGTCGGTTCATTGATGATGTCCAAGACTTCCAACCCCGCCAGACGTCCCGCATCCTGCGTAGCCTTGCGGCGCGGTTCATTGAAATAGGCGGGAACCGAAACCACAGCTTTGGCGACCGGGCCCAGTTTCAATTGGGCATCGTGCTTCAGCTTTTTTAGGACCAGTGCTTCGATGACCTCGGGCGGAATCTTGTTGCCGCGGATGGTTTTCTCGAAGACCTTTTCGCCCATATTCCGTTTGGCAAACCGAGCGACTCGCTCGGGTTCAAAGTTGGCGGCTCTGACGGCTTCTTTGCCTACGATGGGGCCCGACTTGTCGAAGAACACGACGCTGGGCGTGATCAGATCACCTTCCGCGTTCTGCACCGTCCACGGCCGGCCCTCGTTGTCCAAGTGGGCTACCACCGAGAAGGTCGTGCCCAGGTCAATTCCAATCGGGAGATTCGCCATTTCGATTGCTGTTCCTCACAACAGTACGTCCCGTCTGCCGGACGGGAGGTTGAATCGGTTGGAGGATGCACGAACCAAAAGACCCGCCCGGCAGCCGGGACCTACTATCTAGCCGCGTTACTTGAGAACCGATGTGACTTCGTCTGGTTACTGCAGCAGCGGAGAAGGCACCTCAACCGGGTTTTTGTACCAAAATCAGGGGGCAAAATCAAAAGGCATGCGAAAAGCCGAGAAAAAAAATGACGCTCGCTGTCGCATCTTCGGGCATTCCGGAAGGTTGGGTGGCGGATTGTGTCAACTGGATATTGGCGGGTTATGGAGGGAGTTCGAGAGGGAGGAGAACGGAAGCGATTGCGGCTGACTTCACGACGCGCCGCACCATCTGTCTCGCACCTACCGTCTCAGCTACTCGACTTCCTGTCCAATCTCCTTTTCTTGCGTTTTTCACAGAATACGTGTCATGTTCTTGCCGTCGCTTACGCTCATCAAGCAGGCGAAGAGTGTTCTGTAATCTGCCCCTATAATGTGGTATTATGGCTAACCGTGCAGAAACAAACGGTTTAGGCAATTTGCCCGGTAGGACAATGACGCCGTCAGCAGCCAACAACACGCAGATTCAGGCACTTCTGGACCAAGCAGCCAGCGGAGACGATGCTGCCTATAGCGACCTTCTCGCACGGGCATCAGAACGCCTCCTCAGGCTAACCAGGACGATGTTGAAGAACTATCCACACCTGCGGCGTTGGGAGCAAACTGACGATGTATTCCAGAGTGCAGCTATCCGTCTCCACAAGTCTTTGTCAAAGGTTCGACCGGAAACGGCCAAAGAGTTCTTTGGCTTTGCCGCCACGCAGATTCGTCGAACGCTTATCGATCTTGCCCGACATCACTTTGGCCCCGAGGGTCATGCCGCCAAGCACCAGACAGATGCCGGGAATCGAGGCGACATGCTCCAGGCCCAGCCTGACCGGACCGCCGAACCCGGATCTTTGGAGGCTTGGGCCGCATTTCATGCCGCCGTTGATCGACTCGCCAGTGACGAGCGGCTGGTGGTCGACCTTGTTTGGTACGGGGGGGCGACGCAACGGGAAGCGGCTGAGGTTCTGCAGATCTCGGAGCGGACGGTCATCAGACGCCTTCACAAAGTCCGTCGCAAACTCCAGCGGTCGTTACACGGAGAGCAGCCCCCTTTGGATCGGTGATCGTATCGTGAACGTGGAAGACAGAGTCAGCGAACTTCTGGTCGATTGGGACATGCGGAGGCAGGAAGGCGAAGAAGTCTCGGCAGCAGTCATTTGCAGAGACTGCCCCGAGTTCGTTGATGACCTACAGAGTCAAATCGACGAGTTGAAAGCTACCGACTGGATGTGCGGGGACGACGAAGGAGACGACGACTTCCTTTCCCTGCCCGATTTTCACACAGAATCAACCAAACAGGATGACGCCGTGGAAATGACAACGTCCTTGTCTCTTGACGAATTCACATCGTGCATCACGTTGGCCGGCCTGATGACCGCCGAGCAGTTGTCGTCGTTCCAGTCGGGTCTGTCCGAACCGGTCGATGCGACGGAACTGGCCAGGCAATTGGTGAAAAAGCAACGTCTGACCGCGTACCAGGCGAATACCATCTGCGAAGGCAAGACCGATGGTTTGGTCTATGGCGACTATGTCATTCTGGGCCGGATTGGTGCAGGCGGTATGGGCCAAGTATTCAAGGCTCGGCACCGCCGCATGAAACGGGTGGTGGCATTGAAGATTCTCCCGCCCGAGGCTGTGTCATCGCCCAATGCCGTGGAACGATTCGAACGCGAGGTGGAAGCCGCGGCCCGACTGCTGCATCCGAACATCATCGTTGCCCATGATGCAGGCGAAGCAAACGGCGTCCACTACCTGGTCATGGAATGTGTCGATGGCAGTGACCTGTCTTCGCTTGTGAAAGAGAACGGACCGGTATCGGTCGCCAAGGCCGTTGATTACATCAAGCAAGCGACAACCGGCTTGGCCTTTGCCCATGGCAAAGGTGTCGTCCACCGAGATATCAAACCCGCCAACTTGCTACTGGACGGCGAAGGCACCGTCAAAATCCTGGACATGGGCCTGGCGCGACTGGAACAGCCCACCAACGGCAATGGCGCTGCCATCACTCAAGCGGAACTGACGCAAGACGGATCGGTTTTGGGCACCGTCGATTACATGTCGCCCGAACAAGCCTTGGATACCAAGAACGCCGATGCGCGAGCCGACATCTACAGCCTGGGGTGTACCTTGTACTACCTGCTGACTGGCGGCCCAGTTTTTGTTGGCAACACCTTGATGGCCAGGATGCTGGCCCACCGAGAAACCGACATCCCATCATTGGCCGAAACAAGGCCGGAAGTGCCCGAGGAATTGGACGCGGTTTTCCAGAAGATGGTGGCCAAGGAACCCGAGGACCGCTACCAGACCGGCGCCGAGTTGCTGACCGATCTGGAGACAATCCAGGTTGCCGACGAAGACGACGTTCCGCAGGAAACGGCTGTAGCCGCAGAAACCTATGTGGATGCCGTCTCCAAAGAGACATCGTCTGCTCAACTGGACGAGACACTCGACCTGACACCCAGACCGGAAGAATCTCGGGAGGGCGAAGCTCCTGCTGAGCCGTGTCTTCCCGTGGTTTCGGCTCGGCGGGAGCCTCGCCCTCCCGGTTCTGAAACCGTTTCTAAGAAACCGACGGCCTCGGAGGGCCATCGTACAAATCTGAAGACATCCTCCAATGGCCGAGGCATCCCAACCAGCCGAATCGTCGCAATCGCCGCTTTGTTGTTTGGCGGCATTCTTCTGGCGGCTGTCCTGCTGAAGATCTTGACGCCCCACGGTACGGTGATAATCGAAATCGGCGATTCGGAAGAGCAACGTGAAGTTACCGTCACCAAGGACGGCACGATCAAGATCATCGACCCGAACGACAACAAGGAAGTCCTGGTCACCGTCGATGCTGAAAACAAAACACTGACGCTACGCAAAGAAGGCTTCGAAGTCCAAGCGACATCGTTCAACTTGAAGTCCAAGGATGGACGGTATGTCAAGGTAACGTTTGTGCCAGTGGAGGAGGTGGGGCCGGGAGGCACGGTGGATCGTGAGGTGGCATCGAAAGTATTGGCGGCAGGTGGAACGGTCGGCGTGGCTGTTGATGGAGGTGATCCGGTCGAGGCCGCAAGGGTTGAAGATCTGCCTGCGGGTGACTTTCACATCGTGTATGTAACCTACAAAGGTAGGTACGAAGTGACGGGACCCTTCGATGGTCTGCTGAAGGAACTCGCGGGACTGAAGCGATTGGAAGCTCTATACCTAAATTACACCTCGGTGCCGGATGTGTGGCTCGAAGATATCGGGAGTCTAACAGGGCTCAGGAACCTGGGACTGACCGCAACCGGCTTGACAGATGATGACTTGAAGTGCCTCCGCAACTTGAAACAACTTGAAGGCATCGTGCTTAACGGCAATCAAATCACAGACAAAGGATTGCAGGAGTTACAGCATGCCACTCGGCTGCAGCGGCTCGACCTCATGGGAACTCAGATCACAGGTTTAGGGTTCGCTGCTTTGAGCGACATGAGGAGTCTAACCACCCTTTACTTAACTGGAACGCAGACTTCCGATGCAGGATTGGAGTACATTGCAGCATTGCCGTTGAAGAGCCTTGCGCTCTGTGGGACGCGGGTCACGGATCGGGGGATGGCCCACGTGAAGGACATGGAGCTTGACAATCTCGAACTCCGCGACACGGCGATCACAGACAAAGGGATCGAAATCATCGGGGGAATCACATCCCTTGGTAGTCTGCATCTGGAGCGTACCGCTGTAACGGATGAAGGGCTTCAGTCCCTGGCGCAACGCAAGCAGACATGGAGTCTTCATCTTGACGGCACAGGTATTACCGATGCTGGTCTCACCTACTTACAACCGCATGAATTCGATAGACTTTCGCTCAATGGGGCGAGGATAACGGACGAAGGCGTCCTCAACCTGCAAGCCGTGAAAAGTCTAGGCCGCCTGTACTTGAAAGACACGCAAATTACCGATGCCGGTTTGGGGCATTTTGCGAAGATAGAGCGGCTGCATGTATTGGATCTTACAGGAACCCAAGTCACCGCCGAGGGCATCGCCAAGTTGAAGGAAGCCCTCCCCCGCTGCAACATCACCTGGGACGGCAATGCGGGGGACGAGGCGACGTCGACCACCGAGATGGAACTGGGGGATGTGAGTGCAGAGCGAGAACTCGCCTCTTGGGTGTTGAGAAAGCAGGGTGATGTCTTCATTGCCGGAGTCAAAGCTGCCCTCCAAACAGAATCTGACCTCCCCGACAGTTTCGCGATTCGCGCGGTGAACTTCTACGCTGACCGTTCCGTGACTGATGACGACCTAGCCGAGATGGCCAGATTGACAGCACTCTCTTCGGTGAAAGAGATCGGAATCGGGGGCACGAGGATCACTGATGCCGGACTTGCATCGCTGAGCATCGCGACGGCTCTGACAAAACTATCGGTGCGAGGTACGAAGATCAGGGGTGAAGGCTTGAAGTGGTTACAGACATGTGAAGATCTGACCGTTTTGCTCTTGTCTAACAACCCTGGACTCGGCGATTCGGGATTGGATTACCTAAAATCGTTGCGACGGTTGCACCATCTTGACGTGGCTGATACGAACGTATCGGGCGCGGGCGTGAAAGCAATTGGTCAGATGCCGCAACTTGAAGCACTCTCTCTCCGCCTGACGAAGATCGGCGACGATGATGTGTCTCACCTCACAGGTTTGGAGAATCTCAGAGCCTTAGGCCTTGACGGTACGCGGGTGACGGATGAAGGCCTTGCGCACCTCACCCAGCTGAAGTCACTCGAATCGTTGAACCTAGTCGCTACCAAAGTCACCGCCGAAGGCGTCGCCAAGCTGAAGGAAGCCCTCCCCCACTGCAACATCACTTGGGACGGCAACGCGGCCGAAGACACGACGGTTGGGGACTGAGCCAAAACCGCGATACAACCGGCTCACGGGCGACGGTCGTTCGTATCGCAAATCAAAGCTGAGCGTACGGCAGAACCAGCGCTTTCCTAATTTGACGGTGAGGAATCCGGTAGCTTCTATTTGCCCACCACGGGATCTTTACCGCAAAGCGGTAATACTCCGCAGCCCTGGGTCAGCGAAGCCGCCGGGCGGCGAAGCGTCACCCAGGGTAACGGGAACAGACAGACGTTTACGCCGAAGGCGTTACACAAGAAGGAGCTGCGCGGGTGATTCTGTGCAACACCTTCGGCGTAAAAGCCTTTCCTGGACTGCATACCCAAGGTGCGCGGCTGCGCCGCGACCTTGGGCTATGGAATGTAACGCCTTCGGCGTACAGAGAAGACGGTCTCCAACGAGCGCAACGGTGAACGCTTTGGGCATCAAGATCGCTGCCCCGCCTTCCAAGTGTCAGACGCGGTCAAAATGGAGAGACCTGCCGCAACCGGCCAAGCTCCCCTTCCTTCGCGAGTTGGACCTGACCGGCCAGAAAGTCACCGCCGAAGGCATCGCCAAGCTGAAGGAAGCCCTCCCCCACTGCAACATCACCTGGGACGGCAACGCCGGTGACGAGGCGACGGCTGGGGACTGAGCATCGTTCGAGTGATGACTGACCGACTCGACTGTAGTGGGACTCGCAAGACCTCGTCTTTGCCGACATTTTCATGTGGAGCGATGCAGGATTTCCAGGGATTCTGTCCCGGAGGGACTTCTGATAGTAGCCCAGCACTTCATCGCTGGGTACGGAGGGGCCGCGACCTTCGCGGTCAGTCCCGTAGGAACGGCTGATCTTCCCGCGCCACGATTCGGCTGTCCCTACGGGACTGAATATGGGAATCATGGGGATTCCTCGTCCCAGCGCTGAAGTGCTGGGCTACTTTCGAGCGTCCCTACGGGACAAGGAAATGCCTCTGGCTGAACGCAGCTACGACCATTCCGCAAAAAAGCCGCACCGCCGTTGCGGGCGGGTCTCCCGACCTGTCTGCCAGTCCGACCGGTTTGATAATTGATTCGATCTTGGCCTTGCGCAGCCGCGCCATCGCCGCAGGATTGTCCGCGGCGGCGAACAGGGTCGGTGGCACCTGGTTCACTTTCTTGTCCGTACGCTGCGTGCTCAGAATCACCGCCACCAGCAACGTATACGGGTCGCGATGTTCGCAAGTGCCATTCCAACGCCCGTCACAAGTCCCCTGCTGAACTGTATTGAAAAAAATATGCCTCAGCGCGCAGGGACGGCTGGTTCCTTTCGTTGATAACAGTACGGACAACGCGGTTTCAGCACCTCTTTCATTTCTCAACACGGTACGGAGCGGAAGTCATGGCACTGTTCAACAGCAAAAAATCGAATCGTCGGAAGTCACGGTCTAACCGTCAGCGTCGGCACATACGGGCCCTCAGCATGGAGGGGTTGGAGCATCGCCGAGTATTGGCAGCCATCCACGACTTGGATTTTGCCCCGGCTGCGGAGGAGCAACTGGCCCAGGCCGAACAGGCCGAGATGATAGAGCATCTTGATTGGCTGACGCAGGAGAGTTTCACCTTTTCCGAGGACACGGTCGAAAGCCTGGAGTCGGCCATCGATGCTTGTCTGGATGGGCAGGGCGTCGATCTGCAATCCGTATCTCTACACCAATCGGGAACGTATGCGACAGGGTTCTTTGGTATTGACTTGGACTGGAACTTCGACGCGACCGTCGAGTTTTCCGCTCTGGAGATCGATGACGTGGAACTGACGATGGTTCCCGGAACCGGTGATATTCCGTATTACTTGGAACTGACGGTCGAGTTGGAGGACATCACCTTCGACGCCGACGTGGATGTCGGGATCTATGTTGAAACGGGTGATGGGGTCACGATCGACAGCGAAGCGGAAGGGACGCTCGAAGACGTGCAGTTCACTTTGACGTTCGCTCCGCCTCGCGAGGGTATCAATGAGTTTTCGCTCGATACGGTGATCGCCGATGCGGCGCTCGACGCATCGTATGCGACAGATGTCGAGATCACGCTGACGTCACAGACGAAAGCGGCACTTGTTACCGCGTTAAGTTTCACGCCAGCCCTTGCAGGGTTGGGGCCCCTCGCTCCTCTGGCTGCCTTGGGAATCGTGGATAGCGTGACCGCACACTTGGAAAACCAATTGGAATCGGAACTGACGGGCGAGATCGATGACGAGTTGCATCTGGACGTGGAAGATCAGCTCGAAGACTTTGGGACTACCGCGGAACAGATCGACTTGGCGGTCGAGCTGATTGAGTTCATCTTCTGGGCCTCCGCCGACACGCAGACGGATTGTGTCGAGCTTCCCTTTGATGCGGAGTCCGTGGAAATCCACAGCGTCAACTACGTGGAAGGCACCGGAGCGATCTATTGGGTCTCGCCCGCTTCCGAAGATAGCGGAGTTCTGACACCCGGCGCGGTAAGGCCATTGTTCACGAATCAATCCTCCCATAGGGCATACCTTCCAGAGGTTCCACAATACACCGTGGGGCTGCGGCAGACCGACCCGCGGGACTTGCTGGCAGTAGAACAGCCAACCGAGCCGTTCTTCCGGCCGAATCCGCTTGCTTCCAAGCGTGGGTCGTCGTCCTTGCCCGGCGCGCATGTCCAGGATGGCGTTGAAGATCAAGGAACGAACGGCGCTATCTTCGTTCAGTACGACCTGGGAGCTCAGGGCGCGAACAGCGCGGCGTATGTTCGGTACGACCTGGGGAGCCAAGGGACAAACAGCGCCGCGTATGTCCGGTACGACCTGGAGAGCGGAGGAACCCACAACTGGAAAGTCGAAGAAATCTCGCCTGACGTGATCGATCTACTGGCCGAGGATAGCTGGAAAGTCGAAGAACTGGGCGGTTCGCACGGCTGGAAGGCCGAGGAACTAGGCGAAGACAGTTGGAAGGTCGAAGAAGCCACGGCCGATGTGATTGATCTGCTGGCCGAGGATAGCTGGAAGGTCGAGGAATTGAACGAGTCGAACGGCTGGAAAGTCGAGGAACTGTCGACTCTGACAGTGTTGAGGCTGTAATCCGCAGGAACCGTACCCCTCGACACCGCCCTGCGTTGGCTCCGACTTGAGTGCCATCGCAGGGTTCGTTTTATTAGCCGTTCCGCCTTGTACGGTGCGACCGCCTTTGGTGTCATCGTTTAACGGCGAGCCGAAGGCGACTGCGTGGCGGATTCACCGACGCCTGCGGCTTGCCGTTAGACGACGTATGCGGACATTTGAAATCGGCTGCGGCATCAGCTGGCGTCTGCAGACCTCAATCTGACGGCTCGTCTGAACCGGTGTCACTCTGCTGGGGAGCGAAAAGGCAGTTGGGGTTTTCGAAGTGGCGTGCGGAATGTGGGAAGATCGTCGGGTGGCAAAGGCACGTCAGGCGGCAGCGTCCGCCAATCGGCCAACTGTCCGGCATTCAACGCGATGGGCATGTGCCAGCCGGGTAGTTCAAACCGGTCGCGAACGTCCTGGAATCGCTCCTTGGTCAAGAAGAACTTGGCATGCGTCCTCAGCGGGCGTGGCGACGGGACGCGGGAACAGAGCAAATCGTGGCCGTCAACAGACCAGCCAATCGGAGACACCGAGGCATCAGGAAAATCCGAGAGCTCGACCGTCCATTCATCGAACTCTGTCCGCTTGGCCCAAGCGATCCCGTATTGGGCCAGTCCGCTGCCGTCGGGCATTGGAGCACGATATCGCCATGCTGCCCGTTGCCCGTCTTCGGAAAAAACTGCGCAGCTACAGAAATAGGCTGGTTTGTCGCACTTCCAGATATTGCGAAGCCCGGTCCCATCCAAATCGGCCGAGTATACGCCCGAGCTATCCGGATCCTTGGCCGACTCGCCCGCGATCAACAGCTCGCCATGGTCGATGGACAGGTCCGTGACAATGGCGTCCGGCGTTCCCATTTCCCGGCCGAGATCGAACACGAAAGTCGGCTCTTCATCATCCAACGCCATCCGCCACAACTCGATACGAGTTTCTCGGCGAGAGCGTCGCAACCAAGTGAAATAGACTTCTGAATCCGACGCCCACAGAGGCCCCGTGATTTGATCGCTATCGAATGTGCAGTCAACAAGCCGCCGTTGGTCTCGGCCGTTTGTTTGGCAAACCCAAAGACTGGTCTTCTTGAAGGTTGTTTTACTCTCACCCGGCGTATCGACACGGACAAAGAGGATGTGCCGACCGTCTGGCGAGAAGCGGGGTTGAGTCTCAAACGTGTTCGGCGTCCTGACTACTCGCCGACGTATTTCGCCGTCGGTGCTAAACAGCCATAGATCGGCCTTGTCCCGCTTGTTAGGCGTCCAACTAAGTAGGATCCACGTACCCGTTCGCCTTCCAGGCGCGGGGCCCACTGCCCCCGAGTCGGATTTGCTGATCGAGAGGCCTGTCGTCGAGTCGTTCAGACCGGCCGTCCCGTCGTCGGCCGTCCGTTCGACCGGTGGGTCCCGATCCTGGTCCGGTGGCAAACTGAACGTCACAGCAATGACGCCAACAGCCAGCAGCGCCAAAATACCTACGGCCATTAACCACCACCGAAAAGGCCTTCGCGCAACCGTGGAAGCGGAACGGTCAGTTTGTTGGCTTGGTCGCAAGGCTCCCACTTCGCTTGACGGTCTGCCAAGACGATTCTCGTGGCGAGGAGGCGAAATCGGCAAAAAGACTGCGTCGCTGTTCGTCGCTGGCGGCAGCGCGGTCTTCCCGTCCGCGACTTGCGTTCTTTTCTCCCCGATGTTTGGCGATTGCTCCTCTGCGGCCGCAAGCAGTCGCGACAAATCGCAGCCTCCGCAGAATTCTGCGAGTGCTTGGCTGACCTCCTGCGGAGATTGAAATCGTTCGATGGCTTTCTTGGCCAACATGCGACCGACGACTTGCGCAAGGCCGGCAGGCGCTTCCGGACGCAGTTCGCAAATCGAGCAAGGCCTTTCGCTCTCGTGCGCCTCCAGTATATCCGCGATGCTCCGAGACGATTGCCCCGCAAAGGGCGGGTGGCCGGCTAGCAATCGAAAGAACGTGCATCCGAGGCCGTAGATGTCAGCACGAATATCCACGTTGTGGCTGTCCTCAATCTGTTCCGGCGCCATATAGTGCGGCGTACCTAAAACGAATCCGGGACGCGTGATCGCCACGTCCGATGGCCATCCCTCGCGGATCATGGCCATCCCAAAATCCAGGATTTTCACCACAGGCGCGGCCTGTTTGTTTCGAGCCAGCAGCAGATTCGAGGGCTTGATGTCGCGATGCACCAGCCCATGCCCATGAGCGTGATCGAGGCCCTCGGCCGCTTGACGGATCAGCTCGCAGGCATCCGGTATCGGCAAGGGGCCGAGATGCATCGCCAACTGCTCGAAGGAGACTCCATCCAGATACTCCATGACCAGCACGTAGTGATCGTCGATTTGCCGAGCATCGTGGGCTCGCACGATGTTAGGATGATCCAGCTTGGCCACAGCGACCATCTCCCGCTTGAATCGCGCGACTAAGCGTTCGTCTTGCACGTGTTCGTTAGCCAGAACCTTTAACGCTACGACCCGTGCCATATCGATATGCAGCGCGCGATAGACCATGCCCATCGCACCTTCGCCGAGTGGCTCCAGAAGCTGGTATTCGGCCAAACGGGGCAAAGCCGGAAGACCGACACGAGACAGCTCGGGCAATGACGCTGGATCGTCAGGCATCAGAAGCGGGCTCCCCGGAATCGAATACCTGCTGTGCGGCGTCCAGCAAACGGCGAATCGGTCCGGCGATCCACGATTGCTCCGCCGCCCAGGCCGCGAGACGGTGCAGACTCTGGTCATTCAGGTCCGAGATCCCCTGCCCCCGGCGGGTCCGAGCGACAAGGATACTCAAAACGTACAGCATCGTAGCCACTTCTGCCGGGATGGGGCTTTCGCCGCGCGCGCGACATTGCTTGGCGTAGTCTTTGGTCATCCGCAGCAGTTCCAAGGGCGGCTGCGGATGCTCGAACAGGTCGCCGAATGTCTTGATTTGCGGATCCGCCGCCAAACAGATCTCCTGGACCGATTTCGCCGAGGGGTCGCTCAAGGCGACGAACGGGAACTCGACCGTAGAAGCCAGTTGGTGTCGGAAAATGGCTGCGAGTTCGCCGGGACTCCACAGACCGTCATGGTCGCCCAAGTCCATGAACTGGGCCAACTGACTCGCTTCGGCGTCGTGAAGGTTGACCGGTTCCATGATTGAATCGTTTCCTCGTATCTTGGTTACGTCACCGTGCCAATATTTCCTGGAGATCCCGGATCTCCGATTCGATCTCTTCCTCGTCCGAGGCGTACTCGGCGACAACCGACCGCAGGGCTCGCGCGTACATGCGTTTTGCGGTCACCAACACATTGGAGGCTTGGGCGGGTGAGGTCAAACCGAATCGTTCGACCAGCCCGTCGTAATCGATGGGTGGCACGCCCTTCAGCAACGGGTCGACCAGCCGGCATTGAAACACGCCCCACAAATCGGCGCGACCGGAGTCCTCGCATTGTTGCTGCATCCGTTGCAGGGCTTCGCCGATCACGCTCCGCGCCCACTCGACATCGAACACGCCAGCCGGATCGTCGATCGCCGACTGGCCGTGTTGCTCCTCGTCGATCTGCATCAGGCTCTGGCCGCCGGGCGACCGCTTCTGTGCGCCCTGTCGACGAATCGAGTCGATACGAAAGCGTTCCAACGACGTCAGCAAAAAGGTACGAAGTTTCCCAGCCCCACGGTCCGCGCGACTGACCAGATCCTTCTCCAGGATCTTCTGGGCGATAAACTCCTGCACCAAATCTTCTGACTCTTCACGAGCCACGCCGCGGGTGCGTTCCAAGTGTACGAGAAGCGCGGGCCGGTAACGCGACAGGAATCCCTCAAGGGCCTTACGTTTGGTCTGCTCGTCACCCTGGCGGATGACATCCACCAAGGACCAGTGCGTCGTGGGAAATGGGGACGCGTTCGCGCTGCGTTCCGATGCCATGGCGGTATCCACAAACCGGCCAAGAAACCTGCTTCAAACTCTGGTTGCGGAGCAGTCTACCAAGGCATTGTAACAGAGCCAAGTCGGCTCGTGTCACGCGCGAAGCCCTCGGTTTGATTCCAGGTTTTTTCTTCCGATCGCGCAAGATCCCGCCGGACGTTGCGTTGAAACGGTTGAAAGGCATCGGTGACACGATCATGCGAACCGAATTGAGGGTCTGCGTGTGCAGGTCGGCGGTTGGCGGACGAGTCGCGCAGGAATGGGAGAATAGAAAAATGACGACTTCGACGAAACTACTGATATCTGTCCTGGTCGGTGGCTCCATCCCACTGTTCAACGTTCCGGTTCAAGCCGGGATCGCATCGTCGCCTTTGGGGATCCAAGGCCCTGTCTGCAAGGGCATCGCCACATCGCCGCTTGGTGTGACATCACCGGTCGCACGCGGAATCGCCACATCGCCGATGGGCGTCAACGGCACATCGCCTTTAGGGACGCAACCGCCATTCGAGGGTGGAGCCGGATCGGGTAGCCGCCCTTTCGGCACAGGTCCCGCTGATGGTAAGACTGACTACGAACCGAGGACCTTTCAGGAGTATCTGGAGATGATGTTCGAAAAGGGGGCGTGGTGATGAAGCCAATCCGATCCTTGCACCCAACACGCACATAGTGCTGTACGAGGTCGCCAACGCCCAGTTGGCACTGAATATCAAGGGCCATCTGCGGCAGAACTGGCGCGAAACTAGAGAAGGCTGAAGATGACATGACAAAACGTCAAGCTTTGTTTGTTTGAACGGGCTTGCGTCTTCTGGGATAGCATGTCCGGCAGATCTCGCACACGGTGCCGTCGCAGCCGCGTGCCGAACAGTGCTCGCGGCCATAGTAGATGATCTGCAGGTGCAAACGGCCCCAAGCTTCCTGCGGGAATAGGCGTTTCAAATCCCGCTCGGTTTCGACCACATTGCGTCCGGAGGTCAGGCCCCAGCGTTGAGCCAACCGGTGGATGTGCGTGTCTATGGGAAACGCCGGGTGGCCGAAGGCCTGATTCATCACGACGCTTGCTGACTTGTGCCCCACACCCGGCAGTGCCTCCAGGTCCTCGAAATTGTCAGGCACCTTACCGCCATGCTTTTCCATCAGAATCTTGGACAGTTCCGAGATGGCTTTGGCCTTTCGCGGCGCCAGTCCCAACGGTTTGATAATCGATTCGATTTTGGATTTGCGCAGCCGCGCCATCGCCGCAGGATTGTCTGCGGCGCCGAACAGGATCGGAGTCACCCGGTTGACCTTTTTGTCCGTACACTGCGCGCTCAAAATCACCGCCACCAACAACGTGTACGGGTCTCGATGCTTCAAGGGAATCCCGGCTTTCGGATACAGTTCCTGCAGCCGTTTCTGGATGTACTCGGCGCGTTCTTTCTTATTCATCGGGAATGGAGGTATTTCAAAACGGTGAAGTCCCCTAGTCAATAGCAACTGAATCTCGGGAGGGCGAAGCTCCTGCTGAGCCGTGTCTTCCCCGTAGTTTCGGCTCGGCGGGAGCCTCGCCCTCCCGGTTTTGAAACCGCCTCAAGTAAGTCTTCTAGCGATCAGCGTTCAGCTCCGCCGAAACAGATTACTTTCCCGTCGCGTGTGGCCAGGTACAGTCGTCCGCCGGCGGCGGACAGGCCGTCGAAGGCTGGCAAGGACGAGAGTTCGTGCGACTTGATCAGCGAACCGTCCTTGGCCGAAAAGACTTGGAGCGAGGCGCCCTTCCGTCCCTCGAAGGCCGCCAGCGGGTCGTCCGGGTCCACAACGTCCGGCATCCCGGCCGCGAATAAGCGATCGTCCGCCAGCACCATGGCTCGGATGCGAAGTGGAATCATCGTTTGCCATTTGGCTGGTAGTTGACGCACATAACCCGTGCCTTTCTCCACACCGCGTCCGCCTCTTCGGTATTTGTCGCCAGCCGCCTCCTTCGGCAGCCAATCGATGGACTTGGGCGGTTGCCCTCGCTCGTCGAGTGTTGGCTGATTGTCATTGTCGTCGGCAAACAGCAGGTAACCATGTTCGGCCGGCAAGAAAGCGGGACTCCACTGGATCCGACGATAGAAGTACTTGACCGCGTATGTCGTACTGTCGTCGAAGACCACCAGTTGCCCGGCCTTCGGTGAATGCTGGGAGAAGTAGAAGCCGGGCCAACGGTGACTGTACATCCAGTAGACTCGGTCAAAACCCGTGTCGTCAAGGAATCCACCCGTAGCGACCAAATGGTTGGCTCCCATGTCCAATTCGCCCAGGTCGCTTTCGCGTGTCGTCTCCAGGCGATTCAATTCGGCATCGAACTTGATGCGCTGCATGTACAGGTCTTTGCCATCGCTGACCAGCAGGTCCGGTAACGCACCTTCCATTGCAAATGGCCTGCCAACGTCCTTCATGACGTCCGGCCAAGGGCCTTCCAGAAGGTGATGGTGGAGCACGCGTCCGGTCTTCGCGTCCAGTCCGTAGACCATGATCCCGCCGTCAAGAAAGGACGACCGGCCCGCCGCGAAGTACACCACTCCGTCCTGCACAAGCACACTACCCTGAACCGGCCAAACCGATTCCAGTTGCCCATAGGAGACGACCTGTCGTTCGACCGGAGCGGCGAGAAAACGCCAAACCAACTTTCCGTCAGTCGTTCGCAGACAATACACGGAACCGTCGCGGCAACCAAACAATACCGTGCCGTCATGCACGGTTGGCGCCGAGTCGATCCTACCGCCAGCAGTGAAGCTCCAAACGTCCTGCCCATTGGTAGTGTTCAAACAGCGAATGCGATGAGCGTCCTTTTCCGCAATCCAAAGCCGATCGCCAACGATCACGGATTGCGATCCTTGGCAGGCCAATTCGATCGCCCACTGTTCGTTCAACTCGGCAGGCACAGCCATTGTGGTCGAACCGCTACGCTGCGCGTCACGACGATAAATGGGCCAGTCGTGGCTAGGCTGGAGGGTGGAGGGTGGAAACGGGAGGTCAGACTCGGAAATCTTGCCATACGCTGGGCCGCGTTCTAGGTTGGATTTGGTGGCTGGTTTCAATGCGTCTGCCGGTTCCGCCGACATCGCCAAGTAGCCAAAGACCTTCACGCCCGGATAGCAGAAACATTGACTGGGCGGCACGTAGAGCAATCCGTTGGCTGGTGTGGCCCCAGTGAAACACGGTGCACGTAGCCAATCGTGACGCATGTGATCGTCGCCTTCCAGATCCACAAACTCGGCGCCGCGTTTGGGCCAAATCAGGAAACGTTCCGTGGCCTTGCTGCGATGGCAGCGGTAGTGGTGACCGGGAGAGATCAATTCGCCTATCGTCAGTTTTCTTGTGACCTCGCCGGTCTCAAGATCTCGCCCCTCTAGTAAGCCGCCGCACCAAATGGTCCCATTAGCTACGAACAGGTCCGTAGGTTGCGTACACGCGGCGGCTTGGCCGCGAGCACCACGATGCTTCCAGAGGAGGTGGCCGTCGTCCAATGAAAGCGCGGAAAGATAAAGAGCAGGTTGGCTCCTCTTGCCGCGGCCTCCTTCAGGCTTTTTCGTCTGCGCCTGGCCGTGACCATGGAACAGCACGATGCCGTCGGTGATGACCAACGTGCTGCCTCCACCAACCGTCGAACTGATGACGTTCGGAGCCCGCCACATCTCGTCTCCTGTTTTCGCGTCCAGACAGACCAGTTCGTCCATGTTGTGGTAGACGACTCGCCCGTCCTGAGCGGACAAGGCGTACGGCACCACGCGCGTCTTTTCTTTTCGCCACAGTTGCTTGCCTGTGTTGATGTCGACGGCCGCCAGCGTGTCTTCCAGCGCGTCCTTGCCGAAACGTTGGGTTGCCGGGACTGATCGCTCCTTCGTGATCTTCACGATCAAGATGCCTTCGGAGAGGATCATCTCATCCGTACCCTTGGTGCCTTCCAGGGCCTCGTTCAGAATCTCGCCGGTGGCCGCGTCCAGCACGGAGACGGGCGAGTCGAGGAAGCCCAGCGTGACGTACACGCGGTCGCCTTCGGCGATCAGTCGTCGAGGGATCGTGTGGTGGATGTTCCAACGATTGCCGACGCCCGTGCCGAATTCGGGTTGCCAGCCTCGCATGGGGACTTTCCAAAGCAAAACGCCGTTGGCCGCGTCTCGCGCGACCAATTTGCAGGCTTGCGGCAGTTTCTGGTACACGCCGGTGGGACCTTCGTCGAAGATGGTGAACACACGCCCGCCCTCGGCAACAATGGCATTCACGCTGCTGGGGATTTCATGGCTGCGGCACCACCGCGGTTCGGCCACCCAACGCAAACGCTTCGGAGGCCCCACCTTTCGGTCGTTGGCCACCGCGTTGCCCCCAGCGTCGTGCAGGAAATGCGACCATTCGTCGATGCCAGAGGGGACCGGTTTTGCGAACATCGCAAAACCATCCCCGATGCGGGAAACGGGATGCGGGATACGGGATAGCCACGCCTCATTTCCCTTCTCCCGCACAACAGCCACACCGCGCGGGGCCAGAACGCGCAGAATCTCGCTTCCCGCATCTTGCATCTCGCATCTCGTATCCGCCACGATCAGATTCACCAGATCGTCGACGTAGGGCAACTGCCGACCATCGAAAACGTCGGCGGCCACCGGCCCATGTTTGCCCTTGGATTGAAGCAGCTCTCGCGTTGTGGTGACGCAGGCAACGTCTGTATCCAAGCCATGGACCAGATACCGGTCGTTTGCCAGCAAATCAGCCGTGAGTTCACCGTCGCCACAACCAAGATGCACCACCAGTCCACCGTGGACACCTGTCGTCTCGTAGATCGCATCTGCCGTGATGGAATCGGCGGTTGCCGTTCCGGCGGCCATCGCGACGATCAGCCCAAAAACAACCCCCGCATTCAAGCTGCCTGTGTAATTCATCATTTCACCACTCCTGCAATTTTGTGAAATCCACGCTTCACCGTAAGCTTATTGCCCATGACCGCAACTGCAAGGGCTCTTGTGCGTTCCTGTTTGCCCAGTCGTCAAATCGTCTTGCGGTGATTCTCGCTCTCGGCACACCACTTCAATTTAGATCCACTAGACGCTGCGCGATTTCTTCGGATACGCGGAATGCCGTCCCATGCCTGATGCCTTTGGGCATGCGCAGCTTGTCTGATTCGTCCGTCCATTCCACCAAATCGCGTGAGACAATAAGTCCAAATCTGTGTTGCCTGTACCTGTCGAAGTAGACAAACCACTTGCCGCCGATCTTCACCGCGGTCGGCCCCTCGGCCCAATAGTCCCCGGTGATTGGGCTGCTAGGCGGGCTGTAGGGTCCGACCGCATGCTCGCTGAATGCCGTTCGGATGTTCTTCTGCGGTTTGAATGGCTTGTTCGACTCGTCCTTTAGAAACATGACATGCCGTTGTCCGTCCCTCACCACAGCCGCGTCGATTACGTTGAATCCATGGTTGTAGAACAGCTTTGTCTTGCTGAATGTCTCGAAGTCCTTTGTCGTGACAAAATACATCCGGTGGTTGTTGCCCGGCGCTGGCGGTCCTCGATTGCTCTGATTGTCCGTGTCGGGAAATCGGCCGGGTATGGTTGTTGCCCAGAAGATCAAGTACTGCTGCTCGGCTTCGTCGTAGAACAACTCCGGTGCCCAACAGTTCTTTGCGTTCGGCTCGTGATCCATCACCGGAACGAAGCGCTGCTTGGACCATTGGATGAGGTCCTGCGACGAAGCGTACCCAATACCGCGTTCGCCCCAGCTGACCGTCCACACCATGTGGAAGACACCGTCCGGCCCCTGAAGGATCGAAGGATCGCGCATCAGTTTGTCCCGGCCTGCCTGCGGCTTCAACACTGACCGACCCGCGTTGACGGCTGTCCAAACGTAGCCGTCCGTACTGTGTGCAAGATGCAGTCCATCTTCGCCGTTGCCGGTGAAGTAGGAGAAGACGAAATGCTCCTTTGTCTCAGAATCTTCAGCCAGAAGCTCAGAAGCCGCGGGGTAGACGACGAATGAGACGGCCAACACGAGTCTCTTCACGGCGAACAACATACGCATGTTTCCCTGGTAGAACGGTTGAGCGGTAGACTCTCGATGGATTGCATTATACCCTTTTTAGTTCAGAGAGAACGTCTCTGCTAGACTCCAAGCGGACAGTGTGCGGTCGGATTGTCTGGCGACATTAGCCGGCACGCGCTAGCGTCCGGTTTCCTCGGAAACTGTGGGCTAGCGCCCAGCGGCTGATCAAACTGCCAGGAAAAACTGCGGCACACACCGGACGTGTCCGGCCAATGTGAGTCCGCCAGGGTTCACCGAGCGATTTCACAGGAGAAACAAGAATGCCTGAACAACCACGTGTAACTCGACGCGATTTCCTGCGCGGCAGCGCGACGGCTGCCGTTGCGGCGCCGCCGTTCGTGCGATCGTATGCACACGGTGCCAGACCGAACGATCGCATCGTCATGGGATGCATCGGGATGGGCGGACAAGGCCGCGGTGACATGGGTGGATTCCTTGGCTTCAACGACGTGCAGGTCGTCGCAGTCTGCGATGTCGTAGGCGAGCATCGAAAACTGGCCAAGGACATGGTGGACCAGCGATACAACAACAACGACTGTAAGTCGTATTCGGATTTCCGTGAAATCACCAGCCGGAAAGACATTGACGCAGTGCTGATTGGCACGCCAGACCACTGGCACGCAATCATCTCGATCCAAGCGATGATGAACGGAAAGGACGTCTACTGCGAAAAACCCGAAACACTGACCATCCGCGAAGGGCGTCAGATGACGACTGTCGCTCGTCGTTACGGCCGCGTGTTTTCCGGCGGCAGCCAGCGTGTCTGGGGCGACTACAACTGGTTTCACAGAATGGTTCGCGGCGGAGCGATCGGCGATCCAAAGGAAGCTTGGGTCAACGTCGGTGGGCCGTCTGGACCATGCCACTTGGCCCCTGTCGCGACGCCCGACGACGTGGATTGGAATATGTGGCTGGGGCCGGCCCCCGTTCGGTCGTTCCATCCGTCCCTGATCAAAGGCGGCTTTCGGCCGTTCCGCGACTACTCCGGCGGCGGCATGACCGACTGGGGTTGTCACACTTTCGGCGGCGCGCTGTTCTGTCTCGACCTGCACAAGACGGGCCCTGTCGAGATAATCCCGCCAGACGGCGAGGATTACCCGCAACTGACCTACAAGTTCGCCAACGGGATTCGTATTTATCACGGCGGCGGTTGGGATGGAATTCTGAATTTTCGGGGCACCGAAGGCGAAATCTCCACGAAAGGCGATCGTAGCGGCAACAAGCAGTCGCCGCCGGATATCTACATTCCGAACTACAAAGGCAATCGAGGTATCTTCGGCGACTTCATCGAATGCGTGAAGACCCGCGAGAAGCCGTTCCGGGATATCGAAATCGCGCACCGCACGGCCACCGTATGTCACCTGGGCAACATCGCCTACTGGCTTAACCGACCGCTGAAATGGGATTCGGAGAAAGAGGAGATCATTGGCGACCCCGAAGCCAACCGATGGCTTGACCGGCCAAAACGCGAGGCGTGGAGCTTATCGTAGTGGCAGCGTGGAGAATCGAGACGCAATCCCCGTTAGGCATAAGGAAGGAAATACAATGAGATATGCATTCCACGTCACATGGCTTGGGGTCGCCATCGCATGTGCCCATTCTGCGGCGGCACAGGACACCGAGACACTGACCAAGTTGGACGAAGCCCTGAAGGTGGTCGCGTCGTTCGAGGCGGGAGGGAATTCCGGCCCGTTGCGCGAGATCGAGCAGATCGTCTTCCGGCTGCCCGCCGACTCGGACCTGCGGGCACCGATCGAGCAGAAGTTGCTCGAAACGCTCGATTCAACCACCACGGCCGATGGCAGGCGATTTCTTTGCCGCCAGCTACGTGTGGTCGGCACCGAGAAGTGTGTGGCCTCACTGGAAAAACTGCTGACCGATCCAGACGTCTCACACGTGGCACGGTATGCCTTGGGTCGACTAAAAGTCTCATCGGCCCCCGAGGCACTATTGCGGGCTCTGAGGAAGACATCAGGCGAACTGCAGGCCGGCATCGTTGACACGCTGGGCAATCGAGAGTGCAAATCGGCACGCGCAGATTTTGTGAAGCTGTTGGGCGGATCGGATCAGACCGTGGCCAAAGCGGCGGCCATCGCACTTGGACGGTTCGGCGATAGCGAGTCGGCGGCAGCCTTGCAAGCGGCGCGACCCGGAGCATCAGAGCGCCTGGGCATCGAAATCGACAACGCCGTGCTGAACGCCGCCGAACAACTGGCCGCTGGAGGCGAAGCGAATGAAGCTGCTTCGATCTACCAAGGTTTCTATGCCTCGGGCTCAACCGAGCAATTGAAGTATGCGGGGTTGAGAGGCCTAGTCATCACGCGCAGCGACAACGCCGCCGACCTGTTGGTCGAGGCGATGCAAACGGACGACGTACGATTGGTGCGGTACGCAATCTCGCTGATCGGTTTGGCGAAAGGGGCGCATGCCACGAAGGCATTCGTCGATGTGCTGGATTTGCTATCGGCCGATGGGAAAGTGCTGATGTTGCGGGCGCTGGGCGCTCGCGGAGACGGGGCGGCTGCTCAGGCGATCGCGGCGGCCGCAAAGGACGAAGATCCACCGGTTCGTATCGCGGCCTTGGAAGCGTTGGGCTACGTAGGTGATGCTTCGTCGGTTTCCGCTTTAGTTCAAGCTTCGGCGTCGAACGATGGCACGGAAAGGAACGTTGCCCGCGCGAGTCTGAAGCAACTGAGCGACAGCGGCGTGGACGACAAGCTTCTGCAGTTGCTCGATGACGGCGAGGCCGAAATACGCGTCCAAGCAATCGGCGCGTTGGCCAGCCGAGGTGTTGCGGCCGCGGTGAACCCGTTGCTCAAAACGGTCGAGGATGCAGACGCGTCGGTTCGCCGCGCAGCTATCGCAGCGTTAGGCGTGCTGGCGCGTCAATCGGATCTGGTGCCGATGGTCAAGCTTGCCACCGTAGCCAAGGAGAAGGAGGATCAAGCGGCATTGGTCGAAGCGACGGGCAAGGCCTTCTCGCGCATCCAGGACAAGGACGCATGTGCTGCACCCGTGCTCGCCGAGTTGAACAGAACACCGGCCACTGCCAAGCCGACCCTGGTGCGTCTGCTGGGAAAGACGGGAGCCTCGCAAGCGTTGCTGCGAGTTCGCGCGGCGTTGAAGGACTCGAATTCCGCCATGAAGGACGCCGCCGTCGAGGCACTGGCGGATTGGCCCGATGCCGGAGCAAGCGACGATTTGCTGGAGGTGATGTCCAGTGCCCAAAATCAGGCTCACAAAGAACGTGCGCTCGAAGGCTACTTGCGAATGGCCACTATCGCGGACAAGCCAGCCGAGATGTACCTGCAGGCGTTGAAGCGGGTACGAGGTGTTGACGACAAGAAGGCCGTGATGGAGGGGCTCGGTCTAAGCAGCGAGGCACCGGAGGCGTTGGATTTGACGCTGGGCTACTTGGATGACAAAGCCCTGCAAGCTGCCGCCGGAATCGCGGCCCTACGAATCGCCTACCGACTGCGGCAAAGGGACGAACAGCGCGCCCGGACGGCGCTCAAGCAGGTGTTGGCCAAGGTCAATCACCCGGACGTCCAGAAGCGTGCTCGGGAGGTCTTCAACGAGTTGGATAAGTATGAAGACCACATCCTCCAGTGGGTCACCATCGGGCCATTCCAGGAAAAGGGGAAGGATGGTCCGGGGATGTACAAATTGGCTCTCGAACCGGAGAAGAACCCGGACGGCGTCGGATGGAAACCGTTGACCAAAGGCATCGGCTCGTGGGAGATCAACCTCGAAGCCACCTACGGCTCGCTGGATTTCTGTGCAGCCTACTTACGGACGCGTGTCTGGTCTCCGACCGAGCAGGAGGTGCAATTGCAGATGGGCAGCGACGACGGCATCAAGGCATGGTTAAACGGCAAATTGGTATACGACCAGTGGAGCGAAAGCGGTGCGGCTCCGCGCCAGAAACTGGTCAAGGTCAAACTGGCCAAGGAATGGAATGACCTGATGCTGAAGGTCGTCGACCAACAAGGCGGCTGGGTAGGCGCATGCCGCATCCGCAAGCCCGACGGTACAGCGTTGGAAGGTCTGAAGATCGAGGCTCGATGACGAGGTGTGATCTTGCAACGGGTGGCCGGGGCTGGACCGACGGGAAGCCCCGGGTTCTACGAACCGGGGTTTCGCTCCTAACGTCGCTCCAACCCCGGCCACCTGGTCGTGTCTAATTTGAACCAAGCAGATTACGAATCGCTCCCATGAGAACGCCTTCGACCGCGGGAGACACCTTCGACGCTCCGGGGCTCGCTTCGTAACCACCCTGCGTGTAGGCAATCGCGGGCGCGATGTAGCCGGGTGCGTATTCACCGTAAGCGGCCATTGCGACAAACAAGTCGGGCCGGTGTTTCTGCGCGGCGAGTTGGTAGCTGATCAGCAATTCACCCGGCATATGCAACACGCGGGCCGTGTTCAGCGTGAGGCACGAAATGTCGATTGTGTCGCCGGCCTGACAACGTTGCAGCCAGATCAGATTCTTGGCTGCGTACCAGCGTGTGTCGGGCTTCGCGTTTTCGTCCTCGATCGTCTTCTTCAGAGCAGCTTCATTCATGTGCTCGCTTACTGGTAGGGCGACAGGCTCGACGCACCAGCCGACATCTTCCGGGGAGAGTGGCGACTTCTTTGTGTTTTCCCAGGCCAGTTTCATTCCGGCGGCAACACGATCCGCCAGCACCTGCCGGTTTTCCGTCGAACCGTCGTTCCATTTGCCTGCCCCGATGTCTCCAGAGGCTCCGGTGAAATGGATATGCGGGACGCCGGTCTCCTTCTGCCGCGCGTTGCGTGCCAGCCCGGGGAAGTCGGGATTGGCCAAGCCCGTGCGATAGTAGCTCTGTGGATGCGTCGCGTAGTAGGTCAACGCGGCGATCGGCTTGTCGCCATTCCAGAAACTGATCAACTTCAATTCCGGATCGATCGTCCCGACGGGAAACGCCCGGATCTTCGGATCTCTGGTGGCCGTCCAACGGGTGTATTTCACCTTCCCGTCAGCTCCCAGAATCCGCCGGTTTGACGCCACCTTCTCGACGATTCCACCTCCGATACCAACATGTGTCACCGGTTTGGCGTCTGCTAGTGCCACCTTCACCGCAGCGGCCGTGCGGTTGACGACATCCCTGGCAAAGCCCGGATCGAAACCCACGCCGCCCAGCCCGTACTTTTCCAGCATTTCGTCCGCCGAAAAATCGCACCGCGGAGCGTCGTGCTGGTGCACCGTGTGCACGGCGACCCTTTCCGGTTCGGTACCCACGGCCTTTGCCAGGCTTTCGCAAAACACGGTTTGCCCACCATTGCTGATTCCAATCCAGTCGATGGCACATAGCACGATGGGCTTTCCCGCTCCAGCCAAGACGATACCACGGCAACTGAGCGGTGTGTCGATACCCTTTGTCGGATCATACGCCAACGGGCTTCCCACCGGCGGAGAAGCATCGACATCGAAGGCACCGACACGGATCGAATCGGCGCCGAGAAGCACTTTTGGCAACAACAAACACACGAATAGGACGAAAGTAAGATGTCGGTTCATGATGTCTCTCCTATCGCTACGCGTAACGTGTTATTGGTAGGACGGACTTCCAACTGATCAAACAATCAGCTTTCGATCCCCAACTTCGCCGCACGAGCCTTGCGGTACGTTTCCTTGCCTTCTGGATCGCCACAGATGCTCCACTCGGGTGCCCGCTCCTCGCCGTCGCCGTACCCGCAGATGTCGCGCGTCGACGGGATCCGTTCGTACAGCAACTCATAAAGCTTCCGCGCTGGCAGTGTGTCGCCGTATTTCAGCCCAAGTTTCTGCAGCACATCCAGATCCTTCTTCTGATCCCTTAAGGCCATGCTTCTGCCGCCGAAGCAGAAGTTGGTCTTGGGATCGTAGTGTGAACAAGGCGGACAGATCATGCAGCAGCCAGCCACCAGCTTCACCGGGATGTCAGCGTTCTTATGAATCGCGTCGATGGCCTCGAACAAGTTGTCTTCCTTGATTGGCGCGAGCTTATCCATGCGGGCGCCATAGAAGCAACTCATGCACATCAAATGATGCGGTCGGATTTGAAGCGTCTTGGCCTGGTAGACCTCTGCTACCGACGTTTTCTTGAACTCGGCCTTCTCCTGCTCGTCGCGCGGCGGAATAACGGCTTTGACTCCCAACGCGTGGCCTTTTTCGTAATTGCCACTGGCAGCACGCGGGCAGCCTCGCCACGCGTCGGCAGTGACCGTCTCGTACCCACAGACTCCCTTGGCCGTGGGCACGTTGAGCAGAATCCGCTCGAACATGTCGATCGCAGGCCGAGTGTCGCCGGGCACGAGCCCGAGTTTCTGAATAATATCCAGGTCGCGCTTGGCGTTGAACAGCTCGCCGTCGGAGGTATCCTCGGCATGACCGGGGTTCTGGTAGCCGTAAACGGATTCGGTGTTCAAGCAAAGGCGGATCGGAACCATCAGATCCTCGCGCACCGCAGCAAGGATCTCGTTCAGCCTCGCATCACCCAAATCTTCGTTACGTCCTTCGCCAATCCGGCAGACGATGCACATCAGTTGATAGGGGCGGACCTCCAAGATGTTTGTGTCGGTCGCTTGCTGCGCTGAGGCGCCTGGCTGCGGCGATTCAGCGGCACTCGCGATCTCTAGCGAAGTCAACCCGAGAGTCGCGGCCGCACCGGCTCTGGCGAAGCCTCGTCGAGTGATGCGCGGTTTCATCAGCAATGCCCTCCCTAAATAGACGTAACGATTTGAGTCGACTGTTCATGGTAATAATTGGATGTAAACGTTGATGCCTCCGGTATTACTCACTGGAAGAACAGCACGATACGGATCCATCGATTGTCGAGATGAAGACGCCCGAATCGGTGAACGCCATTCCATCGAGGACAGGCGGCGCGGGCAGTTCGCATTCGGCTAGTTTCGCCCCGTCTTCCCGTGATGCCACCCAGAACGCACCTGGGCCGTGGTGTTCGGCGCTTTCGGTCAGCGAATTCCCTCCAGCAATCAGCAATCCATCTTGCGCAAGCACGACGGCTCTGGCCACGGAGGGCAGGTCTGTCGACCATTTGACCTCACGTCGCCCCGTCGGGCCTCTCGGCCTTTTCTTGCGGGCATCGGGTTTCGGCTGTGGCCTAGGCTTGGGTGCGAGCACTTCGGCATACAGCCGGTAGTCTTTTGCAGCATCGGGAGTCACATGTCCGGCACCCGCTTGATACTTCATGCGGCCGTAACCGTAGATCAACTCTCCGCCGTCGAAGACCAGCAGACGGCCGGACGGTACCACGTTGCCTATCCTGGGCCAGCCTCCGTAGCCGCTCATCATCGTCGTGCCATAGACCCAGTATGTCCGATGCCACCACGTGTTGTCCAGAAAGCCTCCCGGCGCGTAGAGATGAGGCAGTTTTGCCTGCTCGAACGTGAGATCTTTGTTCAAGCGCAGGTCTCGCATAAAGACGCTCCCGCTCTGAAGAGAGAGAACATCCGGAAGGGCCCGTTGTGCAATGATGCCGTCGCCGTCTTCGTCCTCGGCGGTCATCGTTACATCCGCCTGATGAAGTACGTTGCCGGTCGCTAATTCCAGCGCGTACATGCGGATTCCACCGTCCAGATGCGAAGACCTTCCAGCCGCGAAATAGACCACAGGCGTTTTTCCAGAAGTATCGTCCACCAGTACCGAACCATGCACGGGCCAAGCGGATTCGAGCTGTTCGTAGGAGAGTATCAATCGCTGGTCCGGTGCGGCCCGGAAACGCCACACTATTTCGCCATCGTCCGCCCGCAGGCAGTAAACAAAACCGTTCCGTGTCCCGAACAGACACAGGCCGTGCGAGATGGTTGGTGGTGAGTCGATCCGACCATCGGCGACAAATGTCCAACGCTGCTTTCCATCGTTGGCCGACAGGGCGCGGAGCGCATGCTGGTCCGTCTCGGCCACGAAGACCGTGCCGCCAGCCACGACCGGTGCGGTCACAGGAGCGACAAGCTTCGTTGTCCACTCGGCGGAAACTTCTCGCGGCGCCGCCAAGTCTTGAAAGCCACTACGTCGAACGTCCCGCCGATATGTGGGCCAGGAGGAAGGCTTAAGACTGGAGGCTGAAGACTGAAGGGCGGATGCACCGTACGCCGGCCCACGTTCCAAGCGTGCGTCCGTCCCACTCTTTGCCTCTTCGACATTTCGACTCTTCGACTTCCTCTCAGGAGCTAGGACGTTGAAGCCGATCAGCTTCTCCTGGGGATGGCAGCCGCAGGAGTGCTGCGGGACGTAGATCAGGCCGTTGGCGGGCATGATGCCGTACTGGCACGTGCCTCGTACCCACCAGTCTCCTTCGCCTGTGCCGCTGCGAGGATCGACGAACTCGATTCCGTCACGGCCCAGCAGCAAGTAGCGCACGGTCGCCTTGTTTCGGTAACACCGGTGATGTCCCATCTGGAGGCTGTAGAAGTCCAGGTTGTTGGTTATCTCGACAACTACCTTGCCGGTTCGCAGGTCACGTCCCTCGGTGAAGCCGACATCCCGTTTATGCCGTAGATCGCCGACCCAGACAACGTTGTCGATAACGAAGATGTCCAACTGCGTGTCGTAATTCTCGAAACAGGGCGCTCGCCAGAGTTCTTTGCCGTCTTCCAGAGAAACGGCCACCAGTTCCGCGTCCTGCCGCTTTGATTGATGCGTATTGTCGATGATCCACTTGCTGCCCTGTCGCGGCGCCGTGTTGTCAGCACTGTCTGTCGCCACGCGGTCGACCGTCAACACCACGCCGTCGTGCATGACCAGCGTGGGAGTTGACCACGAGAAACGGCTTCGGGCTACGGGGCGATCGGCGTGCCACGCCTCTTTGCCATCCCCGGCGTTCAGGCAGACCACATGCGAGCCGGTCTGGAAGCAGACGCGGCCCTCGTCGACTGCGAGTGTTGCGGGCATGATCTCGCCAGCGACGTCAAACTCCTTTTTCCACCGCGGTTTGCCCGTTGCGATTTCCAGCGCAAGAATGCGCTGTTTGCCGTACATCGGAATCGGCCTCTTTGGAAACTGGTAGCCTTGCAGCGTGGGGGCGGTTTCGTTGATCCATTTCTTCCTTTCGTCGTGATCCGCCGCGGTCATGTCGTCGGCCAGCACGTACAGCACACCATCCCGCGAGAGCAATTCACTTGCGCCGTCGGTGCCGGCCAGGACGCTGCACTTCTCGCCAGTGGCCGCATCCAGAACCGTGACCGATTGCCCGTAACCCAGCGTGACATAGATGCGATCACCGTCCGCGAGCAATCGCCGTCCGATTTCGGGCGGCCCGCTACGGAACCCGCGCAATTGGGATTCCCAGTTGTCAATGGGCCGCTCCCAAAGTAGCACGCCGTTAAAGGCATCTCGTGCGACAAGTTTCCAGTTCGGCGGCAGGAACACGGAACTGATCGGGCCCTCGTCGATGATGTAAAAGACGCGTCCGGCCGTCGAGACCATCGCACTGACGCTCCCGAAATGCTCGTGGCTCCTGGCGTATTCAGGCCCACACGTCCATTGCAGTCCGCGCGGCGGGCCCACGACCGTGTCGCGTGAGACGGCATTGTTGGAAGCGTCGTACAGGTAGTGAGTCCAGTCGTCGACCTCCGAAGGAACGGGTTTTGTGAACATCACAAAACCGTTCCCGATGCGGGATACGAGGCGCGGGATGCGGGTTCCTTCCGGGGCGATGAGTCTCCCACTCGGAGCTAATACTCTCTCCAACTCCTCATCTCGTATCTCGTGCCGCGTATCACGCATCACGACCACGTTCACCAGATTGTCCACATACGGCAGTTGTAAACCGTCGAATCGTGACACCGTGACGGGCCCGTACAGTCCCTTCTTCTGCAGATAGTCTCGGGCGTCCGCGACCTTCGCCGGATCAGAATCCAGGCCGTGGACCAAGTAGGAATCGTCCGCTCGCAAACCAGCCAGCAACATGGGGCTGTCGCAGCCAATCGCAACGACCAGCCCGCCCTTGACGCCTGTGGCATCAAGGATTTTCTTCGCTTCCTGGCCCTGCGCGGCGGAAAGAGAATTGATGAGAACTAGAAATGCGACAAAAGTGATCTTCTTCATATTCGCCACCTTATTCGAGGTTCACGAGCGGGTCGGTGAGTCAAGTGTCCATTCATACAGGAACGCATCTTATCACTACAAATTGGGCGCGCCAAAGTATTTTCCCGGGGTGATTCTATCCGCGAACTGGCAAACAAGTTTACAGAGACGTTCGCGTGGGTGATAATTACGTATAGTCAGAGGAATCCCAGACTGTTTCTCTTGGACCTTCGAAAGCGGATCCGAGGAAGATTTGATTCCTCCTGGCAGCGGTCGGGATGGCGATGTCAGTTGCCATCGTTGCGAATGCCAAGTTGTCAACACGGGAAACAGATGTCATGTCAGAAGAAGGACCAATCGTCGCGAGGAAGTTCCACGATGTGATCATCGCCACACCGGCGAAAGAGTCGCTCCGGGAC
Organism: uncultured Pirellulaceae bacterium; assembly: GCA_964617665.1. Taxonomy (GTDB): domain Bacteria; phylum Planctomycetota; class Planctomycetia; order Pirellulales; family Pirellulaceae; genus JADHUC01. The sequence goes on from CAZUAH010000023.1 coordinate 38,298, forward strand.
CGTGTCAAGATCCACGAGATCCAAGGAAAGCTGACAAAGTATGTCGACGTCAAAAAGCCACCTGCGCTGATTGTCGACTTGGAGCAGACGGAATCCGTCTCGTCGGAGGCCATTGGCGCATTGATGAAGATCCGCGACCATGCGGTTGCCAATGGAACTGAATTCCGACTCTGCAATCTGCAAACCGCAGTTCGCGAAGTGTTGGACATCACGGCCTTGACGGATCTGTTCGACATCTACGACTCGTTGCCCGACGCCTACCGCGGCTTGGTGCCGGAAGATTCCTAAACCAGCTCGTTCGCAAGCCGTCGCCTCTCTTTACTCTTGACGGGCTCGACACCACGCGACGCGCCAAGGCTAACTCTTTGCGATACCAGGCAACGTTGCTTTCGCTGCCCGAGAGGATCTGGCGGATGCGTGGACTCGGAGCGTACAATGTCGCGTGCGAACTTGGATCAATTGCCCACTTGACAATTTGACCGTTTGACTTCGACCCCAGCCGCCTTGTGCGGCTGGTGAGCGAGATTGATGGGCTAGAACTGGGCTCCCGAAAACCCTCCCATCCCCATCCTGCCGCTTCCGGCGGCAGGATGGGGATGGGAGGTGGGGATATTCTCGGGATTCGTGTTTAGCCAGCCAATCTTCTTCACCATCCAGACGAGTTGGATGGGGTCGCGATGGCGAACTCAAACAGTCGAAATAAGGAACCGTGAGAATGCCAGCCAAGACCACTTGTCCTACCGTCGCCGTTGCAGCCATCTTGCTCGTTTCGTCGACAACCTTGCTGGGCGTCGATTTCGCATTGAAGGACACGGCTAATCAGCATCTGGATGTGGTACAGGACGGTACGCTTGTGGCGCGGTACATGTACGCACTGGATTTGTCCAACGGTGATATGCGTCATGAGACTTATAAACCGTTTCTGCATGTGTTCGATCCAAAGGGCGGAACGCCGATTACCAAGGGCCCTGGTGGCCGCTTCACGCACCACCGTGGTGTGTTTCGCGGGTGGAGCAGGCTGACGCTGGGTGACGCGAAGTATGATACGTGGCACATGAAGGGCGTAGTGCAAGAGCATGTAGAATTCACTGACAAAGGAGACGCATCCTTCACGTCGCTGATCAGCTATCAGACCGACAACGGCAAGCAGTTGCTGGAAGAGCTGCGATCGACGGCGTTCCTGCCGCCGCCCGAGCCGGCGTACGCCATGTTCGACGTGACCTCGACGGTTAAAGCAGTCGCCGGCGCGGTCAAGTTGCACGGCGATCCGGAACACGCGGGGCTGCAGTTTCGCCCAGCGAACGACGTGAAAGACTCGGAAACGGTCTACTGCTTTCCAGGAAAGGACGCCGATCCGCGCAAAGATCGTGACTATCCGTGGGTGGCCGAGTCGTTTGTCATCGGCGAAAACCAGCGGTATACGGTCGTGTACCTGAACCATCCGGAAAACAGCGACGGTGCCATCTTCTCGGCCTACCGGTCATACGGCCGCTTTGGCGCTTGGTTCAATGGCGAGTTGCCCGATGGAGGCGAGAAGACCACGCGCGTGCGGTTTCTGGTTCTGAAAGGTGACTTGCCGCCAGCCGAGTTCATCCAACAGCAATACAACGCCTTTACCGGCACCGACGCCCCGACACCAGAAACGACCGTTCGGCCGAACAAGTAACAGCGGTTGTGATGCGTTTGCTTTCTATTGGGAGTCTCGCCAATTGTGCGTTTCTTGCCCATGGCGCAATGGGCACCGCCACCGTGCACCAAATGCTCCTATCGTGAGGCTTTCTTGCTTGATGCTCTCGGTTTTGGGCCGTAACCCGGTGGCGGCGCGTATGCTTCGGCCATCATCGTCTTCATTCGGGATACGATGTCGGGATGCTGAGCCGCCACGTCCTTCGCTTCCCCGATGTCGGTTTCCAGATCGTAGAGTTCGATCGACGCGTTGTCCTTAAGGCGAACGGCTTTCCATGTGCCCATGCGTACGGCTGCCTTGGATCCATATTTCCAGTACAGATACTCGTGGGCTTTCTGTTCGAGACCAAGCAAAGCAGGCACAAATGAGATGCCGTCGGTATCGTCAATCGGCTCCGTTCCAGCCAACTCGCACGCGGTTGGCAAGAAATCCCAGAATGCGCAGATGTGGTGGGAAACAGTTGAAGGCTTGACCACGCCCGGCCATCTGGCGATCAGCGGCACGCGGATACCGCCCTCGTACAGATCGCGTTTGTACCCGCGCAAGGGGCCATTGGCGTCGAAGAATTCGTGCTTGTGTCCGCCCTCCGAATGCGGCCCGTTGTCGGAGGTGAACAGGATCAATGTACGTTCGTCAATCTTCAACTCTTTCAGCAATTCGATCAGGCGTCCCACGTCGCTGTCCATGCGAGTGATCATGGCGGCCTGACCTTTTTCGATGTTGGACCAGTCTCGGTCGGTATAAGCGCCGTAGTCGGGCACCTCCATCCCGTCGCCGACCGCTCGGCCGCCTTCGTTGTTGGCGTGCGGGATCGTCCAGTGGATATGCAAGAGAAATGGGGATTTGGCGTAGCGGCGGATGAACCCGAATGCCTCGTCGGTCATCACGTCGTGAGAGTAGGTCACGCGGTTCTCGAGCTTCGCCACGCGCCCGCGAGCCTTCGGATCATCCATTAGCACGTTGCCGGGCAACGGCACTTTGTCGACCTTGTTACCCGCACACCGCCACAGGTGTGTCGGGTAGTAGTTGTGAGCTTCGCCTTGATCGAGGTAGCCGAACCAGAAATCGAATCCGTGGCGGATCGGTACGCCTTCGGTATCGGGTTGCCCCATTGCCCACTTGCCAACGCCTCCTGTAGCGTATCCCGCTTTCCTCAGAAGTCCGGCGACTGTCGGCTCGTTTCGCTCGAAGCGATACGCCGCATTCGAGCAAATCGGGGTATGGCCCATGTGGTAGCCGGTCCACAGCGAAAGCCGCGACGGCCGGCAAACCGTACACCCGGCGTAGTAGTCGGTGAACCGCATGCCCTCGGCGGCCAACCGATCCAGGTTTGGCGTAAGGATCGTCTTCTGTCCGTAACATCCCAGGTCGCCGTAACCCAAATCGTCGGCCATGATGTAGATGATATTGGGCGTGGCAGGCACGTCCGCGCAAACCGAAGTAACAACAGTTCCCAGTATCAACACCAGAAGGGGAATCACGATAGCGAATCGTTTCATAGTAGGGTCCTTCTCTCCGTAGTCTTCGATTCAATGTTCGTTCGTCATCAACGCCATGCCTCTGGAGCACCAGTCTAACGCCCACTTGTTGCGTCGTTCAACATGCCCGGCCTCCACGGATCGCAGACGGTCCCGTCGCCGAAGAGAGGCAGAGCCTCCAAAACTGTCCGTTCCCAGACGGGAGCCTGGGAACGAGATCGCGAAAGATGTTCACAGCAGTTGGTCATGGGGGAGTCATGTGGAAACGCCTCATTGCAGAGCGGTCGCAAGTACTGATACTACCAGAACAACCGTGACGAGAAGGGCGATGCCTACCCCCCAGTGCATTCCTCGTTTTCCGCCCCATAAGTAGCCAGCACTCCCGAGCAGAACGGGAAAAAGGTATAGAAAGCCCCCGCATACTGATACACGCATGATTGCCAACGGCACGGACAGCACCGCTATGATGACCAGTATTGCTTTCAAGCTGAATTGTGGTCGCTCAGACATCTGCTAATTCCTGGCATCTAATCGCCATTCGAGTTGTCTGGCGGCGGCTTGCGTTTTCTGCTCGCCAACAGGCTCACAACCAAGAGACTCGTCCAAGTAAGGGAAGCGATAGATAATATGACAATACCGGTCAATAGATCGAAGGGGTGAATGGATACTGACCTGCTGAGGCAATACCAGAACATGAAGGCGAACCACGAAAACAGTCCGAAAACAAACAGGGCTATCTGCGTGATTTTCATGTAGGCCCTACCTTGGCATCTAATCGCCATCTACATCGGCTGGCGGCGGCTTGCTCATACACGCTCTTAGAAGGGCTGCTATGGCTCGTAGAAGATACTTGGATGCAAATGTTAGAACGGTAACGGCAAGGAGGCCGATGGTGATGTTGGCTGCGAGGGGCCAAGCCCAAGTGTCATGGGTCAAAGCCCCCGCAAGGCTGAATCGAGGTGGAGAAGACGGGGAGAAATCAAGATCAAAGGCGTAAGTCCATGGACGGCCAAAAGAGGCGTCATACACGCCGTACTCGCCTACCGGGTTTGGCAAGTATTTAACCCTCGGTCTCACATTCAACCACAGCACCACCGAAGACCAACCGACGACAAGCAGCATCGTCCCCAGGGTCCATTTCGGTCGTAAGCGTCGGGTGTTCACCTTCGATCCCATTCAATCCATCTTCTGATTCCTGGCATCTAATCACCATCTACATCGGCTGGCGGCGGCTTGCTCATAAACGCTCCTAAAGCGGATAGGATGGCTCTTGATGTCCAAGTGAGAATAACAACGGCTAGAAGACCGATGGTGATGTTGGCTGCTAGGGCTGGGTAGCTGATGAAGTCCAAATGGAGTCGAGTGGAAAAAACTGGATCGGTGGCAGGCAGGACGGCGTATGTCCACGGGGAGCCGCAGTGAACCAAGACCGTTTCCTGTAGCTTTCCGTCTACAGGCCACCATTCCCTTTGTGGTCTACTGCCTCTCACATTCAACCACACCACCACCGAAGACCAACCGACGATGAGGAACATCGTCCCCAGAGTCCATTTCGGTCGTAAGCGGCTGGTGTTCATCACTATTCCCTCGGAAGCCATTTTTACCACCTGACCGAAGCCGGGCCAATATCTTGTGCCTTCTGTGGATTCTTTTCTTTCTTTGGTGGGATGAAAAATGGTAGGATGGATTCTGATATGGACGAGTCCACGGACAACACGAATACGGACGAGAACACTACCCTGCCTGAAGATCAAGAATTCCTCCAATTCTGGCTATCGGTCTTGGGTGGAACGATGACGGCTGGTGGGGTATTTGGGTCTCTTTTCGTTGGCGTCGATGTTGGTGGTTGGGCTGCCACTCCCGGCTTCTTCGGCGGCGTTCTCTATGGAGGCGTCGTTGGACTGTTCATCATCGCTAATGTGGCGTTCGTGACATGGTGTTTCTGGTTGTCCCGGTATCGAGTAGCAATGGCAGGTCTAACGGGCGGATTGACCGGCTTTGCTGCAATGCTGATTATCACCTCTGATCCCCCTGCAATGATTGCCGATGGTTTGCCTTGGAGATGGTTCGCACTGGCGGGATTGCTTGGAACGGTGGGAGGCGGGTTGGCTGGACACTCTCACCATTCACGATCCATCGCACGGGGACACTGGCACGTTTCCGTGCAACATCGTTGGCGTTTCACGCTCCGTGACTTGTTCATCCGTGTCACCGTGTTTTCTGTGCTGCTTACTGCCGACATTTTCCTCATCAATCTCATACTGACCGACCACCCTTGACCCAAAACAGCCCCACCAAACGCCGACGATTTAGATTCAGCCTTCGCACGATGTTAATCGTCGTCGTGGTGTTGGGTGTGGGCTTGGGATTGGAGGTCTAGATCTCTGAGTGCCAATCAGCACCGCAATGACGACATTGTTTAGCCAGTGCCGTACGGAGGTTCTTACCGCAATGTGGGCACGGTGTGGGTTTCTTCATGGTATCGATCCACGCCGGGGAAAATATGAATGTCTCCCACACTAAGCCCAGCACGCACAGAGTTATGTAGGAAGCGAGACCGCTGATGACGAGCTTTGGGATGAGACCCCAAGCGGTGAGAAGATACAAGCCTACATAGATCAGCGCAGCCAGAACGCCCACTGGGATGAGCCACCGCAGTAGAACAACGACACTTCCCCCGATCAACAGGCCAAACCCTACAAAAAAGTCCTTAATGGGAGTAGATTCTGTCGGCATCTGGAGTCGCCAAAATGTCGCTAAGTGCGGTATCCCTATTCAGCTTACCAGATTCAGGACAGCGCACAGTAGAAAATCACATGGACAGGGCCTTGACACCGTAGGCTAGTTTGGAACGCTACAGCTTCCCATGCATGTCATACAATCCGAACGGATTCGGTTTCTTCTGGCCCACCAGATGTCCGTATTTCTCGTCCACATCGGATGCGTTGTAGGAGAACGAAGCATATTCCCCCAGACGCAAGGGATTGTCGCCAAAACGGTAGACGGTGCTGGCCCCCGCACGACACGCGTATTCCCACTCCGCTTCGGTTGGCAGACGCCAACGCTCGGCTTCTAGTCGACCTTCTGTTTTTCCAGATTTTCGAACCAAGGATCGTGCAAAGTTATGCGTTCCTCGTTCTGTTCCCACCAATTGGATAGCGTCGCAAAGGTCTCAACCGTTCGGTCCTCGATCGGCCACTTGACGGCCGGCATGTCGACGCCGCTCGTCTTGCTGGAGTTGGACAAAAGGACCAACACGCGTTTCTGAAGATTCTTGTGGGGGACTCCAACCATATTGGTTGCGCCCGGCGTTTTGAACACCTGAAGCGCCCGCGGAACCGCCGAGTTGCGGCCACGACGGGCGAGGGCCAATGCGGCCCATGCGCCCGGATCGCCTTCGAGGGCCAACAGTCTGTCAAGCTCCTGCATCCCCAACTCTCGATCTTCGAAGCACAAATACACCGCCCCGGCGACTCGGACATATGCACTCTTGGCTGCCAATAGTGCGATGAGGTGTTCTTTCCTCTCCCCTCCGCACTTCCATGCGAAGTAGGAGCCAAGGACGTACCCCAGGTTCTCGTCTCGCCAGTTCTCTCTGGGATTGACCCAGGCGACGAGGTAGTCTCTCACGGCAGCCGGTCGATGAACGGTCAGAGTGTTGAAGGCTTTTCCCCATTCACGCGACTTCTCTTTCGCCGTGAGGATGGCTTCCAGTCGCTCTAGCTCGGCTGATGCAGGAACGCCGTCCTCCTTCGGTAGCGGGGCGTCGTCGACCGGCGGCTGGCCAGCACGAAGCCGGATGCGTTTGAGCAGGTATTCACGGTACGACTCGTCAAACGGAAGGGCATCGCCCTTTCGTTCGAGAATCTCCAACGTCTGTTTGGCACCTGCCTGTGACATTACGCTGAAGACGTTGCGTTGATGCTTGGGATTCTCTCGCGCGAAGCGAAGCAATTGGTCAACAAACATCGGAACGGAGTCGATTTGCGAGATTGTCTTCGCAAGTGCGGTCAGAGATTCCTTTTCCTCATCGGAAAGCGGATTCCAGTCAGACTTGGTTCGCAGCCTGCGCAGCAAGTACTTGTCGCTGAGTGCGCGGAGCAATACCAGTTCCTGCTGTTCGGGCGTTTGAGATATCAGGCTGCAAGCAGCCTTCTTGAATTCGGCCAAGCTACCGCAATTGGAATCGAAGAATTTCTGGCTGTTGGCGGGATCTCGGATCATGCCTTGAAACAAGGGAAGTCGGAAGTCTGACTGGATGTGTCGCCACCACAGTGGAACGCCGCCGCCTGCACTGAAACTCATTAGGCGCGATGGGGCGCGCGATCGGAATGCAGTGACCAGGACGCGTTCCCCGCAAAGTACCATGGCGTACTGTTCTTCTCCCCAATAGTCGGTGGCAATGCGCATCGACATCTTTGTACCGGCCTTGGGCCCTTTCCACGATTCGACAACCACGTATTCCGCAACGGTTCCGCCTGCGGTTGTACATTCGGCGATTCCGACGAAATCCGCATCGACGACCAACTGCTGCCACACAAACGGGTCGATGGTTGTTCCGTTCGCCGAAACTGTGGGCGTCAACAGAAGGCAAGCCAGTATCAGTACACGCTTCGTCTTCGAGGTCATTGACTTGGGCCTCCCGGCTGAGGTTTTGCTTCGTTTGGAAATTGCATCTTGGCTCGATCACGTCATAATGGGAGGCAATTCACAGAAATGCAAGCTCACCCTGAATTACGTGTCTTGACAAAAGGAGCGCTAAAGGATGTCTCAGAGTCAGAAATCATCGAATACGTCCCACGCAACAAACGGACTTTCACGACGCACCTTCATGGCCGGGGCCGGAGCCGCGGCTGCATCTTTGACGATCCTCAAGCCCAAATCCGCACGCGCCTACGCCGCCAATTCGAAGGTGGATATCGGACTGATCGGCTGCGGCGGCCGAGGGACCTGGATCACCGATCTGTTCAAACAGCACGGTGGGTATAACGTTGTGGCTGCTGCCGACTACTTCAAGGACCGAGCCGACAATGTGGGCAACCGGTTCGAAATCAAGGCCGATCGGCGCTACACGGGATTGTCCGGGTATCATCGAATGCTCGAACAGAAGCCCGATGCCGTCGTCATCGAGAGCCCGCCTTACTTCCATCCCGAACAGGCCGCCGCTGGCGTGGAAGCAGGTTGCCACGTGTACGTCGCCAAACCAATCGCTGTGGACGTGCCCGGTTGTCACACCATCGGCGACAGCGGCAAGAAGGCAACTACAAAAAGGCTCTGTTTCCTCGTCGATTTCCAGACGCGCGCCGACCAATACTACATCGAGGCGTTGAAGCGAGTACGCGACGGTGCGCTCGGCACGTTTGCTTTTGGCGAGGCGACGTATCACGCCGGCGATCCGTGGATGCGGATGTGGGAGTCATGGAAGACCGATCCTGATAATGCAGAGAATCGCTTGCGGGGATGGGGCTTGGATCGCGTTCTTTCCGGCGACATCATCACCGAGCAGAACGTCCACACGCTGGACGTGATGAACTGGATCATGGACCAGGATCCGGTCTGCGCAGACGGCACGGGCGGGCGAACTGTCCGCCCCGTGGGTACGTGCTGGGACCACTTCGCCATTTTGTTCCAGTATCCGAATGATGTCGGCGTGACGTTCAGCTCGCGCCAGTTCCAAGGCCACGGGACCCAGCCGGAAGGAATTCGCAACCGCATGTTCGGTGCGGACGGCATCTTGGAAACGAAGTACGGTGGCCAAGTCTTAGTCCGTGGCAAGCATTTCTACCGCGGCGGAAGCTCCCCTGGAATCTTCAAGGAAGGAGCGGTGACAAACATCGCCACGTTCCACAAGAACATCACCGACGGAAACTACGAGAATACGACGGTCGCGCCGAGCGTTCGCAGTAACCTGATTACGGTTTTCGGACGCACCGCTGCGTACACAGGGGAACGCATCTACTGGAAAGACCTTGTCAAGAGCGACGAGAAACTGGATCCGGGTCTCAAAGGCCTAAAGAGCTGACCGCACGACCAAGAGCCAGCGGGTCCCAACGTGAATCAGAAGCCCGGCCTTCTAACTGAAAGTCGGGCTTCTCTCATGACTTGCCTGCCGTCGCCACGCCCCTTCCTTGCCGTGACGTCGCCATCCAAGAAGGCCACCCGTTACAGAACGCGGGGAAAAACGCTAGAATTGTGTCTTTCTTGCCACATGTAGACACACAAGTAACTGCGGTGAAAGCACTTAGGGCCGCAGGGAACAAGAAATAACGGAGCGACCGGCGTCTTCGATGATGCCACAACAATCCCATGATGCGTACTCTTCTAAAATCGAAAATCCATCGTGCCCACGTCACCGAGGCGGACTTGGACTACGAAGGTAGCGTGACAATCGACCAGGACCTGTTGGACGCGGCCGACATTGTCGAGCACGAACAGGTCGATATTTACGACATCACTAACGGTGCACGCTTGACCACGTACGCCATTTCTGGCCCGCGCGGTTCCGGCGTGATCTGCGTGAACGGTGCCGCTGCACATCTGGTGAAACCCGCAGACATGGTGATCATCGTCAGCTACGCCCAGTACGACGATGCGGAAGCCAAGAGCCACCGGCCCAACGTTTTCTTGGTCGACAAACAGAACCGCGTCATCGCAAAGTGACGAGACGAGGCCAGCCGTCGAATCCGCCTGAGAGCCCTGCAAGAACTGGGGGTCGCTGGCGAATAGCTCTGAGGCTATGGCGCCGGTTGGCGACGGGCTGATCTGTTCAGTGTCCGGGCAGCTTGCAGCAGCCGTATTGCGTGCCCGCTTGCAGTGGGGCAGACTCATGGCGGAAACCATTCTACAGCTCTGCATCACGGTCATACTCTTGGTCGGCCTCGCCGCGTTCTTGTTGCTTTGCTTTCAGGCAACGGGCGATTTTTTGCGCGATCTTGTCAGCCGGAAGACCGTTCGTACCGTGTTGCGATCAGCGAAACGCTTTCGGTTGCGTACGCTACTTGGGCTCACGGCGGTAGCGCAGATCTTCGTCGCAATTGTCGTTTGGGAAACGAAACGCCCCGGAGCTTTGCCCGTCTGTCTCGCGGCCCTGGGATGCATCTTCTTCGTGCTATGGATGATCTGGGCTTGCCTTTTCGATACGGTGGATTCGTTGAAGTTTTCGAGTTTACGTCGTTTCGGCAAGTCACGGCGGATCACCGTCCCGTCGGCAAACGACCGAGAATCCAAGCCTGATTGCAGAGACGTTTCTTCGTCACAGTCGCAGAAGACACTCTGTCGGCACTTGAAAAGGAGCCTGACATGGCCGGTTCTGGAGGAATCGGGGGACTCGGCACCGCACTCTACTTCATGCGGCAAGAGGACAAACGAATAAAAGAGATGCTCGGCCGCCATCGTCGGCGGGTCGAACGCAAAGCTCGTCGCATGGCGTCGGACCAAGCAGCATACCGATCGCGACTGGACGACGCCGAATCGGATTTGGGCCGCACACTCCTACTCGCAATGGCGGTGAACCGGACTCTCGTTGCGAAGGGAGTCTTGTCGACCAGAGAAATCACGCAAGTTGCTCAGCAGTTGGACCTTTCCGACGGCGTCGAGGACGGGAAACTTGCCCCCGCGCAATTCCGTGACGCGGGAAGCCCTGAACGCAATCGGGTAACTGAGCCGGAGGACTTTCTTCGCCAGTTGGAAGGAGAAGAGTCGGATAACTAACACGCGTCGAGTGGTCGTGCTCACGGCGAGGTGATTGGAGGACTGACAATGAGTTGGCTGACAAACTCCATCAGAAAATACGTCTCCGGCGAACAGATCGAGACTTACGACCAGTGCGTATCGCGTTTGCGTCACGTACAGCTTGGCCCCAACGTCACGACAGGGGATCGCGTGGAACAGCTTGAGGACGATTTGGCGCGTGCCGTACTGCTGATCCACACATTGACCGAAGCCTGCATCGTCAAGGGGGTCTTCACGCGAGAAGAAATTGCTCGCGCAGCAAGCGAAATCGACTTGTTCGATGGCACGGCCGACGGCAAACTCGATCCCGCAGTCATTCGATCTGAGCCAGGCGAGTGAAAAGACACCCGTCTACGTTGCCCCACAAAATTTCTCCTGAATACTCAAGGGCAACTCGAAACCTGTTTTCGGGAGGGCGAAGCTCCCGCTGAGCCGTGTTTTTCGCGGTTTCGGCTCGGCGGGAGCCTCGCCCTCCCGGTCTCGAAACCTCGTCTTGCTATAATGTCCGTTCCTCAAAGACTGCGTTAATCTGACATCGTGCGTCGTCAAGTATTCTAAAGGGATCCATGATGCGAATGCGTACCTACCTCTCGCTCGTTCTACTCGTTTCGGCGATCTGCCTGTCCACATTGCGGCCAGTCACGGCCACGGCACAGCCCAAGGTCACGCGTCCCAACATCATACTGCTGTTTGCCGACGATCTTGGTTACGGCGAACTGGGATGCCAGGGAAATCCAGAAATCCCAACGCCGCACATTGACTCCATCGCGACTGGCGGCGTTCGCTTCACCAACGGCTACGTCACGGCTTCGTATTGCAGCCCGTCACGTGCCGGACTGCTGACAGGCCGCTATCAGACGCGATTTGGCTACGAACTGAACCTGATCGGCGCGGCAAACGAGATTCCGGGCCTTGGCCTGCCGACTTCTGAAGTGACGATCGCTGAACACCTTCACGATGCCGGCTACACGACCGCGCTAGTCGGCAAGTGGCATCAGGGCGGCACGGCTGCCTATCATCCATTACGTCACGGCTTCGACGAGTTCTTCGGCTTCCTGCACGAGGGGCACTTCTACGTCCCGCCGCCCTATCGTGGCGTGACAACGATGCTTCGTCGTCGGACACTGCCCGATTGTGGTGAAGGGCGTTGGACCGACGGCACTCTGATCTATACGAACCACATGAGACACGACGAACCACCCTACGATGCCAACAATCCGATCCTACGCGGCGGGCAGCCGGTCGAAGAGGCGGCCTACTTGACGGATGCGTTGACGCGTGAAGCTGTCGACTTCATCGACCGCCACAGGCGTAAACCGTTTTTCCTATACGTCGCCTACAATGCCGTCCATAGCCCGCTGCAGGGCGCAAACGCTTACATGGACCGGTTCAAGGGCATCGAGGACATCCATCGTAGAATCTTCGCAGCCATGCTGAGCAACATGGACGACAGCGTCGGTGCAATCTTGAAAAGGCTACGCGACCAGAAACTCGAAGAGAACACACTGGTATTCTTCATCAGCGACAACGGCGGCCCCACGCGCGAGTTGACATCGAGCAACTTGCCTCTGCGCGGCGGCAAGGGCGATGTGTACGAAGGCGGTATCCGCGTACCGTTCCTGGCCCAGTGGAAAGGAACATTTCCAGCGGGAAAGGTGTACGAACATCCGGTTATCTCTTTGGATGTATACGCCACCGTAGCGGCCGTCGCCGATGCACCGATTCCCGAACGGCGATCCATCGACGGGGTCAATCTGTTGCCCTACCTGACCGGCCAGCGCGACGAGCGCCCGCACGATGTGCTGTTTTGGCGGATGAACAAGCGAACCGCAGTCCGCGTGGACGACTGGAAGTTGGTCTGCAACCCAAGATGGGGCGCAACCGGTGACTGGCAACTTTACAATCTCGCCGAAGACACCAGCGAGTCCGACGACTTGGCCAAGAGTCACCCAAATAAGCTCCAAGAACTCAAGAACGTCTGGGAGCGACTAAACGGCGAAATGGTCGAACCGATGAGACCATAACGCATCTCACGGTCGAATTTGGCGGCCGATTTCGATATCTTGAAGATAGGCACCGCCGCTACAACCACTGCCTAAGAGGTACTGTCCTGTGTGAGGGACGTACGCTGGGGTATGGATGGTGTACGTGGCGGTGAATGTCCCATGACCAAACACCAAGGATCTCGTGCGATCGGACGGATCTACTACAGGAATTGACAAGATGCCTTACAGTGTCTTCTTTCTCTTGTTGACCATGATCTTGTGTACCGTGGATATGCTCGCGGCGGAGCCCGCCAGGCTTGAAACACGCAGGATCGTTGACGATCGCGTCGCCGATACGGGAATGCCGGTGCCTTCCCGGGCAATCCGCGTGTTCGTGTACGAGGGTGCCCCAAGATCAGTCCACGTCACTGACAAGTTCGTCGCCGTGGCGTACGACAACAGCGGCGTCTTGTTTGATCGCCCAAGCGGCAGACCAGCGCGACGGTACACACTTGCTGACCGCTGGCCGGAAGTGCGACCCGCGCAGTTCGGCCCCGCGCCGGTCGGTGGCAGCCGCCGGACCGTCGTCGGTCCCGGCGTGCTGGAAGTTTGGCGGTCGTGGTCTCCGGACGAGGACAAGAGGGCCGCGCCCGAGTTGGCAGCGTCTGCCAACTTCAACGGGGCAACGTGGCGTGCGCTTCAACCTCGGAAATTCCTCCACAATCTAATGCGCGAAGGCGACTACAGCGAACGAAGGAAAAGGTACGGTAGTTGGACAGCGATCCTGCGGAAGCTGAACGCTGCGAGTTACGTCGAGGCTGATTTCGGACGTGGCGCGCCGCCGCGACGGTTTACGATCGAGGACGGTCTGGCCAGCAACATCGTCACTCACTTTGCGGTTGCCGGCGGTTCGCTGTGGGCCGCGTGTGTCGCCATCTACGATCCGGAACGGGAACACTGGGGCCCAGGCGGTCTGTGCCGCTTCAACTGGAAGACGTCACGATGGGAGCGCATCAACACCATCGACGGCCGCCAAGTTCGCTCGGTCACGTTCCTTGAGACTATGGGCGACGAACTGTGGATCGGATTCCGCGAAGGGTACGGCATCGCGGGCGATCGAATCGTCTACGGCATGGGCCTGTATCCTGGCATCTACCGCCCTGTGACCAAGTCCGTTGTGCTGGCAAGACTCTCTGGCGGCAAGTGGACCAGCTACGCTCGCGCGCCGCTCCCGGAAAACGCTCGTGTTGATGTGCATTCCGTGAGTGAATCGAAGCCCACTCCGACCGAAACGCCGCGAAAGCTGGCTCGCGTTGGCGAGTCCGTGTTGCTGTTCTCGCAGACCCGCAGTCGGCGCCTGTCCGGGAATTGGGATATCCAGTTGGATGGGCAAGTCTCGCGACTGGACCTGGAGACCGGTAAATGGACGATCTTCGACGCCACCAAGGATCTGAACGCAGACGTGCTGACCGATCTGGTTTGCGACCAAGGCGAAGTACTGATCACCAGCAACCGCGGCGTCCATCGTTGGCTCGATCATGAGCGATCGTGGCAACTGTTGAATCCAAAGTGCGATTTGCCGAACCCCTCGCTGAGTGCGGCCGTCCAGGTCGGCGGGGAATTGTGGGTCGGCTACACCAATCAATCCTTCGGTGTGCTGGGGCGTCAGGGAATCAGCCGTTTCGATGAGAGATCAGGCCGGTGGTCGTACATCTCACCCGAAGAGATTGGCACAAACTGTCCCGTCAGACGAATGGCCGTGTTGCCGGACGACGAAGTATGGGTGCTCTTCCAGCGGCGACCATGGTTGGGAGCGGCGGTGGAGTTCGCTTACTACCCTCGCGAGAAGCACGGTCCGTCGGGGATCGGGCGATGCGTCGGCGGCAAGTGGGAGTTTCCTTTGAAACTGAACGGTGTCCCCAAAACCATCACGCGCGAGGCCCAGGGGCCCAACGGCATCCAACGGTGGGAGCACCCCGCGCCCATCCAACACTTGGTCCGTCTGGGCAGTTGTCTGTTCGTGGCCAGCGATTCCGGTGTGTACGTTGGCCCCAAGTCCTGGCGGCAGATCCTCAAAGGACCGGTACTCGCGATTGAACCGTCGGCGGACGGCAAGACGTTGGTGGTGACCCGCGAAGATCCCGCTCCGCCGCAATCCGGCCAACGCATGATGCAGCGATGTCACTACGACCCCACTACCGGCAAAGTCGCTGTGGAGAAGGTGTCGGCTCAAGGCACTGATTTGTGGAACATGTCCCGTCGAGGCGATTTGCTGCACTGGGAAACTGATGAAGCGCGTTTGGCCGGCCCCTGGGTCAGGTTGCCAATCGCCGGCTTAGCCGACCGCGCAATTGGACCACTACACGACGGTTATCACAATGTGATACCTCACAAAGTGATAGAAACACCCGCGGCCCTTTGGATCGCTTCGGGGGGGCAGTTGATCCGGCTGGATCGAAAGTGGCTGACGCAATAAGATCCACCAGTGTAGTCGGCTCACTCCGTGAGCCGATCCGATGCAGTGGATCGTAACCAGAATGAAAGAACATCTGAATGAGCAAGTCAAGAAATGACATCGCAACTCTGATGGGACAACACTTGGCGTTCGCGATTGGCATCCTCATCGCGCTGACGTGCATACAATCGCCTTTGGCCGCTGCGGCGGAACCTCCGCAGGTTCAAGTCGTCTCTGTGCGGAAGGCCTTCCACAACGGCGAGCACAATGCATTTACGGATTTGTGTCGCTTCAAGGGCCGATTCTACTTGACCTTCCGCAGTTGTCCCAATGGGCATGGCGTGCATCCAAGTGCGTCGATCATTGTGTTGTCGAGCGAAGACGCAAAGACCTGGGAGCAGGTGACTCATTTCTCCGTGGCCAAGCGGGACACGCGCGATCCGCATTTCCTGATCTTTCAGGACAAGTTGTTTGTCTTCACGGGCACGTGGTATTGCGGCGACGGACCTCCTTCGCGCGACGAGTACGACTTGAACCTGCATTTGGGTTATGCCGCGTGGTCGCACAACGGACAAAAATGGCAAGGCCCACAGATGCTCGAAGGCACGTACGGACACTACATCTGGCGAGCGGCCAGGCACGACGGGAAAGCCTACTTGTGCGGTCGGCGTAAGCGCGAGTTTGACCCCAGCCGCGGGTATCCGTTGTCGATCATCGAATCGGCCATGCTCGAAAGCGACGACGGCCTCATCTGGAGGAAGGCCGCATTTTTCCAGGAGCGTGACGGCGACGAAACGGCCTTCCTGTTCGAGGAAGACGGAAGCGTACTTGCAGTAGGTCGTCGAGGCTCGGGCGTCGCGGAACTCTGCCGATCACGACCGCCGTACGACGAGTGGCAACGGAAGGACTTGGACCGATACATCGGTGGCCCGCTACTGGCAAAGTGGGCAGGACGCTATCTGGTCGGCGGCAGAAAGTCGTTGACGGGCAAGCCGAAGACATCGCTGTGCTGGCTCGCAGGCGATGAATTGCATGAGTTCGCCGAATTGCCCAGCGGCGGTGACAACTCCTACCCCGGGTTCGTAGAACTCAGTCCGACTCGCGCGTTGGTCTCTTACTATTCGTCGCACGAAAAGGACGACAACGGCAAGACCATGACGGCAATCTATCTGGCTGAGCTGGAGATCGCTGAATAGAGCTAGCGGACGGTGTCTGCGTATTCGACACGCTTGAATCGGCGATTGTCGGGAGGGCGAGGCTCCAGCCGAGCCACGCGTCGGTGCAGAGTATCCGGCTCAGCAGGAGCTTCGCCCTCCCTGCTCCGGACATGCCACATGACTACGTCTCTCGAGTCGTGGCGGCCTTGACTGATGGAAAAATCGGGCAGGCCTTCCCAATGCACTCGGCATTGGCCTTTATCTGATCGCAGCGAAGAGACGCTTCCGCCTTCAGCGTGACCGGTAACATCTCTCGCGACAGTTCCGCCGCTTTCCTGAGCGCGATCCAACCGTCGCGCTGGCAGCAACGGGCAGCCTCGAGTTCGGCGATCGGCTCCAAGGCGGACACCACGGCAGATTGGGCTGTCTTGCGTTTGTCGCCCTTGAGTGGACTGCCTTCAATGATCAGCGAAAACGCGACCCCGACGCCCAAGGCAGCACCACACGCACCCACGTACGCGCAGTGTCCACCACAGATGCGGCTTCCCCGCTGAATGCCAGTGCGAATCATCTCGTCGTTGACCGTTGCACCCAAATTCCGCGCGGTGGCCAAAATGATGCCTGGCACCATGGCGTGATGCTCCGGGCCGTGTACCGGCATGGCCTCGTGACCTCGAATCCGCTCCAGCAGCGCGATCATAT
>CAZUAH010000024.1:0-54845 GCA_964617665.1 uncultured Pirellulaceae bacterium
CCAACCCCGGCCACCCTGGCCTCAATCTACCTGACAAATATCGATAGCCGCACCACTACTGAGCCAAAATCTACAGACCGCTCGGGCGGTTGCTGATCCCAAATCTGCCGGAATTCTGGGGGGCGTCGACGGAGTTGTGCCGGTTCACCCATCCAACGGATCCTTCGGTGGTCCGTTCCTTAGGATCGGGAGGAGGACGGCCAAGTGATGTTCCAGACTTGCCAGCGCGTTGTCGCTGTCCGTCAACGTCCCTGACGCGCCCATACGCTCCAACTCGAAGGCCTGCGCGGACGCGCGGCGAGCGCCGACGGAGAGCAACGCTCCTTTCAAGGAATGAGCGGACTTTCTCAGCAAGGTAGCGTCGCGAAGTCGCAGGCTGGCGCGGATCTGCTGCATCAGCGTTTCGAATTCATCGAAGAACGTGTCGACCACAAGCTGCAGCAATTTGCGGTCGCCTCCAGCGACTTCCAACGCGTCGGCCCAGTCGACGGGATTGTCAGCCGCCGCAGACGAGGCGTCAGCGATCGCGCCATGCTCGTCTCCGAGTAGATGTTCTGCCAGCTTCTCGCTCAGTTCCCGAAACCGCACGGGTTTCGAGAGGTAATCGTCCATCCCGGAAGCCAGGCAGCGTTCGCGATCGCCGGTCATGGCGTGGGCCGTCATCGCGATGATCAGCGTGTGCCGGTCGGAATCCTGTTCGTGCAGCCGAATCGTCCGCGTGGCTTCCAAACCGTCCATTTCCGGCATTTGAACGTCCATCAACACCACGTCAAAAGCCTGCGTTTCCCACGCGGCAACAGCCTGACGTCCGTCTTCCGCGACCGTCACGTCGCAGCCCAGCTTTTCCAAAACGCCTACCGCCAGCTTCTGATTCACGGCGTTGTCCTCGGCCAGCAGCACCCGCAAACCGTCGAAAGCGAGCGATTCCAAGGCGCCCGCGGCATGCTCTTCATGGTCGTCTGCGTCCGTAACTCCCAGTGCTAGAACGATGGCATCAAAGACTTCCGACTGCTTCACCGGCTTTAGCATATGGTGCGAGATGCCCAACTCGCTCCGTCGTTCCGCGTCCCCTACGCGGCCGGAGGACGTGAGCAGGATAATTGGCGTGTCGGCCAGGACACGGTCATCGCGGATCCATGCGGCCAACTCGAAGCCGTCGACTTCGGGCATGTTGACGTCGAGTAGTACAATTCGAAACGGACGGCCGCGCCGCGCGGCGTCCTGCAGGTGACCGAACCCTTCGCGGGCTCCCGTGGCCAGCGATGGTTTCATGCCCCAATTGGTCAGCATGTCGAAAAGGATGCGCCGGTTGGTGGCGTTGTCGTCGACGATCAACGCCGGTGTGTCGCTCACCACCACCGCACGGCGTTGGCTCTTGGATTCGGCGTCCACCACGTCCAACTTAACGGTAAAGCAAAAGGTGCTGCCACGCTTTGGCTCGCTCTCGACCCAAATTGTGCCGCCCATCATCTCGACCAGCCGAGATGAAATCGCAAGGCCCAAACCCGTACCGCCGAACGTCCGCGTGGTCGAGGTGTCTCCTTGTTCGAAAGCCGCGAAGATGCGTTCTTGTTTTTCCCGTGGAATGCCGATGCCCGTATCGCGAACCGAGACCAGCAACTTCGCCTGATTGCCAGTCCGTGACGTACACTCGATATTCAGCACGACCTCGCCTTCGTCTGTGAATTTGATGGCATTGCCGACCAGATTGACAACGACTTGGCGTAGGCGGCCCACGTCGCCCGCTAGGACGAACGGCACTTCCGAGTCGATATCAAAGGCCAACTCCAGTTGCTTGGCGTGGGCGCGCAAAGCCAGCGACTTCAACGTATCGCCCAAAGCGTCGCGCACGTCAAATGACGCATAGTCCAATTCCAGCCGCCCCGCCTCGATTTTGGAGAAGTCCAAGATGTCGTTCAGCAGCTCGAGCAGCGAATCGCCCGACTCCTGCACCATTCTCAAGTATTCTTGCTGGGTGGCCGTGAGGGGCGTGTCGAGCAGCAATTCCGTCATGCCGATAATGGCGTTCATCGGCGTGCGGATTTCGTGACTCATGTTGGCCAGGAAATCGCTCTTGGCCCGGTTCGCGGCGTCGGCGACGTCGCGAGCTTTGCGCAGTTCGTCCTGCGCCTGCTTGAGCTCCGTGATGTCGCGGGAAATACCGAACGTTCCGACGATCCTCCCGTCATTGTCGCGCAGCGGCATCTTGGTCGTTGACACCCACGTGTCGGGGCGATTCGGCCAAGTCTCCTTTTCGACGCGCGCCACGACGGGCTGGCCCGTGCTCATGATCTCGCGTTCGTCGGCTAACGCCTCTTGGGCGTGCTCCTCCGTAAAAATGTCTGCGTCTGATTGGCCGATGGCTTCCTCCGGACTGGCGAGGCAGAACTTGTCCGCTTGGGCACGGCTGATCCGCAGGAATCGGCTGTCGCGATCTTTGAAATAGATCGAATCGGGAATGTTGTCCATCAGTGCGTGCAGCAGGCTCCGTTCCTGTTCCAGTGCGAGTTCGGCCTGCTTCCGGTCCGTCACGTCCCAGAACAAAACCTGCAATCCAACGATCTTGCCGTCCGCGTCGCGCAGCGGCCCTTTGATGCGTTCGATCCACCGTGGCGAGTCGCCTCGCGTTTGGTGCAATTCGTTGTCATGAACGGCTCGCCCCGAGCGCAAAACCTCCGCATCATCGGCGCTGAACTTGCGGGCAAGATCTTCTGGAAAGAGTTCGAAGTCCGTCTTCCCCAAGATCTCGTCAAGAGTCGCGTGGAGCGTTTCGAGGTACTTGCGGTTAGCAAACACGCGTCTGCCGGCCGCGTCCTTGATCAGCAGATTCAGCGGCAGGCTGTCCACGAGCGACTTGAATGCGGACTGAGCTTGCCGCATTTCGTCCGGCATGGCGTCGAGCTGTTGGGGGCTCAAGCCGCGTGCAAGCATCGCCAGCCAGCTGATCAGCACCGATGTCTCTGGATTGTCGCTACTAGCATTCATGGCCCACCCAGATTCTCACCTAGAGTACGGAACGTCTCGCCGCACGAACGTGGTGGTTTTCATTTTAGCGACGCTCCCAAGTCCACGCATAGCCACCTGCCACGCCACGTCGCACAATTGCTCATCGAGTTGCACCAGGTTTACGCGGAAGTGTTCGACAAGCACAGATTTCTTCGTGGGGTAGATTGCCAACCCTGCATACGTCTGAATCGCGACATACGTGTCTATTGCGGAAGGTCGAGTGACAGACTGACGGGGGCATACTTCTTGACGGACACGTTCAACGAACCTCCGTGCACACCGATCGGATCGCCGATGATCGATCCGCGAAGATCGCACGGTTGGGCTTCGGTCACTTGAAGTCCGGCAGGCAGTTGAACCCGACAATTGCTATCAAGTCCCGCCTGCTCCCAAAGGCGGAGCAGTATACCATTTCCGTTCTGATATGCCTCAAACGCGGTTACCAGGATGCCTTTTTCTGATAGTTCAAGACCGGTTTGCATAGGCGACAGTTTCCCGGCCGGACCGTTGAACATGGCAGCCATTGCCCGACTTCGGGTTTCCCAAGACGGCGTGATCAGGTCTCGCTCCGCATCGCTGCCGTCGACCGCCCATAGGCGAACTCGCGACGACCACGAACCGCGGATCCACTGCTGGAAGTTGGTTCCCCAAACGTTGTTGAACAGATTCACATACACGACGGGTTCGCGTTGACCAAACTCTTTGGAGTGCCGCCAGATACCGGGGCGGCCGATACTGACCAGCGGTGAGTCTGTCGGGCAGAACCCAATCCCCTTTCCGTCCGCGCCGGTGACGGTCATGCCGCCGTTCAGGCAAAACACCTCGTGATTGGCCCCGCGTGCCGTGTCTTTCGAAGGGTCAACGATCGCGCCGAGTCGCCCCAAGTGGAACTTCGGTCGGTCAATTGCCAGCGGCAAGCACAGCCAACCCGCCTCGGGCCATGTGTCTGGCTGCTTTTTCGTGATCTTCCACTCCAGGTCGACGCATGGCAGGTCGTGAAACAAGGTGACAGTAAGGGTGATCGCGTGGGGCATTTGCGCTGAAGGTGCGACGGTCATGGTGGCCGTCGTAGCGACGTTGCTCTTTTGGATCTCCAGCTGAAAATCCTCCGGCGAGGTGGCCGAGTACGGTACCTCGTCGGCCGAAGGCATATCGAAGCGAGAAAAATGCCCTACCCAGCCTGGTATGTACTTGCAGTAGCTCTTGATGTACCTCTGATTGTCGTCGGCGTCGAAACGTTCATACAAGTACTGGCCAAGGCCGTACGGGGAATCTGAATCGACCAACTCGCGACCGGACTGTTTGTCCTCCAGCGACGAAATCACGCCTCGCGCGGCGTCCAGTTGCACTCGGTATCGCGAGTTCTCGATCACTCCTGACACCGGGCCAACAGACACGCCCCCATCGGCATCTCTGGATGCCGCGGGAACGTACGTGCGGTATCCAAGCGACGGAAGTTGCCGGAGCAAAAGACGAAGCGAATCCCCGCTGCGTTCCGCCGAAATCGTCTCGCCGGTTGCCGCATCCTTCCAGGACGTCCCCAGGCTCGCACCACCATCGACCGTCACAACGTCGTCGCGTTTCCATGGCAGAGGGTTGAACACAACGACCCGCGGTCCATCCACGTTGATCGAACGAGCCAATGTCTGCATGTTCGCGGCCAGTGCTGGGCAAACTGAGTCTTGGGCGGTACGGATGTAGGCGCCATGCTCTCGCCACGATTCCTCCATGTGCGCGTACTTCCCTGCGGCAAGCTCCTCCTGCCACGCCCTGCCGTACAGACGTTTGTCGAGCGGCACGCTGGCACCCCATGTGTGTTCGCCGTACATCAGGCTTCCTTCATATGCCGATGATACGGCTTCGCAGGCCGACTCTGTATCGACGTCCCAGCATTGCAGCAGCGTGTTGAGAGTTTCCAATGCCGCGATTTTCGGGCGCGTGTTTCGCGCGATCTTGGTTTCGATAGGCATGGACATAATGCCATGAATCCACGTGTCGGGCATATCGGTACGAACGACCGGTAGATCGGGTTCCTCTGCAAGAATCGCATCGCCGAAATCGGACAAGCGCCCCATACGCACGCTGACACCTGGAAGATTCTTCCGGGCATCATCCAACAGCTTCTGGACCGTGCCCGGCGCTGGCGGACCGTGATTATCGCCGGTGTGAATCAGAGCCAGCCATGTTTTGTGTGGCCAATCGTCCGGCGGCTGGAGGCGGCTACCGTATCCACTGGCCTCGTACATGGTTAACAGTCGAGATCCGTCCGGGCCTTCCCACCAGAACAACAGAGGCACTTCGGGCGAAGCGCTGGCCGAGTTGCATCCCAAGTGTAGGAAGTCAATTCCTGCGTGTCTCAGCGTCGTCGGCAGTGCCCAAGCGTGTGACGGCACGTCGGTCATCTTGGCATCGCGAGGGGACGGCATGTGGAACGAACGCGACAGACCCGCCGAGAATCTAAGCCCACGAACGATATCCTCCAACTCGAGCGATTCCGTGTGCAAGCTGCCGGGCAGGGCGTGCCAAACGAGACGCCCGGAGCGGATGGCTCCGTGCAACCGATTCCGCCGTTCCTCTGTTTGCCCCGGCCAAAGGATCTGATGCATGGGCCAACCCGGCAGCGTCCATACAAAACGATGGTCCGGCGGTAGTTCCTTGGTGTCGCCACAAACGGCCAAAGCCTTGTCGATCATCGACGTGCGGTATCGTTTGACCACATTGCGAGCCAAATCGGTGTACCCAATGTCGAAGTGGGTCTTGAAGACGACGATCACTTGTGCCAGTTTGTGGTTATCGCCTTCGGACGCTGGGTCCGCACGCGTTTGAGCGGAATCGACTGCTGCCAGAACGCATACACAGCAGAGAACCCTGACCACGTTTCCCAAACGCTTGTGTCGCATGGCAATTCTCCTGATCATATCCCCCTGACTCGTAGACCGCGTTTTGCGCATGATTAGAATTAGAGGATAACAGACTACGCCAGATGCGTCTGGTATCATGGCACTCATTTCTCCTCGCACGGCCAGACGCATTTCGCGTTAACAGCGACTCTGATCTCGTCCATAATGGGAAACACTCGACCGATGGATTCACATTGGTAAGGCATGGCCAGTATACTTAGAATCAGTCTTCAAATACGTAGTGGTGGCTTCCAGCCGCCATTGAAAAACCTGGAGATCGCCGAAAACGTGGCGGCTGGAAGCCACCATTACCAAACCTGGCGCGATTCCTGCTATTGAAGCTCTGCAGGTCAGGCTGTGCCTGACGAATTGCGGTATCAGACCGTTCAAGCCGCTTTCCGTCAGGCACAGCCTGACCTACAGAGAGGCACTGAGGACCATATGACGCAGCATCACACACGGCGCCGCTGGCCGATCGCATTGGCCCTTTTGGGCTTGTCGTATCTGGTTGCCGTGGTCTTCTATCCCGTGCTGGGATTCTCGTTCATATCGCTTGACGTCAACCGACAATTGGTGGACAACCCGCACGTTCACGGTTTGACCGCCCAAAACATCCAACACATCCTCACTTCGCATTGCATCGCCAGTTATTATCCGGTGCGGTCACTGACGCTTGCGTTGGACTATGAGATCTGGGGGCTCGATCCTACCGGCTTCAAGCTGACTGGCGGCCTGATACATCTTGTGAACGTGCTTCTGGTGTTCTGGCTTGTCGTCAGGCTCTTCCGTCATCCCTTCAAGACCAAAGAGCTGGCCGAACGGCAGGAGCCACTGGACATCGGCGAACTAGCAGTGGCTACGTTTTCCGCCGGCCTCTTTGCGATTCATCCAGTTGTGGTGGAACCTGTTACGTGGGTAGCCGGCCGAGAGGAACTTTTGATGACTCTGGGTGCCTTGGGCTGCATCCATTTCCACATTTCGGCGAGGTATTTGCTCGCGAAGGGTGGCAGGTCTGATCGCGTCATGGCCTGCTTCGTGGGAGCTGCGATTTGTTGCATTTTCGGCTGTTTGAGCAACGCCATGGGAGCCGTGATTCCGCTGCTGATAACCGCTTGGGATGCGCTGACGTTGCTGCGTCCCAAACTCGGCAGAATACTACGTGGCACATTCGCACTCTGGCTGATCGGCGCAGCGACCGTTGTCATCAAGGTCCTCGGCCCAACTGGCCCCCAAGTCGAAATGCCGTGGTCGCTTCTCGCCAGACAGCCGGGGGTCGTACTAGCCGGCTACTGGCTGAACCTCAAGACGCTCGTCTGGCCCACCAACCTGTCACTTTCCTACGAGTACATCTGGCCCGACAATCTTCCGCTCGCCCAAGTCGTGCTTGGGGCGATAGCGGTCGTCGCCACTTTTATCCTTCTTTGGTGCGTTCGACGAAGGACGCGTCTGCTCTTTGGAATTCTGTGGTTCTGTCTCGCTTTGGCACCGACATCGCAGCTCCTGCCGCATCATCTCCAACGAGCAGACCGTTTCCTGTATTTGCCGCTCGTGGGATTGGCGGTTGCGGTGGCGATCGCCCTGGGGCAGGCTCGTCGCTTCATCCGAGGACCAGCGGCCGTGACGGCGACCGCCGTTGCAGGTCTCGGGATGCTGTGGCTGTTAGTCTGGTTGAGCACCCATCAAGTTCAGAAATGGCAAAACGATTTGACGCTCTGGGAACATGGGGTGACCGCGGCACCCAACAATCCTCGGACCCATGCGTACCTCGGCGACGCATACCATGATGCTGGGGTACCGGATCGAGCTCGTGCGTCTTTCCAAAGGGCTATTGATTTAGAGCCTAATTACGTCTTCGCCCTGAACGAATTTGCCATTTGCCTGACGTCCGATAGCGCCCCACGTCTGCAGGATCATTTGCTGGCTGTCGAACTGGCCGAGCGGGGATGCCTGCTCACCGAGTGGCGTGCCCTCGACCTCGTCCACACGCTTGCCCGCGCTCAAACGACATTGGCGAATACGCTAAACGCCAACGGGCAATACAAACTGGCCATCGACTACTACAACGAGGCGATCAAAACGAACCCCAAATACGACATGGCTCCGTTCAATCTGGCCTTGGTTCTTAGCACGTGTCCGGATGAAGACCTGCGAAATCCGCAGAAAGCGGTTGAAATGGCCGAGCGAGGTCGCCAGTTGGTCGATTCGCTTGATGTTCATCGACTCAGCATCTTGGCTGCGGCCTATTCGGAGGCGGGGCAATTCGATGACGCGATTGCAGTCACTGAAGAAGCAATTGCCGCGGCCTGGGCTGCGGAGGACGTGACTGTTTGGGAGCGCCTGAACGAGAATATACAGCGTTTCAAGAAAGGTATGCCGCTGCCGACCTTAACCCAAGAGATAAACGAACAGGCGAGGAAACTTGCGGAACGGCTCACGGCCGATTTTCCCAACAACCCCGACTCTCACCATGTTGCGGCGGACGTGAGTTACTGGCAGGGCGATTCGGAGAAGGCAGTGAAGTCTTGGGAGAAATGCCTGGAACTCGAACCACGCTATGCATACGCCCACCACGGTATCGGCAAAGTGGCGGCCAAGAAAGGCCAGCACGAACAGGCTGTGTCAGCGTTCCGCGAAGCGTTGAAGTTGGGCCAAGCGCCCGTAGACACACAAGTCGAATTGGCGTGGGCACTGATTCACACGGGAGAACTGGCCGAGGCCATCGAAACGATCAACAAATCACTGGAGACCGGACCGCCTTCGGGTCGAGCCTTCTTCTTACTGGGTACGGCACACGAGCAACTGCAGGATTACGAGAAGGCCAAGGACGCTTACCGGCAGGCTATCAACCTGCTTCCCGGACTGGCCGAGGCTTACTACGGCATGGCCAATGTTTGCCGGCGGCTGGGCCAAAGCGACGAGGCCGAGGAGTTCCTGAAGAGACACAAGGAGCTAACTGAGGGCGATCGAAGGCGGCTACAGACCTTGAGGAGCTCCTACAACGATGTGGAAGATATGCGAAGGCTGCTGGCCAGTAACTACCTGAACGCCGCACGGATCTACCGTGCAAACAACAACCTGCGAGAAACCGAAAAGCTGCTGCAAAACGCGGCGTCGCTCGATCCGGCCAATGCGGAAGCCCGACAAGGGCTCGCTTGGCTGTACAATCAGCAAGGTAGAATCGTGGAGGCCATACGGATACTAGAGGAGTTGGCTGTGATCGAGCCGGAAAACCCCACCTACTACTTGGAGATCGGCCGGCTGCATAAGAACGCCAAGCGAGCTGAGGCAGCGGCGGAAGCTTTCGAGAAGGCGGCCAGAATCTCGTCTCGACGTGCGCCCGGGCC
Organism: uncultured Pirellulaceae bacterium; assembly: GCA_964617665.1. Lineage (GTDB taxonomy): Bacteria > Planctomycetota > Planctomycetia > Pirellulales > Pirellulaceae > JADHUC01. The sequence goes on from CAZUAH010000024.1 coordinate 9,251, forward strand.
AAGCGGCACCGGCTTCGCCACGCCGACAGGCAAACCGAAAACTGATGCTGGCGGTATCGGTCCTGGAAAAGAGTGATTGAATTGGATCCGACCAACCTTCGGTTTGGAAGGCTCATCGACTTGGCTTGAACGGATCAGTAACGTGATAGTTACAATGACTAACCGAAGTGATTCGATGCTGTGCTGTTACGCCATTGCGATGGGTTTGTCTTTGCTGTGGACGGCTTGGGCGCATGGGCAAGACCAAATCCTGCTTCGAGAAGTGACTCGACAAACTACCGGCATCGACTTCAAGCACACAGACGGAAGTAGTGGCCGACGTTATATCTGCGAGAACATGACTTCTGGCTTGGCTCTTTTCGACTACGACGGCGACGGTCGGATCGACATTTACTTCCCAAACGGAGCTCCACTTCCAGGCGCCGAGGCTGACCAGCCGCCGAAAAACAGACTCTACCGCAACAATGGCGACTGGAGTTTCACCGACGTAACCGATCACGCACGCGTGGGAGATACCGGCTATGGATTGGGGGCCGTTGCTGGCGATCTCGACAATGACGGCGATCAGGATTTGTACGTCAGCAATTTCGGCCCCAATGTCCTCTATCGTAACAACGGCGACGGGACTTTTTCCAACACCACCGTCGGAGCCGGCGTAGGCAATGGAGATCGCTTTGGGGCGGGAGTTTGCTTCTTGGACATGGACAAAGATGGGGATCTTGATCTTTACGCGGCCAACTACATTGTCTTCTCCTGCGACATGCACGTGCCCTACTCGATCATGGGCATTCCCAGCTACCGGGCTCCCCAGGACTATAAGCCAGATCCCGATACCGTTTATCGCAACGACGGCGACGGGACTTTCGCTGATGTGAGTGACGAGTCGGGCGTGGCGGCACGCGCCGGCACGGGTATGGGGATTGTCTGCGGCGATTACGACAACGACGGCGATACCGACGTGTTCGTCTGTAATGACGTCATGGGCAACTACCTGTTCGAAAACGATGGGACGGGCAATTTCAGCGAGGTCGCGTTGATTGTCGGGGTCGCCTACAACTTCTCCGGCACCTGGCTATCGAGCATGGGTGTGGATTGCGGCGACTACGATAACGACAGCCTGCTGGACTTCTTCATGACCGACTACCAGGGAGAGTTACCCGCCCTGTATAGGAATTCCGGACGCGGTTTCTTCGAGGACGCAACGCTTCGAGCCCGGGCCGGGATGAAGGCGCTTCCGCACGTCAACTGGGGAACGGGATTCGTCGATTTCGACAACGACGGCGACCGCGACATCTTCATTGCCAATGGCCACTTGCAGGACAATATCGAAGTACGTGACGACACGGCGGAATACCAGGCTCGCAATAACCTGTTGATGAACAACGGCCAAGGGAGGTTTGTTGATGTTTCGGAATCGGGCGGAGACGGCATGCGGGTCAAACTCAGCAGCCGCGGCACGGGCTTCGACGACCTGGACAACGATGGCGATATCGACGTGGTCGTTCTGAACTCGCGACGCGAACCCACTATATTGAAAAACGACACAGAGAATGACAACCACTGGCTTCAATTGCGGCTTCGGGGCGACCGGTCCAATCGCGACGGAGTAGGGGCACGCGTCATCGTTACGGCGGGCGACCTGATTCAGGTGGACGAGGTACACGCCGGGCGCGGATACCAGAGCCACTCGGGCAGACGACTTCACTTCGGGCTGGGCAAGCACAAACGCGTGGACCGAATCGAAGTCCGCTGGATCGGCGGCGCTGTGGACATCTTGAAAGATGTGGCTGTCGATCAGCTTGTGACGATTACCGAAGGAAGCACAAAGTGACGAATTCGGTTGCGAGCAAGCTGCGTTCCCCGTACATCGCCTTGGCGGTATTGTTCGTCGTTTCCTTTCTGCTATTCCAATCGGTGTACGGTTACGTCATCGAATTCCAGAGCGAGACAAACGATTGCTTCTTTGTGTTCGGGACTCCGTTCCTGCTGGAGTTCTTCGACCATCCCGCCGGCCCGTTGCGCTACGCCGGTCGATTCCTTGGACAGTTCCATCATTACCGGTGGTCCGGTGCGCTGGTCGTGTCGGCAGGCATAACGTGCTTCGGCTTCCTGTTCCATCGCGTGTTGGCAAAGTCCGATAGGACCGTTTCCGTCTTCCAGACGCTTCCTCCATGCATAGTGCTGCTCGCCTTGCACACGTCCACCCTGTACCTTACCCAGGACACACTCGGGTTGTGTGCAAGCTGTGCGACTTTCTTGGGATACTTGTCTTTGCGCGGCAGGTTGGCCAGACAAATCTACGCGTTGGTGGCTACACCCGTCGCCTATCTTGTTCTTGGAGCCTATGCATGGTTCTTCGTGGCTTGGGTCATTGCGTCCGAGTGGCTCGATGGCCCTCTACGCTCGGGCCTTGCCTTTAAGATCCTTTGCGTCGTCTACGGCATCGCTGTGCCACTAGCTGCTTGGCGCTGGGTCTTTCCGGTTTCGCTGCACGGCGCATTGACATGCCCTTTTATCATGATTCCGCCTTTCCGCTCGGGCTCGCTCGTTCAAACCACGAACTACTTCATCACGGATTGCGTGCTGGCGATTGTGCTCTGGACCTTGGTGCTGGTGATTCCGTTCTGGGGCCGCCTGTCTGCCGGTACGCGGATCGCGGATTCCTGGCGAGCCAAGTCCGGCAGCGGGGGCCGCGTTACCTTGGCCCTGTCGGTTCTCGTTCTCATGATTCTGCTCCTTTGGATTCGGCATGACGCGCGGCTTGCCACCGCAGTCGCCTGCCGTCAGTTGTACAAGCAGAGGCAATGGGACGCTCTTTTGGAAGCGGCGAAGAGGAATCCCTATGGGGACTCTCGTCTGCAGTTCATGACGAACTTCGCTCTGTACAAGAAGGGAAAGCTGCTCGACGAGATGTTCAGTTACCCTCAGCCATGGGGCACTCGCGGGCTTGTCTTCAACTTTTCGGGTACACGGGTGGACCCGAACGAGGACGATACGGCCGTTGCCATGTACAACAGCGATCTTTTCTACGAAATGGGCCACGTGAACGCTGCGTTTCGACACGCCTATAACAGCATGACGGCCGGGGAAAGAACGTACGACACCTTGCGACGCATGGCCGAATGCAACATTGCCAATGGTAACTACGATATGGCGCGGAAGTATCTGAACCTGCTCGATCGGACGATGTTCCATCGAGATTTCGCACGCCGCTACAAGGCGGTCATCGCAGATCCCGACGCCGTCGATCGGGAGTTCGGCGACCTCAGAAAGCGTCTTCCTGTTGATGATAGCCATGTGTTCGGTCCCCAGTTCCTAGCTTTCCTGATTCTTCTGGAGGCCAAACCGGACAATCGCATGGCGCTCGACTATCTGATGGCGTGGTTGCTTCTGGACAAGAGCAAGAGCTCCATCGCGTCGATCTGCTGTGCGGAAGGCATCCGGCAACTCAAGACGGCAGGACACGCCTCGATACCAATCCACTGTCAGGAAGCGCTGCTGCTACGAGAAGCATTGGGACATACTCCGATCGACCTGCAGGGATACAGTTACGATCAGGCGACTGTGGCACGCGTTAACACTTTCTTTGAAGATATCGCACCCTACACCGACATACAGGTCGCGCGGGAGTACGCTCAGACGCGTCATAGCGATACGTATGTGTTCTACCATTTATTCGTTGTCACGCATGGCGAGGCGCAGCAGATCATGAAGGCCCGTGGGTTTTACAGTGGCACGCTACGAGAGGAATAGTCACGCGTGGGACTCGGTGCTGCATTGAGGACGACCAGAATGGCAACACTCGGAGCATGTCCAGTGATAGTCGGGAACCTCCTAAATCGGGTGGGCTATGCGCCTGCGGCGCGGCTTCTTGCGGGCGTTGGGGGCGCGGCAGGAGCCGCGCCCGCCCGGAACTTGAGTATCGGTAGACTCTCGCGGAAAGCGGTCGACGGCTCGCTCGGAAGTAAGGGGGGCGCGGCATGAGGTGTTCCGGCCGTCGAACTTGGTTGATATCGGTGGCGCTGACAATGGCGGTCGTCGCATGCGTCGCGTTCCCGGTGTCTTGCAGTCGAACGCCGGAAGTCCCCACGGCAACAGAGCTGGAGAGGGAGCCGCGCATCGACCCGGACTACACGTCTCTTGTGATTCCGCCGAACATCGCGCCGATGAACTTCCGAATCGTCGAAGAGGGGCAAGACTATCTCGTGAGAATCTCCGCAGGCGAAAGGCGGGAAGTCGAGATCCATTGCCCCGACGGAAGCTGCATGATCCCATCGAAATCATGGCGACAGCTCCTCGCGTGGGCCAAAGGCGGTCGCCTGACCTACACGATCCTGATGCAGAAGCCGGACGGCACGTGGCTGCAATTCAAGCAAGTGACAAATACCGTTGCCAACGAGCCGATCGACTCGCACATCGTGTACCGGCTCCTTGTGCCTAACAAGAATCGAGCCAGGATTCACGGTATCTACCAAAGGGACATTGAGTCGTTTCAGACGTCTGCACTCATCACGCGGCGCGATGAGACCTTCCATTGTTTCAACTGCCATACCTTTCATCAGAACGATCCCAACAAATTTCTTGTTCACGTGCGAGCCCAGCACGAGGGGATGCTGCTCGTGATGGATGGCCAGATTCGAAAGATTAACACGAGACAAGATCCAATGTTTCGGCCTATTGCCTACGCCTCGTGGCATCCAAACGGTCGTCACATTGCGGGCACCTGCAACCGGTTTATCGGCCATCATCCGGCGAACGCCAGGTTGTACTACTTCCAAGCGTTGGAGAAACGCGGCGATCTGGTCGTGTACGATGTGGCAAAGAACACGATCAGCACTACAGACGCCGTCTTTGGACATGAGTACATCGAGACGCATCCCTGCTGGTCGCACGATGGCAAGTACATCTACTACTGCCGCGGCAAAGATCTGCCGACGACTGCGCCGGAGGACTGGGACGAGAGCGATTTCGACTTGATGCGTGTGTCCTACGACGCGGCCACCGACACATGGGGATCGCCCGAGACGGTCAAGGCATATTCGGAGCTGGGCGTCTGCTGCTCGTTCCCTCGTCCGTCGCTGTGTGGGAGGTATGTGTTGCACATGCTGGCCGATAAGACAACGTATCCCATCCACCAGAAGAGTTCCGACGTGTACTTGCTGGATCTCGCCACCAAGGAACATCGGAAGCTGGACGCCGTATGCAGCGATTTGGCGGAGAGCTTTCCGCGCTGGTCCTCCAACGGGCGCTGGTTCAGCTTCGTAAGCAACCGGCGAGACGGGATGAGCGCGATTCCGTACTTTGCGTACTTCGACACGAGAGGCCAAGCTCACAAGGCGTTCGTGCTACCCCAGAAGGATCCAGAATACTACGAGACCTTCATCGATACGTACAACGTGGTCGAACTGGTTAAGTCAAGAGTGAACATAAGCGCATTCCGATTGGCCCAAGGCATGCAGCAGTCGCCACAAGACGCCAAGTTCTCCAATCCGCCCGAAGTGGACGCCTACACCGGCCCGACCGTGGGCCAACAAATAGACTACACCGCCGTTCCTCCAAGTGAGTAAACTCGGCGGTCCCACGAAGACAAATCTATGGCGTTGGCAATTCGCCCTGCGCCGAAAGGTGCTCGCGGCTGGTGGCCAGAACGGTCCGCTGGTAGTTCGTGAATACGGATTTTGGCTCGCGCGAAACCGACCGGCAGTAGTGAACCAAGGTCACCAGTTCATCGTCGGACACGCTTGGGCAGCCTGGATGGGGACTCCCTGGCATTCCGACGCGGATGCGCAGAAAGATCGATTCTGGCTCCTGACCACCTTTGAAAGGTTCGTGGACCAAGTCACGTGCTCGCGACGGTCGTCCCTTGTCGTCGAACAAGTCCATATCCACGGCTCCGATCCCATCATCACCGTGGCATTTCTCACAACCCAGCCCGAAGTACAGGTTCTTGCCTCTTGCGATTGTCTCGTCGTCGGCGGGCCCTATCTGTGGAATACGAACGAGTTCTCCAGGCGCCGTACAGAGTTCAACGACCTCGCGCACCTCGTCTTCGTCGACCTCCTCGCCTTCGTCTTCCAACGTTCTGATGAAGCGTTCTCGAACACCTTCACAGTTGATCCGTAGCGTTTCCAGCGCCAGTAATCGTAGCTGGTCTTCGGCCAAATCGTCGAAAGGCTGCATCGATGTGCCCGGCATCCCTTTCCGGATAACCGCTTCAAGATCTTCTAGTCTCGGTATACCGTTTACCGTACTTACAAGTCGCGATCTGCCCGTGCGAAGGTCTCGCGGCCTAGGGTACAAATGCCGTGCGGCACGGCCGTTGCCGTCGCCGTTAGCTCCGTGACACGCAGCACAATGCAACGAGTATAGCTCGGCGGCCGACAGCACGGAGCCATACACCTGTTCCGTTGCGACCGTGTCTACCTCCTTGTTCGTGCCAGTTGATTGCGAAAGCAGGCGTCTCAACTGGTCGGCGGCCTGCCTGTCGAAAGGATTGACGGACGCGCGAGTTTCCAGGTCGGTCACATGCTGCGTTGCGCTAACCTCGGCGTCATATCGAGCGATCAGTTGCTCGGCGCGGGTCGCGTCTCCGGCGAGGGTGGCTGCGATTGCCGCCGGCAGAAGTCTCTCAGCCTGCTCGTCCAGGTCCGCGTTGGCGAACCGCCTATCAGCCTCTTGGCAGTTGCCGGATTCGAGTTCGACCTGTGCCATCTCGATCGCGGCAATGGCTGGTGGGTCCGGTTGCGAAGTCAACGGTTCCAGAATGACTCGCGCTTCGCTGGTACGATTCAGTTTGCGCAAAACTCTTGCCAAACCCACGTTCGCGAAGGTGCTTTCGGGAAAGAGCGCCACCAACTCGACGTATTGTTCCAGGGCCAAATCAAGCCGATTCTGATTCTCGAATTGGCGGGCTATCATCTCTCGCGCGAGTTCATGTCGGGGCTGCCGATCCAATGCGAGTTGAAACTGAGCTGTAGCCGATTCAAACTCCTCCGTCTGCAGCCAGTAACTGCCCCAAAGATATGCAATATGCGTATCGTTTGGGTATTCTGACTCCCACGCTTTCAGAAGAACTCGGGCCTTCCCATACTGTCTGCGTGTCAAATAGCAGCGAAGGATCGCTGTACCCACATCGCCCGGCGGCACGTCAGATTCGAGCAACTTGCCCAACAGAGCTTCAGCCTCGGCGTACAGTTGGCCCGAGCCGAGGGCCGCAAGTTGTTTCTCCGCCAGAATTCGGCTGGCCGGCACGCCCTTCTGTTCCGCCGAAAGCATTGCTTGGTGCCATCGGTCTGGCTCGTCGTTCCGACGATAGCAGGCCGCCCGCATCAGCTCCACTTCGCCATTGCCAGGATCCAGCCAAACGGCCCGTGCAAGCCACACTTGTGCGGCGTTGTTGGCCCATTTGTCCATTTCGCGTGCAGCCATCCGTCGAGCCAAGATGGATAGACCACCACGTCCGTAGATCAACAGCGCCACGAACGCCACAATGGCGATGATGATGATTGCCAGACATCGCCGGCGACGCTGAGGACTGGATGGAGTTCTTTCGGAAGGCCGCTTACGCCGCCGCATTTCGAGAGCCCTTTCTACGACGCCAAACCGTGAATGGAAGCTTGCAGGGCGCGTACCGCGTATTGCAGTCAGGCTGAATCTCGCGCGGTTTGTGACGCCTGGAACGTCGTCTTTGCTCGGTTGGCGAGTGTATCACACGCACCTATGTGCAACAACGGCGCGAGGTGTATGATAGACATGGATCGTATTCGGCCTGGACGACTACTTCGGCTTTCTCACGCCAGAGTCAAGCCACTTAAATCCAACTACGACAGAGGTATTGCACAGAATGGAGGACGAGCGGACACGGCGACTGCCCCGAGCGAGAGTGCTTGCCATTGCCATGGTGCTGGTCTGCCTGGTCATCGGGCTCGTCGGTTGGCACACGTTGTCAAACCGGGCGGAGCGGGAAGTGCGTACGTTGCTCTTGCGCGAAACAACGCGGCCTGTTTCCGTCGACCAGGAAACGGAAGTACGAATTGTCGCGTTCTGCAGCGATTGCCACGGAATGCCACGGCCGGAAAACTATCCGCGGTACGCGTGGCGGAAGGAAGTGCTTCGTGGCTACGAGTTCTACGCCAGATCGGGACGTAACGATTTGGACCCGCCGCCAATCGATTTGGCAATCGCCTATTACCAGGCCCGCGCACCACTTGAGCCCGTGTTTGCCGATCCAAAGACGCCGGACGCCGAACTGGGTGTAGAGTTTACGGCACAAACGCTGGCCGCAGACCCAAACCCCAATCGATCGCCAGCAGTCTCCTGCTTGCGTTGGACTCGTCTGGATGCCGATGCCGCGCCTGTCCTATTGGCTTGCGACATGCGACAGGGCACGGTGGTCGCGATTGATCCGGCCAACCGAGCGACTGACGCTCGGATTCTGGCGCGATTGCATCATCCGTGCCACCTCGAACCATGCGACGTGAACGGGGACGATGTCATAGATCTTGTAGTGGCTGACTTGGGTGGTCTTTACGGGGTCGATGATCACGATCGGGGCCGCATCGTATTGCTGCAGCGGGACAAAGAGACGGGCGCTTTCCGGGAGGTGGTACTCGCCTCGGGATTGGGGCGCGTGTGCGATGTCCGACCGGCGGATGTGGATGCCGACGGGGACGTGGACCTGATCGTGGCGGATTTCGGAGCGTACAGGCCAGGCGGCATTGTTCTTCTGCGGAACGTCTCGGTCGACAGCAATCAGATCCACTTTGAACCCGAGAAAATCGACCCTCGGCCGGGTACAGTCCACGTGCCCGTGTGCGACTTGAACCATGACGGTCGACCTGACTTCCTGGCGTTGGTCAGCCAAGACCACGAGTGTGTCGATGCCTTCATCAATCAAGGCGACGGGCAGTTTCGCTTGCAGACTCTTTGGTGGGGGCCGGACCCGGCGTTCGGACTCAGCGGAATGGAATTGATCGACATGGATTCGGATGGCGATACGGATATTCTCTTCACCAATGGCGACAGTTTTGACGACGGGTATGTCAAGCCGTGTCATGGCGTGCATTGGCTCGAGAATCAAGGCGGGCTGGAGTTCGTTCATCATCGGTTGTCGGATCTGCCGGGAGCCTATCGGGCGCTGGCCGGTGACATCGATCTGGATGGAGACATCGACGTCGTTGCGTCGGTGTGGATCGAGCCGAAGATAAGATTCGTCAATACCGCAGTGAAACGGTGGGATTCGCTCGTTTGTCTCGAACAGACCTCACCCGGGAAGTTCGTTCAACATACGTTAGAGACCGATTTCCCTTGGTGTCCCGCAATCGAAATGGCAGACTTTGATGGCGACGGCGACCTCGATCTGGCCGTCGGCTCACACGCCAGGAAGCCGACGCTTCGGCTGCCGCATTGGCTTTCTATCTGGTGGAATGAGGGAGCTTCGAGGACGAATCTCGACCTTGGACGAGAATAGACTCGGCATTGCGTCTCCAAAGACTAACAGAAAGGACCTTGCCATGCGTAGAAGGCATATCAATGCTGGCTTTCGGGAGGGCGAAGCTCCCACTGAGCCGTCTCTTCCCGTAGTCTCGGCTCGGCAGGAGCCTCGCCCTCCCGGCTATGAAACCGCTTCCAGAGTATGGCTGGGCTTGCTACTTCTTATCATGAGCAATCCAGTCACCGCTTTCTCGGCGGACACTATCGCGTGGAAAGGGAGTGGCAAGGGAGGCGCGGTTGCTGCTGGCGGAGGACCGGCTGTGGCGGCAGGTCTTCAATTGCTCGAGCAGGGCGGCAATGCGGCTGATGCCGCGGCTGCGACGCTTCTTGCTTTGACCGTGACGGATTACGGTTCTTGCGCGATTGGTGGAGAGGTCCCCGTCTTGATCTACGATGCCGAGAAAAAGGAAGTGAAGGTCCTTTGCGGATTGGGCCGAGCCCCGTTGGACCCGAAGGCGATGGAGTGGTACTACGCTAAGGGGATTCCTTCGCGAGGCAGCATGAAGGCCGCACCCACACCCGGACACTTGGGCCTTTGCGTGACGTTGCTTAGATTGTACGGGACGAAGTCGTTCGAAGAAGCGGCTACACCGACGCTGAAACTGCTTGATACAGGCAAGCTGGACGACCGGGCCAAGTTCTCCCCTAGAGGCAATTGGAATTCCGAGCTTGCGGCGAATCTTGCCGTCACCTTGCGCAAATGCGTGGAAGCCGAGCAAGAAACATCTGGAAGCCGTGAGCAAAAACTGATCGCGGCCCGCGATCGCTTCTACAAGGGAGACATCGCCGACGAACTTGAGGCGTGGTACATCGAGACTGGATCTTTCCTGCGCAAACGCGATCTTGCCGCCCACGAAACGCTCGTCGAGGACCCTGTGTCGGTCAATTACAAAGGTTATACCGTCTACAAATGTGGACCATGGACTCAAGGCCCTTACCTCTGCCAGACCTTGCGTCTGCTGGAAGATCGTCGTCTGAAAAAGATGGGACGTTTGTCGGCCGATCACATTCACGTGGTAACCGAAGCGTTGAAGTTAGGATTCGCGGACCGTGACGAATACTACGGTGATCCCCGCTTCGTGGACGTTCCACTCAAGTCGCTCCTCTCCGATCGTTACACATCGCTACGCCGTTCGCTGATTGACATGGAAGCGGCTTCACTGGCAAGGCGACCGGGCGATCCGTACGGGATGCGTCCACTGAAGGCCGAATCCGAGGAAGCTGGACCTCCGTCCGGCATACCGGTCAAAGACACGACCACCTGCGTCGTAGCAGATCGCTGGGGCAACGTGGTAGCGGCCACACCAAGCTGTAATCTGGTCGGAAACCGCCCGGGACCGTCGGGCGTGACGCAAGGCAATCGCCTGCGCAGTCTTAACACCACGCCCGGCCACCCAAACCGCATTCAGCCGGGCAAGCGTCCACGCATTACCCTGACGCCAACCTTGGTCACAAAGGACGGAAAGCCAGTCATCGCAATAAGTGTGGCCGGTGGGGATCTGCAAGATCAGACTACGCTGAACGCGTTCCTGAATCACGTCGAATACGGAATGTTGCCCGAACAAGCCGTGACGACTCCCCGGTTCAGCACGGCCCACCAGCAGAACTCCTTCGACCCGAACCCCAATCGCGACAAGGCGTTTGTCGCTCCGGGAAGCCTGGCGCTGAACGATGGTATTGCTTCGGAGGTCGTCGAAGAGCTGAAGACACGAGGACATAGACTGAGATCGCGCAATGGCAAAGAGACCACATCAGGCGCCATTGGCCATCCAGTCATGATCTATATCGATCAGCAGACCGGAACGATTCACGCCGCTGGCGATCCTCGAGCTGGCCGCCACGCCGGTGCGTTGGATTAGCGACCGGGGTGTCCGCCGTGCGCGTGTTTGGTCAAGGCGCACTTCTCACATCGCCCGTCCCAAACGCATAAGGCATCGTTTGCGCACAGCTCGCGATTTTCTTGACAATCTGAGTTGGCGCGGCGACAATCCTTGTCGAGTTGTTGCCTCAGCGGGCGCGATACTCCTTCGAGGTCTGGACACGGTACCCGACGGTCGTATTTGGAAAAGGGCTTGGCGATGTGTGAACACTGTACGCGAAGAGGGTTCTTGGGAATGGGCGCCGCAAGCAGTTTGCTGCTGACAGGCGGAACGTGGACGCATGCGCGAGCTTCCGAGCCGCCTTCGCAACCACGTAGCAAGTCGCGGATCTGTGTCATCTTTACGGGTACACCCCAACCGGAAGATCGCAACTGGGGTGCCGATCCCACGCAGATCACAGCAATGAAGGCTCGGCTCGCCGAGGCGGAAAAGAAGTTGGGAAATGTCGAGCTGGTCATCGGCGAGTCGCGCACCCCCCAGGAAACGACTGCGCTGTTGGAGAAAGTCGGGCCCAAAACACCCGTCCTGGCAATCAACGTGCAGAACTTTTCAATGACCCGCGTGATAAAACCCGTATTGGAGGCGGGGCATCCTATGGCTGTATTCTCGTTGCCAGCCAGCGGTCATGATTGGATGTATGTGCCTCGGGGGCGCCGGGAAGGACATCGCGTCGCGCTGCTGGCCAGCAGCGACTACGACGAGTTGGAGCGCGCGTTGCGTCTGCTGCGCGTGATTCCGATGATGCAGCAGACCAGGATTCTGCTGTTTCCTCCAGCCCGAGGCACCGAGCCGGCTTGCTCGCCCGAACAGGTCAAGGAGCGTCTGGGCGCCGATGTGGTGGCCTTCGAGCTGAAGGACATGGACGAGCTGCTCACGGCCACTGACGAAAAGGCGGTCCAAGCGGAAATCGACGCGTGGACCAAAGGCGCGAAACAGATCCTCGAACCAACAAAGGAAGACATCGAGAAGGCAGCTCGTGTCAGCGTCGTTTTGGACCGCCTCATGGAAGAGGTGAAGGCCGACGGATTGGCCATCGGAACCTGCATGGGATGGTTGCCGCGAGGATTTCCTTGCTTGGGGTTCACGCGTCTTCGCGACCGCGGCGTGCCGGCGGCCTGTGAAGGCGACATGGACTCGTTGCTGACCATGCTGTTGTTCCAGTACGCCGTTGACCGTGCCGGCTTCCAGGGCAACGCAACCTTTGACACGTCGCGAAACGCCCTGTGGACCGCCCATTGCACGGCGCCTCTGAAGATGGAAGGCCCGGACAGTGAAGAGGCTCCCTATCTGCTGCGTGGGCATTCCGAGGTCGGCGGCAGCGGCTGTGTGCCCGAGATCCAGTACCGTATTGGCCAAATCATCACTCGCACGAAGTTGATCAATCTGGACACGATCCTTGTGTCAACAGGCGAGATTATCGATGTCCCGGAGAAGGCCGTGCACGGCTGCCGTACGCAGATCGTCACGGAAGTCCGCGACGCGGCCAAAATGGCGGCGAATTGGAGCAGCGCACTGGAGACCGAGGACGCTATGACGCTTCTGCACCGCGTGGTGTTCTACGGCGACCACATGCAAGACGTGCGGCACTTGGCCGACTTGATGGGCATGAATGTCGTCGAGGAGGGTTGACAGCGTCGCCTCTCCTCGTGCACCGGCGGGAGAGATTGTTCACTTGGCCCGGATGTCGTAAGCATACAGATCCGGGCCGCCACGCAAGTACAGTCGTCCGCCGCAAACAATCGGGTGTGCGAGATACGAGTTGGGAGGTCTGCGCGGCAGTTCAAATTGGCTGACGATCTCGAATCCGTCGGGCGTGATGGCCAGCAACGACATCGTGCCCCGGTAGCCCAGGCAGTACAACATCCCATCGGCGGCCGTGATGCCCACCTTTCCCAGAGTCCTGTCCGTCTTGATCGTTTTACCGGTCATGAAGTCGACGCAATAGAAGTGTTTCCCGCCACCTCGGCAACTGCAGCCGTACAGCCTGCCGTCGATCAGCAACGCGCCGCTGTGGCAATCGTCTAGATCCTCACGATACCAAACGGTCGACGCCGATTTCGTATCCGGATCAATCTTCAGCACCGTGCCGCCCGACGAGTGCCCGCAAGCGACAAACACATACCCGTCATGGAAGACCGGCGTCAGGGAGTTCTGCGGCGAACGCGGAACAAAAGGCGCCGACCAGACAAGCTTGCCTGTCTCGACATCCACGCCAACTACGGACCTCTGGGTCAGCGTGAGCAACTGACGCACACCGCCGTACGTCGTTACCCTCGGGGAACAGTAGGCAGCGCTGTGCTCTATTTCAGTGTTGGTCCAGATGGTTTCGCCGGTGCGTTTGTCAAGAGCGACAACGCGGCCTCTTGCGCCTCCCGGCATGCACAAGACCTTGTTGCCATCCACAACCAGATTCTCCGACAACGCCCAAATGCCGAAACGCGCGTCGAATTCCTCCTTTAGATCTACCGCCCAGACGGGTTTGCCGGTCTTGGCCTCGCAAGCCGCCAACCGTCCATGCGGATTCATGTGATACAGCGTACCTTCATCGTAAGTGGGTGTTGCACGCGATCCCGGCGAGGACCCACGCCACGCCACGCCGTTGGATGCCTCCCACAAAAATTCGCCATCCATGTTCAATGCCAGGATCTTCTCCTGACGATCGAAGTCTCCTGCCGTGAAAATCATCCCATCAGCGATCGAAACGCCCGAGTACCCTTTGCCGCACGACGAGTACTTCCACAGCAGCTGCGGGCCGCCTTCGGGCCATTCCTTCAAGAGCCCGGTCTCGGGCGAGATATTCGTCCGGCCAGGACCATGGAAATCGGGCCAACTGGCGTCATCCGCTCCGGGCAGCCGCTGAGCCCAGGTGAGCGCTACGACGAAAATCGGTGTGGTCACTGCAACAACAATCTGTCTCCTGGTCATAGTAACTCCAAGATGGCTGCGTGTTATCTGTTTGTTTAGTCGCAAGTCATTTCAATGGCATGCTAACCTCGCCACGGGCGTCTCGCAATCCGAGCGTGTCTCGAATCCTGGAAAGTGGGCCTGGAGTTGCGCACGTCAATAGCAGCTGCGACCTATGACTATTCTTGCCACCCTTTCTTCTGGGCCGATGCCAATGTTGGCAACGTCACGGGTGTGTTTCGTGCCAGCGGTCGATGACTTGTTGTGGTGTTGCTGTGCCTGTGGTCCCCAGTTGCTGGACGGTGATCGAGGCCACCAGGTTTGCGATTGCGGCCGCTTCGCTTTCGTTCGCGCCCGCCAACAGGCTCATGACGATCGCGGCCGTTGCACTATCGCCGGCGCCCACGATGTCGATAGGGCCAGCGACTGGATAGCCGGGGACGCGGGAAACGTTGCCGTCGGGGGTCGCCACCAACAGACCGCTTTCACCCCGTGTACAAAACACGTGGCGTTCTGTTCTTTCCGTCAGTTTCGTCGCGGCCGCCTCGACGGCCGTCTCGCCACCGCTGGCTTCGATAATCTCCGATTCGTTGCCCTTCAAGATGCCAAAACGGAAGCGGCCGAGGGACTGGCGGCTGTCCACGTAAACGAGTTTACCGGGATCTTCGCGCGAAAGCTGTTCTAACTCCGTGCGCACCTGATCATTCACGACCCCCTGATTCTCTTCGGCCACCTGATCTAAGACGATCAGCCCGTCGCAGGTCTGAAGTGCCTCCCGCAAATGCTGGCACACCGCGATGCGCATTTCGTCGCTCAGTGGCGATCGCGTTCGCACGTCCAGGCGGTTTAATTCGCGCCACTGGCCGTCTGTTTCTGGCTTCAGCGGCTTGATGTAGGTGGGCGTTAGACGGTCGCGTGCACGGAGGATGTGGGCGGTATCGACCGGTAGCGATTCGAGTTCGCGGACCAAATCGTATCCGTGACCGTCATCCCCGATCACTGTTACCGGTTTCATCTGACCGACACCGAGCGCCGCGAGATTGCTCATCACCGTGCCCAATGCTCCCGGGCTGTTCCTAACACGGACAACCTGAAAAGCCTCTAGACCGGTTTCGATGGAATACTCTTCCACCTCCGGTTCGATTTCGAGATAACGATCCAAGAACAAGTCGCCTACCAGGCCGATCGTCAGACGTGGAAACGTCTCCAGGGCAGCAGTCAGCCGTTCGAGCGTGATCATTTTCGTCTACTCCAATGATGCCTCTACAGGAAAAGGTACGCTCAACCAAGTTTCCCGAAAAGATCCCTACGGAGTAGATTGTGGCAGAAGCACGCGGCAGTGGCCGTAGTGCGTAGAAGCGGTTTCAAGACCGGGAGGGCGAGGCTCCCGTGAGCCGAAACCGCGGGAAAACATGGCTCAGCAGGAGCTTCGCCCTCCCGAAATCCGGTTTCAAAATCCCGTTAGTAAGTCATAAAACCACGGCCTACGGCTAGCCCAAAACACAAGCGAAAACATCTTCAACAGCGCGCCCCTAAGCGGTCCCTGAGTCAAGCCGTGAGGAGAACTTGCATTCTGGATATCCTGGGCGGCCAAACGCAGCTTGCCGCCAACCGGTTCGATGTAGAGCGTCAGGTGACTGGCCGCCGGACCGTGCCATTTCGAGTTTTCGGTCGTGAGGAAGTGAGTCAAATGCGGGTGGTAGTTCCGACCACTCCAACCCCAGCCTTTCGAGAGTTTCAAATAGAATCGGATGGCGATCTGATCGGTGGGCTCGAACAAACGCCGCACGGGCGAGGACCCCTGGACCTTCGCTTCGCCATCCGTCCACTCGTACTCGATGCAGCCTTTGCCGGCCATCGCATCGCCGAATACCCTAAACCGGCTTCCGTCATACCAACCTCGTTGCGCAAGGTTCGCGTCCTCGAAGCTCTCGCTGAACCGCACGACTTCCGATTTCGTATCAGCTTCCGCGGCGCGGCTCGTCGGCGCAACTATTAGAATGCTTACGCCGATCACCAGGACCATCAATCGCGATTGGAGTATCATAAGGTCGTCCTTTCCTCGTAAAACGAACCGTTGCCCGAAGATCCAAACCTCGAGTACGACTCATGCGTAATTGGTGACCTCCGACCAAGATCCTATCCGTCCGAGTACGAATCTACAAGAATTCAAGGTACATTGAGAGCTAAGGATGGACGCATCTTAGATGAGGCTCGTTGCTGTCCCGAGGGAGAAGGATGTAGACACAATGATGGTATTGGCGCTGCTGGCGGTTGTCACTGCGAACGATGGCTCAGTCCAGGAGGCTTCTTCCGGCCCATTCCGCAATGGATCGTTCGAGATCGCCGGCGCAAACGGTGTTGCGGAGGGATGGGCTCGCAGTGGACCCGGCCGAGCGGACCTCGACTCGGCGATTCGACGGGATGGCCGGGTCAGTCAGCGCATTCAGGGTCTGACCAAAAGTCAGACAGCCTTGTGGCAAGACGTGCGAGTGGACCCGGCGGCGACGCTGCTGTTTCGCGCGTGGGTCAAGTCCGACGGACGTGTCGTGGCTCAAGTCGGCAAGTGTTATGCCGCGTATCACAGGCAAGGCGAATGGCAGCAGTTGGTCGCTTTGGCTCGGCCGGAACTCGACGGCTCGCTGCGCATCCGCTTCCTCATGAGGTCCCTTACCGACGAGCCGGCCATCGTGTGGCTGGACAATGCGTCCCTTGTGCCCGTCCAGCGATCGGAGTATGCGCCCAAGCGACGCGGTCGCTTCGGTACGACGCGATTGGCAAAGGACGGCCATTCACTTGTATGCATTGTCTATCCAAGCGAAGGCGAGCATTGGATCAAACTCGCCGAGCGTGTGAGGGATCGCATCGAGCAGGTCGCGGGAGTACGGCCGAATGTTGTTTCTGATGTTGAGGCCACGGAAAATGGCCCTCCCGTGCTCAAGGCCGAGTACAGGAACCGTCCTTTGATCCTGATTGGGCGACTCGGAGTGAATCGCGCCATGTGGGCCGCGTACAACCGATTCCTGTGTGCGGTCGACGGCTACTATCCGGGCGGCGACGGCTATGTGGTGCGCACGGCGGCCAACGTTTTCCGCAACGGACACAACCATCTGATCCTCGGCGGTAGCACGGATCGCGGTGCGGAACGAGCGGTGGAACGATTCATCGAACTGCTGGCGGGCGCGGAAGTACCGTGGCTGCTGGATGTCCAGCTCGGTGGCGACTGCCTGGCGTCATTCCAGGAATACGACCAACGCTGGGGCACGGACCCATTGAGTGTGGTCCCACCGCCAATCGACTCCGGCTATCAGACCGTTCGTCGTTGGTACGAGAATGCCATGGGCTACTACTGGTCCGGTTGGGATAGCTTCCGCGAGCGGATGCTCGAAAATCTCGATACGGTCTTGCAAGATCAGGCCTACACACACCATTACCTTGCCGAGTTTCTGGTCCGAACTCACAACATGCTCGCGGAGAGCGACGCTCTGTCCGACGAGCAGCGAAGCGGCCTGGATCGCTTGATCGCTCAGAACTTCTGGGATTTCATGCTGGGCCCTGATTTAAGTTGGATGACGACCTTCTCGCCGCCGTACGATGTGATTCGTCTCACGAATCGCCACAGCATCGCTCCGTGGCTGGCGGACTTGACAATGGCCGACTTCCTTCACGAGCATTTCGAGCTGGACGAGGATTTGGCGGACATCGTAGCGTTTCGTCGTAGCGAGAAGCACGCGTTCTTCCGTCACTGGGTCAGCGAACGTTGGAGCCCAAGTCCACCAGGCGCTCACAACGGAATAGGCTGTCACGAGGAGATCGTCGCCGCCATGTTCCGCTATGCGTTGGAACACGAACGATATGCGTTCTTCGACCGCGGCCACGCTCGTCGCGCCCTGCACCTGGATTTCACGGATCATCACACCGGCTCGCTCACTCGTCCCAGCGACGGACAAGATGCGTCGCTGCTGTTGGGCATCTTGGCTCATTACTACCGGGACGGGCGCTATCTTCGTCTGCTTCGGTCGCCGCCGTTTGGGGCGTCACGCAAGCTGTTCCAGGGGCGTTATGTCTGTGGGGTTCACCGTTACGTTCAAGGAGCGGAACTCGCTGAGATGCCGCTCAACAACTTCGCAGGTATGCAACTGCCCGAATTCTCCCCGCACCAGAAGCGAAACTTGTTGCATTTCGGTGGACCGCGATTCCGCAGGACCACCATGGACGCGTCTGACGCTTTCAATTTCGTTGCCTTCCGAAGTGGTTTCGATTCCGACGACGACTACCTGGCCGTGAGCGGAGTTGCCGCTGGTTGTTCGCCCGGTGCGATTCTTGCGCTGGCCTCTCACGATACGCATTGGCTTACCCGACAGGCAACATCGGTTGTCTCGGACCAGAACCCGTCGTACTTGGACCAGAACGCCGTACACGTGTTGCGCGTCGATCGGTTGAGCGACGATCCGCGCCCGTATGCATCCGTGGCTCGGTCCAACTACACGGCCGAATGGTCTGGCGGCGGGGCCGTAGGATTCACACTCGATCCCTTTGCCGGCACGCGCTGGCGGCGCGAGATTGCCTGGTTGGGAAGAGGACTCTACCTGGTGCGGGATACGGTAACGCCTACCGGCCCGGGCCAGTATCAGGTGATGGTCAGTTGGCACCCCATGGGTCGAGGCTCATGGGACGGTCAAGCGTGGACTAGCACATCTCGCTCCGGCCGTTTTCGCATAACGCCGATCGGCAAAGGCTTTCGCCTGCTCGTTGATGAAACAGATGGGATACATATTCGCTTCGCAACAACACATGCGCTAAAGGCGGGCGAGTCCTGCACGATCGTCTCGGTTCTTCAGTCTTATCGTGACGATACTGCGCGGTGTGTCCGCGTCGATGGGCAGGAAAGCATCTGGCTGACGTCAACGAGCCGCGTGCCACGAGCGATCCGCGTGCAATGGCCCGCCGGGCGGCCGCCGCAGGTGGAACACCGCGAAGACCGGCCGGCCAGCCTAATCGCGCCTTCGGTGAAATCCGCGGACGCGGGTATGTCCGCTATTGATTGCACAGATGGATGGCATACCGCGTGGACGTACGACGGATTACAGCGACCGGCACGCGTTACGGTGGCGCGCAATCTTCCTAACGATGTCGTCGACCTGGGTGGGGTCGTGGATCTGGCCGAGATCCGAGCCGTTCACCGAGTTGGTGGCCCATGGCAGCCGTCAGAACTGCCCAATGACGTCTGGACCGCCGTACCAGATGCCACGGGAGCCATGCCCGCGCTGGATTCAAGTGCTTGGCAGCGCGTCACGTCGCCGCCCACTTGGCGGCCCGGTACTCGAACATCCAACTATGGCGGCGCCCATCCCGTGGAACAGGAGACGCAAGCATTCTGCTTCGAGCAGCGCAAGGCCCGATTCGTGCGAGGCAAGGGCGCGAGCCGGTGGTTCTATTTCGCTCGCGACAAGAGAGCCGCTCGCCGTCCACTCGTACTTGATGTGCAAGACGTCGACCGTGACGGAAAACCGGAAATCCTGGTCAAACCGCGCATCGACAGGAAGTTCATCCGCCCCGCTCGCGAAGAAGACGATGCGTTGGCGCTCGTAGGTGCCGACGGAGTCGAACGCTTTCAATACGAACCAACGCGATGCGTTCAGGACGCCGTCCTGTTGGACTACCAGGGCGACAGTACGCGCAAGGTGGCCACCGTCGGCCGGGCCGGCATGCTCCGCGTGTTCGATACCGACGGCACCGTCCTCCAGCAAACGGATCTGTATCAGGCCCACCAGGAATTCAACCGGCGACATGGCCGCCCCAACACGCGTCATCCTGCGGGCGGCCTTGTCATGCCATATGCCGTCGGTGCTTGGCGGGGCGAGGCAGCCAAGCCAGCGCGGCTGGTCATCGCCCGCTATGGTGCCTTCAGCTTCGTGGATGGTGACGGGCGGTTCGAGGGCGTTTTGAAGGTGTCTGGCTACGTCAATCCCGCTCTGTTGCCAAACGGAGTTGACTTCGACGGCGACGGCCTCCAGGAGCAATTGGCTTTGGGACGCGGCAGAATCGCTCAATTGCACGGCGAGGGCGCGCCCTACGTGACCGATCCGCGCGGCCAGCTTTTCTATCCCCAAATCTATCGCGCCAAAACACTCGCCGAGCCTGCCTACTCCGACGGGCTGGAAGGCGGACAGGTGTTCGTTTTCAGGTTGCTTCCGTGTGGCAATCGGTGGCGCTACGTGGCCATTGTGCGCACCGCCTACGCCGGCATCTACGACGGAACCAAAAACCAGTGGGCTTTCACGTGGGTGCCCTCGGTGCACATCATGGCGGCCGCCACGACCAATTCCGCCGAGAACTCGCTGGCTATCGCCGTGGTCACAAAAGACCGGCTTCTGTGGCGCTTGACGTGGGCAGGAGATTTGACCGATCCTCCCGACGGAGTTGCCAAGCCAATTGGCTGCGACGTGCAGCGGCTGGCTGCGTCCCCGACCGGCAATGGCAATCTACTCATCGCCGGACGAGACGGGGTATACTTGCTTCCCGACTCTGGCCACCTGCGATGGATTGCCGAAGGCGCATACACCGACGCCCAGTTCCTGAACAATGACGCGATTGTGGTCGCTACTGATGACGGTCGCGTACTCCGCCTTAATTCGACACTCGCGCCGCACGGCGAGGGGACATAGGACACGATCAGCATCGAGATTCCTTGGCTTTCGGCCGCGCGCGCCGGTATATTCGCTCGTGTAGTACACATGAGATCCGAGCAGACCAGTGGAATGGGCCATGCGAAGACTCTCCTACACAAACAAGCGTTGTGTATCCTTCGCCCTCGCGTTGGCCACGTTTTCGTTGGCACTCCGGCTTGTCTGGGTGGCGTCGCGGACTGAAACAGGATGGGAGACGGTCGCGGTCAGTTGGCACGAGGCAACGCTGGGGCGGGCGGGGCTTCCGAGGAATCGCTTCGAGATTCGCGATCCGGAACAGCATGTTCGGTTCTGGCGTGAACGGCTGATGCCGGCACTCGATCGCAGTGCGCAGGACGCGGACTTGACAATGACTGCCGCCTGGGTCGTCGAGCATCCTGTCTCGGGATTGCAGACCGATTTGGTCGACCTGCGGGGGTTTACTCGCAGTGAACGAGTGCTATGGTCCACGCCGGGATTCTGGCAGGGGTTTAGCGAACAGTACAACACGGTGTCCACTCCAACCGTGCTTGAGTTTGCCGACACAGCAACAGAGCTGGAGCCTAGCCAGCGTAGTCATTGGAGGCGGCGGGCACTGTTGCTGATTTGCGGCTACCCGTCCCAACCGAAGATTGCCGAGTGGAGAGAAGTTCTGAAGGAAGCGAAAAGCCATGATCCCAACAACGCTCTGTACGACTACATCGCCACGATCTGCCTGTGGAATGCGAGCACTCGGTACGACTACGATTCCGGCGCTGTGTGGACCGTTGTGGAAGACGACGAGGTGTTTAATGAAGGGTGGCAGTGCTTCGAGAAAGGGCTCAACGAGAACTCCCTGAAGGTTGACCATGTCAACGCCGAATCGATCCGACAACTGCTTTCGACAAGCCGGTTGACGCAGCTTGAAGCATCCCGCATCGCGTTGCGCAGATCCTACGAAGACCGCGCCTTCACCCTGCTCCGGCAACTGACTCGTCACCTTGAAGGGCAAGCGGAATCCAAGAGACGCGATGGGGATTTTCGCAGTGCGTTGAGGTTGCTGCAATCGGCGAACGGGATCTTCGATCAGTTCGAACCGCAGCCCCGCTCCGCCGCAATGGTTTCCGCCTGCCGCACCTCGTTGTTGGATCATCTGCTGGATCCCTCGTCCGACAATCTCGCCCTGCTGTCCGACGAGCAGTGGGATGCATATGAGACGCAGGAGCATGATTCGCTTGTGCGGATGGAAGTACGAGCCGAAGCACGCCGGCAACTTTCTCAAGACGCTGAAATCGAATCCCCCTTCGACGCCGCCTTTCCCGTGCTGCTCATGGAGTACATGCAATCGCTGGTCGCGGGAATGCTGATCTGCGGCCTACTGGCCATCGCCGCCGCACGCATCATTCCTCATGCGGAAGTTGATGTTGTTCGATTTGGCGTTTGGCGTCACCTACTGGTTTGGTGTGTCAGTTTTGGACTGACATTCGTCGTGTTGGGACTTTCACCGACCGACATGATTGAACGCGAAGATCGGCAAATCGCAATCGTCGCAGCGGCCTGGATCTTGGGCGGAGGATTTTCAATCTGGTTGGCTCGCACGTTGATTCGCCAGTGTCGCCAGGTGGTTGACTCCCGAGGGAGACTCGCACTTGTCGCCGTGCTGCTGACTTGGGCAACGACGTGGGCGATTCTGTTTGGCTTGACAATGCCAATCATCACTTGGGATCACGAGGACGTCATGTGGTGGTTGGCGGGCCTTCCCGTGACCGTGTTGATGATGGGAATCATCATTCCAGTACTGGCCCTTGGAATGTTGTTCGACTTGATACGACGACGTTACAGGATGAAGAAACGTCTGCCCGGCGAGTATGTCATGGCCGGGTGGTGGCTGCTACTCGTCACGGCATCCGTGCTCCTGGTCTCGTGGACTCTTCCAGCATTCAATTGGGAAGTGGATGGCTTGCCTGCTTCAGCCCCGCAATGGGCCGAGAGCGACCCGGTCCGTGGCATAAGTCCGAATTCACCCGAGAGGTGGCGAAGCACATTGCAGGTCGCACGCGATTCCTGGCAGTGGGGCGTCGCTCAATGGACCGCTTATCACGGGCCACTTGTGACGCCGTTGCTAGGATTGCTGTTGACGGGAGTGTGGTATGCCGTGCAAGCCTGGAAACGCAGCCGAAGGGCAGGAGAGACCGGATCGACGAAACGCTGGAGCAGCTTCTGCAATGGCTGCTCACGATGCCTTGGAGAATCGGCGATTCTATTGGCCGTGGCGGCACTGCTGGTTTACCTAGTCCTGGCTCCGTTTGTGGTCGCGCAATTTGAGTCCGAACATATCGAGAACCTGACCAGGCTGCGCCCCGACGGTACCTACTGGAGCAAGCTGGCGGAGATTGAACAGGAGGTGCTTGCCGATCCAGAGGCAATGCAGAGAATCGAAGAACAACTGAATAGATGAAGTCACCGAATATTTGCCTAGTTTGGCATCTGGCTGAACGCGATGCTGGAACAGATCGCCGAGATTTCCGGCCACCGCCGGGGCTTGTCCCCGCTGGCAAGCGGCGGGGCGAGGGGACCCATCCGTTTGTCGTTTGAGTGAGGATCACTCGCTGCTGGTTTCATCGAATCGACCTCGCTATACTCGAATGAGATGCGGTTCGGACCGATTGTTCAGCGCGTGCGCGATTCAGACAGCAATTCTCAATGAAACGGCCTCGTGGGATGGTACTTTCGAGAGTGATGGGGATGATCGTTGTCGTTTTTTGCCTGGGCGCGCCAGCGCCAGCAGCGGTCTATCGCTCGCCGTTGGCGGTGGTTGCCTCGCCCGATGGGAAGACGCTCTACGTTTCGGACAAAACGGCCGGATGCGTTGTCGTGCTCGATGCGGCAGCCGGCAGGAAAGTCGCTGAAGTGACGATCGCCGGCGAGCCCAACGGTCTGGCTCTTTCGAACGATGGTAAGACGCTGTACGTTACCCAGCGGAAGGCAAACTCAATCGCCTTGGTGGACACCACCAAGTGGGCCGTTGTCGGTCAGATACACGTCGGCCCATGGCCGGTCGCGCTGGCGATGGCTGAGGACGCGGAACGGCTCTACTGCTGCAACCGCGGCAACCATACCGTGTCGGTCGTGGATTTGGCTGCCAGTATCGAGACCAAACAGATCGCTGTAGTCCGCGACCCGGCCTTTGCGGCGATTACCCCGGACGAGTCGCGCGTGATCGTCGCAAATTTCATGCCGCATGGCGCCGGAACGGATGCCAAGCTGGCAGCCGAGATCAGCATCCTGGATACAGCCACGATGCAACAGGTCGCGCGAGTCGGATTGCCGCCCGATTCGACGATGGCCCGCGGCATCTGGATCAGCCCCAACGGTAAGTGGGCTTACGTGGTTCACATCCTCGGCCGCTTCAACTTCCCGATCACGCAACTGGAGCAGGGCTGGGTCCATACCTATGCCTTGAGCATCATTGACGTGGCTGCAGGCACCCGGCTGGCGACCGTGCTACTGGACGAACTGACGAAGGGCGCAGCCGATCCTTGGGAGGTGGTGGGCTCGGCTGACGGCAAGACCCTCTGGATCAGCCACCGCGGCGTCCACGAGGTTTCGACGCTGGACATCGGGCGTATCCACGAATTGCTTGATGGGAATGTCCCGGACGAGATTGCCAAACTTAGAGATGGTACGCGGGACAATATTTGGGTCCGCATCAAGAACGACAAGAGCCGAATTGCCTGACGATCTGACGGCGCTTTACATTTCCCGTACGATCCGCCGGTCTTCCTCGGGCGGCAAGGGCCCGATGGGCCTTGCGCTTGCACCCGCCGAGGACAAGCTCTACGTGGCCAACTACTATGCCGGCACGGTGGGTGTGCTGGACGCGACCGAAGGAAAACTTCTGGGAACGTTCGCCGTGGGGGACCAGCCCAAGCCGGACGCCGCTCGTCGCGGGGAAATCTACTTCCACGACGCCACTCGTTGCTTCCAGCGCTGGCACAGTTGTGCTTCGTGCCATCTCGACGACGGTCGTATCGACGGGCTGCCTTGGGATTTCATGCGAGATGGCATCGACAACGGCAAAGACGTGATCAGCCTGATCAACATGCACCATACGCCGCCGCATAACCGTCTTGCGACACGGCCCGATCCGCGCGAGTGTATACGAACCGGCGTGGCCGGCAGCCACGTGATCGACCCGGATCCGGCCGACGTGGACGACCTGTTGGCATACGTGCTGTCGCTCACCCCGGAGCCCAATCCAAACCTGCCGGACTTTGCAGATGCCGCCACACGAGGCAAGGTTCTGTTCGAGGACAAAGCCGGCTGCGCGACGTGCCACTCGGGGCCGTACTTTACTGACAAGAAGGCGTACGACGTAGGCATCGTCAGCGCCAATGAGCCGGACGCCCGCTACGACACGCCATCGCTGATCGAAGCCTATCGCACCGCGCCGTACTATCACGACGGCCGTGCGGCTACCATGAAGGAGGCCCTAACCGAGCACGATCCCAAACACCTTCACGGGAATCTCAAAGACCTCACGGGGCAGGAAATCGACGACCTGATCGCGTACGTACTCTCGCTGTGATCCCCGAAGCATGCCGCGTTATTTCACTCGAGTGTACCGGACTTTCTTGGCGAATAGCTTTGGAGCCGATTCCATAAAACGAATGAGGTTCTCGGTGGTGTCGTCGATGCTTTCTTCGGTACCCTTGATCTTGCCTGCTTTGATCGCTTCTCTGACGAGTTTCTGATCCGGGGCCCAGACGTCGAGATACTCCTCTGTCACGTCGTACTTGAAGATGTCCCATCTTCCGACGGCGGACGTTAGATCCTCCGTCGTGGAACCACGTAGTTGGGATACTAGCACGGACAGATTCGCGATATTGAAGAAGCTGTTCTCGCCGACGGTGCTTGGAAAGCCGATCTTGTGATGCAAATAGAAAGTTGGCTTCTCACCCGGGTTAACCAGCACGAGCTCCATCCAGTTGGACTGCCCGACGACATTGCCTGTTCCAACGTGAAGGTAATACGTCTTCTCTTTGATAACTGCCCGCCATGTGCCTACGGTGCGATCGTCGATCTTGGCTTGATGAGGATCCGATAACGGGCGACTCGATTCCACACCAAGATCTGCCTTGGCCTGCATCCCGATTCCTGGCAGCAGCGGACCCACCAACGCAGCTAGAGACAAAATCAACGGGCGGTGTAACATGGTCGTCTCCTCGTAATGGTAGTACTCTTGGAACTGGGCCCATCGAGCACATGAACAGAAGGGAATCCCCACGCAGCGTCTGTTATCGGCCGGCGACGTTCGCCTGGAATGCGATCCATATTACGGTGTTCGAGTGTGTTCGGTCAAGAAAATCGAAGGGCGAAGAAGGCATTTGACAGCCTGCAAACTGCGTCGATTCTCAGCTCTCGTAAGCGTGGCACGTCGTGGAGAGCACGATCTCTTCCGCGATGTCCTCGAAACTAACCCTATCGACTTCGGAGCTCGACCGGAAGCACTTCCTTACAATTGATCCAGAGTATCGCGGTAGTTATGATTGTGAAGACTTCCATCGAAAGTCCTCAGATATATGGGACTAAGCGTGGCGAGTGACGAAGCGTCCCAGACTAGTGATTCCACATCGCCCAGCCTGTTAGAACGAGCGCGCGCACACGATAAAGAGGCGTGGACGCGACTTACTAAGCTCTACACTCCATTGGTCTATGGATGGTCTCGCCAAGCTGGGCTGCAAGCGAGTGATGCGAGTGATGTTGCACAGGAGGTCTTTCGAGCGGTCTTCGAGAACATCGACCGCTTCAGCCACGATCAGCAATGTTCCAGCTTCCGTGGTTGGCTGTGGACGATCGCGCGGAACCAAGTACGCCTACATTTCCGCCGAAGGAACGCTCGCGTGGACGTCACCGGAGGTACCGATCATTGGCAGGGACTTGAGCAATACCCAGATCTGCTGGAGAGTGATCGGGAACCATCAAGTCGGGACCAAGAAAACAGCCTGCTCCACCGTGCCCTGGAACTGATCCGAGGTGATTTTGCGGATAAGACGTGGCAGGCTTTCTGGCGACTTACGGTCGAAAACCAGTCAGCCGGCGAAATTGCCTCCGATCTGGGGATGAATCCCAAATCCGTGCGACAGGCCAAATACCGCGTTCTAACTCGGTTGCGTCAGGAGCTCTCCGACGAGTAGCACTGGTCACTAAGTGACCGCCAGGCAACTACTTACGGCCGATTTCGCACATATTCCGTGTCTCCCAAGAAAAACGAGTGGCGCTCGCGCATTGTTCTTGTAGAGACGCAACCCAGTTTGCCAAGGGAAACAACGCCATGAATATGCCGGAACGAAACGCTGCCAAACTTAGCCCAGAACAACTCATAGACGATTTGGCGGAGCTAGACGAATTGGAGGCTAACGCAGGGGCGAAATCCAGCGAGGCTGGGAATTCGACCATCAAGTCCCTGAAAGCAGACCTGGACACCCTCGCCGCTCAACTGCGTGAGCCGTCTCACGGTGTGTCCTACGAAGACGAGTCGGATTGCCGTCGTGCAACGGAACTTGTTGCGGCGCTGGGGAGGGACCACGATCCGAATGGCCAATCATCGGAACGCAGTCATCTGGGTGAACTGGGGCAGTACCGCCTGTTGGCAGTGCTTGGCAAAGGCGGGATGGGGACAGTCTACAGAGCGCTGCACACGAAACTAGAAAAGGTCGTCGCGCTCAAAGTGCTGCCACACGAGCGTACTGACAACCAGCAAGCCGTGGCTCGGTTCGAGCAAGAAATGAGGGCCGTTGGGCGGCTGGAGCATGCCAACATCGTTCGGGCGATGGACGCCAACGAAGACAGCGGCACGCACTATTTGGTCATGGAATACGTCGATGGCACGGACTTGTCGGAACTTGTCCGTCGCCTTGGGCCATTGCCGATTGCGGATGCTTGCGAGTTAGTCCGCCAGGCAGCCGTTGGTTTGCAGCACGCTCACGAGCACAGCCTAGTCCATCGAGACATCAAACCCTCCAACGTGATGCTCACCACCGATGGACAAGTCAAGATTCTCGACCTCGGTTTGGCGCGCTTGCATAATGGCGGCCGTGCCGAGCTGACTTCCACCGGCCAGATGATGGGCACGGTCGACTACATGGCCCCAGAGCAGACCGGGGATAGTCACGACGTGGACATTCGGGCCGACATCTACAGCCTGGGCGCTACGCTGTTCAAGTTGCTCGCCGGCCGTGCTCCCTACGATGAACCCAAGTACAACACAGTCGTCAAGAAACTCGCCGCAGTGGGCACACAACCGGTTCCTTCCATCCAGGAGCAACGGTCGGATGTGTCCAATGAGTTGGCCGCTATCGTCACCAAGATGCTGGCCAAGGAGGCGGAAGAGCGTTTTGCGACGCCGGCCGAATTGGCCGCGGCGTTGGGGTCGTTTGCCGAGGCGGCGGATCTCTCCTCGTTGTTGAACCAGCACCGCGAGGCGAAGGAAGGTGATGCTGACGCGTCACCGGTTATCGAACCCGTCAGCAGGGGCACGGAGGAACATCTGTCGTCGTCCATGACCGAAACCAGGTCGACGGCAGTGAAACGGGACGAGCAGGAAGAATCCAGCGTTGGCACGCCGGCTCAGCCAGTGCCACTTCCAGCCGCCCACGTCACAACCGAACAAGAACTTCCTACGAGAGAAGTGGCGCCAACGACTCCGAGAACCGGCGGACCGCCCAGTTGGTGGAATCGCAGGGCGCAGGTTGCCGCTGGGCTGCTCGGGCTGGCCGCTTTGTTCCTGGGCGCAATGATCATTCGACTGGCTACCGACAAAGGCGAGATTAGGATCGTTTCTTACGATCCCAAGATCGCTATCACGATCAAGCGCAACGGACAGAAGGTCGACGGCTTCCAGATCAAACAGCGACCCGAGGCGACGTCGTACTACTCAGGGGAATACGAGATCGAAATCGCCGGTGGCGCATCCGACGGTGTGTTTATCAAGAACGATAAGTTCACGCTCAGTCGGGGCAAAGAGGTGCTGGTGGAGATTGTACGCGTCGATGAGCCCGTGCCTGACGAAATGCTACCCGGATCGGCTTCGCGTGACACGGCCACCGGCGATCCTCACCGACGCATCGCGGAATGGGTGCTGCGGCAAGGCGGTTCGGTCAGTGCGCACCATGTCCCGCGTACGATCACGAAAGTCGGTGACTTGCCGACCACCGAATTCACGCTGGCAAGAGTTCACCTTTCCAAATGCGCGGTGTGCGACCAAGATCTCAAGATTCTTGAAGACATCGACACGCTAACGGCCGTCGGACTTGTCGATTGTGAGAACATCACGGACGGGGCCATACGTTATCTGCGTCACCTCCATCAGTTGAAGGAGCTTTATCTTGGCGAAACCGCGTGTCGGAACATCACCGATCGAACTGCCGAGTCTCTCGCAGCATTCCCAGAATTGACGATTCTGAGCCTTAGCTGTCGCTTCACCGATGCAGGCCTCCAGAAGATTGCCGCTTTGGAGAAACTTGAGAAGCTCCAGATCGGCAGTCCTGAGATCACAGACCAAGGTGTGGCTCACCTGACAAGCCTGAAAGAGCTTCAGTACTTGCTACTGGGGCAGATGAAACTTTCCGACGAAAGCGTACGACACCTGGTTGAGATACCGTTAAGAGAACTTCACTTCATGTTTACAGGTACCGGAGACCGCGCCGTTGAAATACTCACCACAGCGACCAACCTTGAAGTGCTGGGGCTCGAAGCAAGTGGGCAACTCACCGACGCCGGGCTCGCCTACTTGGCAAAGTATCCAAAGTTGATAGGACTGTCTATCAAGCAAGAGCCCAAGGTGACCGATGCTGGTATGGCACATCTCGGCGAGCTGGTTAACCTGAAGCGGCTGCAGCTTTGTCGCGCGTCCGTAACCGATGCGGGTCTCGCTCATCTCCGCAAGTTGACGGAGCTCGAGTCGCTGGATCTGCATCTGCCCATCACCGACGCCAGTGTCGAGCACCTTTCCACACTCCGTAACCTCAGGGAGCTTCGTCTGATGGAGGTGAAGTTGTCGTCTGCTGGCATCGAACGGCTCCGGCAGGCACTGCCCGAATGCCAGATTTACCTCGACTACCAAGCTCTCTCGGGCGCCTCGGCCCCACACGACGCGGCCACCGGCGACCCTCACCGTCGCATCGCCGAATGGGTCTTGCAGCAAGGTGGGCGGGTCAGTTTACGCCATTTGGGAAGTTTCACGAAGGTCGAAGACTTGCCGGCCACCGAGTTCACGCTGGCAAGTGTTTACCTTTCCAATTGTGCGGTGCGCGACCAAGATCTCACGATTCTTGAAGACATAGACACACTAACGCAGGTGACACTTTTCGATTGTGAGAGCATCACGGACGGGGCCATCCAGTATCTGCGACACAACCATCAGTTGAAAGTGCTGAATCTTGGCGAAACCGCGTGTCGGAACATCACCGATCGAACTGCCGAGTCCCTGTCAGCGTTCCCGGAACTGACACAGTTACAGGTCAGTTGCCAGTTCACGGACGCGGGCCTTAGACAGATTGCCGCTTTGGAGAACCTTGAAAAGCTCGCGATCAGCAGCCCTGAGATCACGGACCAGGGCGTGGCGCACCTGGCACACCTCAAACGGTTGTCGTCCCTGCTCTTCCAGGGTGAGCGTCTTACCTGTGAGTGTGTGCACCACCTCCTTGGGATTCCGCTGACGAGTCTAGCGCTGCTCGGCCCGGCGGGGGGGGATCGCGCGATCCAGATACTCGCCGCGTTGGAAAGCCTGGAATCCCTAAACATCGAACGGAGCGGACAACTCACCGACGCGGGCCTTGCTCACTTGGCAGACTACCCGAAGCTGGAACAGCTCAACATCAAACAGGAACCCAAGGTGACTGATGCCGGTTTGGCACATATTGGGAAGCTCGTTCGTCTGAAGAGGCTTCAGCTACAAACGGTGTCTGCAACCGATGCCGGTCTCGCGCATCTTCGGGGATTGACGGAACTCGAGTGGTTGGATTTGTGTCTGCCCATCACGGACGCAAGCGTCGAGCACCTTTCCACGCTCCATAGCCTCAAGGAGCTTCGTCTCAGGGAGGTGAAGTTGTCGTCTGCAGGGATCGAACGGCTCCGGCAGGCGCTGCCCGAATGCCAGATCTACGTCGACCGCCAAGCTCTCCCGCGCGTGTCGGCCCCACACAATGCGGCCGCCGGCGACCCTCACCGTCGCGTTGCGGAGTGGGTGTTGCGGCAAGGTGGACGGGTTGGTGTTAGTGGAGGAAGCGAGATCACGAAGGTCGATGACTTGCCAGCCACCGAATTCACGCTTGAGACGATCTGCCTGGACAGGTGTGACGCGAGCGAGGCCAAGATCCTCGAAGACATTGATACGCTCCTGCGAGTCGAGATTTCCAGCTGCGAGGAGGGGGCCATCGAACATCTCCGTCACAACAGAGGGTTGTATCTGCTGTTTCTTGGCGAAGAGGCGTGCAAGAACATCACGGATCGAACCGCCGAATCATTGTCGGCGTTCCCGGGATTGGGAATTCTACATTTGAGTCACCCCAGTCGCATCACCGACGCCGGGCTCCAACAGATTGCCGCGTTGGAGAAACTCGAGGATCTCTCAATCAACAGCTCTGAGATTACGGATCAGGGCGTGGCGCACCTGGCGGGGCTCAAACGGCTAAGTGAACTCCGGCTGAGCGGAAAGCGTCTTTCCGACGAGAGCATGCACCACCTGCTGGGGCTTCCGCTGAGGCAACTGATATTGCGCGGCCCCGCGGGGGGAGACCGCGCGGTCCAGATACTCGCCGCAGCAGATAGCCTAGAATTCCTTGAGATCGAGGGAAGTGGGCAACTCACCGACGCTGGGCTGGCCTACCTGGTGGACTACCCGAAGTTGATGGAGTTGAAGATCCGTAGCGAGCCCAACGTGACCGACGCTGGTCTGGCGCATATCGGTGCGCTGGTTCAACTAACGTACCTGCAACTCGACTGCGTGACGGTAACGGACGCCGGTCTCGCTCATTTGCGCAAGTTGACAAAACTTGAAACCTTGTACCTTTTGTATCTGCCGATCACGGACGCCAGCGTGGAACACCTCTCAGCCCTCCGTAACCTGCGTCACCTTGAGCTAAAGGATGTGAAGTTATCCACTGCTGGGATTGAGAAGCTCCGGCAGGCGCTGCCCGAATGCCAGATCTACGTCGACAATCAAGCTCTCCCGCGCGTTTCCGCTCCACGCGGCGCGGCCACAGGCGACCCTCACCGTCGCGTTGCAGAATAGATGCTGCACAGTGCGGACGCGACGGGGTATTCTCGCTGCCGATTACGGGACCATTGCAGCGGATCGCAGCAGGGGCATACATTGACGCCCAGTTTCTGGTCGATCGCGCCATCGCAGTCGCCACTGACGACGGTCGCATACTCCGCTTCGATTCGGTGCCCGCGCCACGACGGGCACCACCCAGGCGAAAAGGCGTAAGAGAAGTGGTAGACTGAGCCAGTCCTCGGACCCCGCATCTCAAATCAAGTTCAACAGCTAACTGATTTCCAGAAAGAAGCCTCGCTCATGAAGACACGATCCTGCTTGCTGTTAGCCATTGTGCTGTCTTGCCTTTCACCGCATTCGTTCGCGGCCGACGAGAAACCAAACGTTCTCCTGATTTGCGTCGATGACCTGCGGCCCGAACTGGCTTGCTACGGTGTCTCGTATGTTCAGTCGCCGAATATCGACCGTTTGGCTTCCGCCGGCCGAGTATTCCGTCGCCACTACGTTCAGGCGCCGACGTGTGGAGCGTCGAGATACACATTGTTGACTGGACGTTATGGAGGGGACAGCAACTCGGCGTTGTTCCAGCGAGCGGCGAAGATGAAAGCCGATCCCGAATCTGTTCCGCCCAGCATGCCGGCGTGGTTTCGCCAACACGGCTACACCACGGTTTCGGTCGGCAAGGTCTCGCATCACCCCGGCGGACGCGGTGGAAAAGACTGGGACGATGACGCCCAACCGGAAATGCCGAATTCGTGGGATCGTCATCTGTTGCCCGCCGGGGCATGGCAACATCCGCGAGGTTGGATGCACGGTTTGGCGAACGGCGAGATTCGTGTTAAGGCTGGCGAGATGGACGTGTTGCAGGCAGTGGAAGGACCGGATTCGATCTACCCCGACGGCATTTCCATCGACGAAGCTTTGCGTCAACTCGGTCAACTCGCATCGGATCCCCAGAAGCCGTTCTTCCTGGCAGTGGGAATTCTGCGACCACATCTGCCCTTTGGGGCTCCTGCCAAGTACCTGCAGCCTTACCGCGACGCCCAACTTCCGCCGACGCTGCATCCGAGTAAGCCAGCGGGGAAGACAACGTGGCATGGCTCGGGCGAGTTCATGAAGTACAACCGATGGAAGCGAGATCCGAACGAGGACGCAGAATTCGCGTTGAAAGTCCGACGGCACTACGCGGCCTGCGTCAGCTACGCCGACGCGCAGGTCGGCCGAGTCATAGAGAAGCTGGAGGAAACCGGCGCCGCCAACAACACGATTGTGGTTCTCTGGGGAGATCACGGTTGGCATCTCGGCGAGCATGCGGTGTGGGGCAAGCATACGTTGTTCGAGGAGTCGTTGCGATCGCCGCTCATCGTGTCTTGTCCAGGCATCGAGAAACCGGGCGAATCGACCGACTCGATGGTAGAGACATTGGATGTGTTTCCCACTCTGTGCGAATTGGCAGCACTTCCCCAGCCTGATTTCGTCCACGGAGTCTCCCTGCATCCGTTGTTGGAGGAGCCTGCTTCGCCCGGCCATCCGGCGATTTCCTATGGCAGAGGGGCCAAGACGATCCGCACCGACACTCATCGCCTGATCGTTCACAACGGCGGCCACGTCGAGTTGTACGATCATACGTCCGCGGAGGAGGAAACGAAGAATGTTGCGGAGGCGAATCCGGCTTTGGTCGAGGAGCTCTCAGCACGCCTTGAAGAACGCCTGAATCAGTGAGCGATACCTGCCGGCTGGACTGGATTTCGCGGACGGAGCAGTGGAGAATGGTCTTGCTGCGACAATTGCTACCGCAACGGAGAGGAAGGAAAGACCATGAACGAGATCGATCGAAACGACAGACGCACAGCCCGGCAGGTTAGCCGGCGAGATATGCTTCGATGCGCCGCAGTGACGGCGCCCGCGATGCTTGGGGCAGGCGGCCTTGCTTCGCGTGCGTGCACTGGCGAACAGGCGGAAGCGACTGCCAACAACAGTCGTCTCAATCAGTCGATCGTACATTGGTGCTTCGCCAAGTACTGGGACGTTGAACAGACCTGTAAGATCGCGAAGCAATTAGGCTGCAACAGCGTCGAGCTTGTCAAACCGAAAGACTGGCCGATGCTTAAGAAATATGGTCTTGTCTGTGCAATTGCCGGTAGCCATTGGTTCGACAAGGGGATGAACAATCCCAAATACCACGAGATGTGCTTGGCCAAGATGCGCGAGGCAATCGATGCGTGCGCGGACTTCGGATTTCCCAATATCATCACCTTTACTGGACTTACCGAGGATATCCCGCCCGACGAGGGCATCAAGAACTGTGTAGCCGGGTACAAGAAGATCATTGGACACGCGGAGAAGAAGAAGGTCAATGTCTGCCTGGAAATTCTGAACAGCCGAGTGCCGATCGAGATGGTGGGTGTCCCCGGATATCAGGGCGACCACACGGATTACTGCATGGACATTGTCAAGCAGGTAGGATCGCCTCGGATGAAACTGCTGTTCGACGTCTTCCACGTACAGATCATGGACGGCGATATCATCTCGCGTATCCGAGAGTACAAAGACTACATCGGCCACTATCACACGGCCGGTAACCCCGGCCGCCACGAATTGGATGATACGCAGGAAATCAACTACCGGCCGGTCATGGAGGCCATCGCCGACACAGGGTTCACCGGATATATCGGACACGAATTCATTCCCACGCGTGATCCGCTTGAAGGGTTGAACGAAGCTGTAGAACTGTGCAACGTTTGACTCTGGTGGCGATATTCGAGCTGGAGTGAGACGTTATAGGCTGGAGACCATTAGATGAAACGGCAAACACCAACAATCTGCATCTTGTTCCTTGGACTAACACTCACAACTTCTTGGGCCGCGGCGAGGGAGTATCATGTCTCGCCGGCAGGAGATGACGGTAACGACGGCACTGTGCAGCAGCCGCTGAAAACGATTTCTGCGTCCGCGCGGCTGGCTCAGCCAGGCGACGTAGTCACGATACACGCCGGGGTGTACCGAGAACGTGTTACGCCACCGCGGGGCGGTACTTCCGATCAAAAACGAATCACGTATCAAGCCGCGGCGGGCGAAAAGGTCGTGATCAAGGGCTCCGAGGTCGTCAAGGGCTGGCAGAAGGATAAACACGACACGTGGAAGGTTAGGATCGCGAACAACTTCTTCGGCGATTTCAATCCGTACAGCGACCTGATCAACGGTGACTGGTTCAACGCTAAGGGACGCGAGCATCATACCGGTGCGGTGTATTTGAATGGGCACTGGCTGACCGAGGCAGCCAAACTTGATGAGGTAAACCACCCGGCGAACGATACGCCACTTTGGTTTGGCCAAGTGGATGAAGAACACACCACGATCTGGGCGCAGTTTAAGGGCATCGATCCGAACAAGGCGGAAGTCGAAATCAATGTCCGGCAGGCGGTGTTTTATCCCGACAAGCCGGGTGTGAACTATGTGACTGTGCGCGGCTTGACGATGATGCATGCCGCTACGCCCTGGGCACCGCCCACAGCCGAACAGATCGGCTTGATCGGCACGCACTGGAGCAAAGGCTGGATCATCGAAAATAACGACATCCGCTATTCGACCTGCGTCGGCATCACCCTGGGCAAATACGGCGACCAGTGGGACAACACGTCGGCAAATACGGCCGAAGGCTACGTCAAGACTATCGAGCGTGCCCTGGAAAACGGCTGGTCCAAGGAGAACATCGGTCACCACATTGTGCGCGACAACCATATCGCGCATTGTGAACAGGCTGGGATCGTCGGCAGCTTGGGGGCGATCTTCAGCCGCATCACCGGCAACGATATTCACGATATCCACATGCGACGACTGTTCACGGGCGCCGAAATGGGCGGAATCAAGATACACGCCGCCATTGATATGGAGATCAGCCGTAACCACATCTATCGAACCACCCGAGGCATCTGGCTGGACTGGATGGCGCAGGGAGCCCGCGTCACGCGCAACTTACTGCACGACAATGACGGGGCCCAGGACCTGTTCTTCGAGGTCAATCACGGCCCCTTCATGGTCGACAACAACATCTGCCTGTCCTGGTTCCCTGCAGAGACTCGCAGTCACTGGGGGGCTAAACGCAGCGTCCTTGACGTGTCACAAGGAGGAGCATACGTCCACAACTTATTCCTCGGCGGCATTCTGTTTCACACTGAACTGCGGCGCGATACGCCGTTCATGAAAGCCAACTCGGCAAAGGTTGGAGGCCTGCGCAACATCCCCGGCGGAGACGACCGGTACTACAACAACTTGTTTGTGAACCGTGGATTCGACGGTTACGAAAAGGCGGAAATGCCGTCCTGGGTCAGCGGCAACGTGTTTCTGAACAAGGCCCAGCCGTCGTCGTTCGGCAAGTCTGCATTGCTTCGCCCGGACTTCGATCCACGAATCAAGGTCATCGAGAAACCCGACGGCTTTTACCTCGAGGTCACGCTCGACAAGGCATGGGCTGAAGAGACGGAGCGCCCATTGGTGACAACCGACTTGCTCGGCAAAGCGAAGATTCCCGATCTGCCCTTTGAACAGCCCGACGGTTCACCGTACCGCGTGGACAGTGATTACTTGGGTAAGAAAAGAAACGCCGCCAATCCTTTCCCGGGCCCTTTCGAATTGCCAAAGGGTGGAAAGCAACTCCTGAAGGTCTGGCCCATCGCTCCAACGCAATGAACAGGCTGCGAAGCTCAACGCGAGCGGCTTGCACAGACGCCAGTTCGGATAGCCTGCGATCTCAGCGACGCGTTTCGGCCGCCGCGACTTCGCGAGGCAGTAATAGATCCTTGGCGCTTGGTGCCAGGTAAGGCGGAACCGTCATCAGCATGCGGCTACCGAGACAGTTTTCGAACTTCCAGAGCGTTCCGTCCTGTCCATCAGGCACGGCGACGCTGAAATAGTCGGCCTGCTCCATGTCTGCGAAAGACAGCACTTCGCGGCCGTCCCCGTCCAGCAGCTTACCAGCCGTCGAAGTTGTGAAGCCTGCCACTTTCGCCGTGCCCTTCGGCACATAGAAGAAGAGGCTCCAGCGTCCGCTCAAACGCATCGGGGCGTCAAGTGTCGAACGGATCGTGAATGGCAAGTCATCCGGCCAAATAACGCGCGTCATGTCGTGACCATCAGTCCATTCAAGCGTGTGTAAGCCGCCATAGGGCGAGGTCAACAGGACTGAGCGCACGTTACCGTCGGGAGGCACGCTGGCGTCGCGCGCTACCGGCTCGAGCGTTGCTTCCTCGGCCGCGTGGAGCGCAAACTTCACGTTGCCTCGATCGCGATAGTGGGCGATCAAACCGCCCGTGATCTTTAGATCCAGCTTTCTTCGTCCCTGTGGCAGCCAAGTGTGGACCGTCTGCAGTCCACGGAATGTGTCTGGGCGTTTGCCGGGCCCCGTCTCTGGCAACCCAATCGTCGTGACTGGTACCAGGTCTTGGCTGTATTCTACGGGCTCGAAATCGAGTTCCGTTGGTTCGTTGGCCTTGATCCCAGCCGCAAGGATGCCGGCGATCTCGTTGTCGTCGAAGGGCCGGCTGGTCTTCCAGGGATTCGCGTCTTCGGGCACGCTCCACGCCGCCTCGTCCGGCACCGCAACCGCCTTGTCCCGGAAGCGGTCTCTGTGGCAGATGGCAACGGTCGATAGCATCATACGATCCTTCATTCGGTAAACGTGACGCCAGAGGACTTCGAACGCCTTCTGCCGTTGTTCACCTCTAGCCATTCGGTAGGCATGGTACAGTTCCAGGTACCGCGCATAGAGAATCACGTCGTCCAGGCGCTTGTGGACCGCTGAATCGTTAGTTGCTCGCCGCGCTGCGTCCAGATGGCGGTACAGCCGCGCGATCAGATCTTCGTTTCCTCGAATCAGTTTGTCGCGGTTCAGCAAGGTATAGAAATCGCGCATCGGGTCCTTAGCCGTGCCAAACGCGTTGTCCAGGAAGTCCTCGACCAGCGCGTCGATTCGATTCGCGGCATCGATGTCCCACAGCAGACGCGGCGTTAGCCAGTAGCCCAGGCCATTAGCCCCCCAACTGTCCCCGTTCTCCGAGTTCATGAAGCGTGCGCCTTTGTTGTATTGTTCGGGGATGTTGTGTTGCAGATACTCGATATCGCCACCGCGCGCCTTGCGCGGCAGATCGTGGCTCCAAGGGAACACGTCGTGATAGTCGCGAATTCCCAGCGTCGTACCGCTGGCGCTCCAGCCATCGATCAAGTCGTCGAACGTGTAGCCGCCGCGGATGAAACTTGTCGCCACGCTGATGACAACGTTGGGATGTGCGTCGATGGTCGGCGGCGGGCTGTGCTGATTGTACGCGTACATGCCCACGTATTTCGGTCCTAGTCCGAGGCGGTTGATGGCCTTGGCCACATCGTTGGCAAGCGTCAGCGCACGGTCGCTGATCGTGCCCAGGGCGGCGCAATCGGCGCACTCGCACCAATTGCCGCCGTCGGATGGATCTACCGAGATGCTGTCAAGTTCGGGGTTGGCCTGCATCTGCCGCACGGCATGGTCCACCACCAACTGGCGCAGACCGGAGTTGCCAATACAGAACTTGATGTTGCCGCCGCCATCGACCTGACCCGCCAGACGACGTTCCCCGTCGACCAAGGCGTAGTAGCCGGGGTTGGCAGCGAACGCCTCGCGATTGGCTCGAATGATCCCGCTGTACGAATGCCCTGTATTCAGCGAGAAGGACGATTCGACGCGATTCCGCAAACGCCACCGCTGCCACAGTTCGCGATTCGACCACGGAGCCCCTCGCGGCGCCATACGTGTGACAAAGTCGGGTCGCTCCATCACGTCGACGGCCAGACGCAAGTTCGGACAACTGGGAACGACCTCCCACGTGTCGGTGAGGAAGTAGAGCCGGTATCCGAGCCGGTGCAGGAAATCCCAAACGGCTAACTGCGCGGCCAGTTCGCCCGCGCCAAACACGTAAGCTCCATTTGCGTGCGTTCGAAGCAGGTAATCGTCCCGCCGGAATGGATCTTTCGGTTTGAAATCACCGCGATGTTGCAGCAAGGGGAAGTCCGAGTAGACTCCAACGGCGACGCCACTAGTGCCGTCGCCGGTACGCACTTCAAAGTCTGCGCCACTAATCCGGCTCAAATAGGCCGCCAAGTCGTCGGCAGCCTGCCGAGTTTCCTCCGAGGCGCCGGTGCCGACTACCACCGCCTGAAGCGCATTGCCGTCTGCTGCCAACCGTACTTCCACAGGCGCTGCCGAAACGGACACTGCCGTCAACAGAGCCATGATCAACGCCGTCGCAGGAAGTGTAGTTCTCATGCGATCTCCAATAACCTGATGATTTCAGTTTCTGGCAACACCGACACAAGATCCCTTATCACTGAAGACACTTCTGCCGGCAAAATTGTACACCATCCGCCCGCCACCGTGTTGGACGGGGGTCGAGGCAGCTATCATATGGACTAATCAATGCACAAAGCACTCCGCAAAAGGAGCACATCATGGAAGGGTTAATCACGCTCTTCATTGGCCTTGTGAAGTACCTCTACGAGATCGGAGAGAAGGCTGCGTTGTGGTTCGAGCGCCATACTCGCTTCTTCGACCGCGGGCAGAAGATCTATTGGGTTGCACCCGCGCTGATTGGTGCAGCGTGTCTCGGGCAATACCTGTCGCTGCATCAAGATTTCGAGGTTGGACATCGGGTCCTACAGTTCTTGGAGGGTTGGGCAAAGACGCTGTTCCTCGGCGGCTTGGCGGTGTGCTTGCCACCGTTGATCCTTTCCGAGATTTACCGCAACGTGCGCCAGAACCAGAAAGAAGGAGTAATGCCGCTGAAGGCAAGTTTCTTCTTCTTTCTGACTACGCTGTCGGCGATCTCCTGCGGTTATCTTGCCGCGCGCATGAGCTTTGCCGGCACCGGGATTGAGTTGGTGGCACAAAAAGCTCAGAGCATCACGGGAGGAGGCGGTCACTGGCTTCCATGGTCCAACAACTTGCTGGGCTGTGTGCTCTCGGCGGTAGTCTGCGCCTTCATCTTCGATCGTCACGCAGGAAAAGCGGCGAAGGCCTTCGACACCGTTGCCGAGTACGTCAGCAAGTGGAGCTTGTGGTGGTTGAATTTCATACTGCGGTTCATTGCGCCCGCTGTGTTCTTCATGATTGCCGGCGCTATCGCAAAGACGGGCGGCGGGGTGATGACCCTGGCTGGGCCTCTCGGAAGGATTTTCGGTGGCACCTTGCTGGGTCTTTTGTTCCACATGATCGTGTTGGTGGTAGTGCTGTCGCTGGCGCTTGGATTTGTCCGCGTGCTTCGATACTTGTGGCACATGAAGGGAGCGCTTCTGTTCGTGTGGATCATCCGTTCGTCGGTAGGTGGATTGTCACGCACAATTCCGGCAGCCAAGTCATTCGGCATCAAAGAAAAGTACACAAGCTTCGTGCTGCCGTTCGGCGCCACCGTGAACATGGACGGCACATCGGTCTATCTGACTGTCACCGCCATTGCTTTTACCATTGCGCTCGGGCTGCCGGTGGGCTGGGCAGTCTTTATCGCTTTGCTCATGTCGATTCTGTCGGCTTCGGTGGGTACTGCAGCGGCTCCTAGCGCAAGTTTGGTGCTGATGAATGTCGTCTTTGCGGCGGCAGCTAAAGCGGCCGGCACAGACCTCGCCCCCGAGCAGATGATTGGCATGGTGGCTGCCATGATCGCATTGCTCATGTCCATCGACCCAATTCTGGACATGTTCCGAACAATGGTGAACGTATTCGGAGACAGCCTTTGCTGCTTGTTCTTAAATGACACTGACAAAGAAGAAGATGAGGCCGCCGCCGCTGCGGCCCCGACGACATAGACCGAGTACGCCGATAAACACCTCAGGGAATGAAGGACGCAGTCCATGAACAACCTCTGCCGTCCCAACCGAGCGTATCAAGATTGGTGCTTGCGATTCGCAGCGGCAAGTCTCGTGCTTGCCCCGATATCTGCACAGGTGAGTCTTGCGGCATCCGAGTCGGCGCTGGCGAAGGCCGGTGTTACCGCGGCAGGGCATCCGGCAGAAGGCAAAATCGATGCGTTCTTGGGCGAACCGAGGCTCGATTTCAAGCAGATCTTCAAAGGAGAGCGATTTCCCAATGTCGTCGTGACGACCGATGGCACCGTTCTGGCCACGTGGGGGAGGACGAGTCTCCGTGTGCGCCGGAGTGAAGACGGCGGGGTGACCTGGGGTGAACCAATCACAATTGGACCAGGGATTCAGGCCGGTGGGGCGACCGTCGACGAAACCAGCGGTGATGTCATCGTTTTCGTCGAAGACAGACACCCGCCTGCGCCGTTGACCGTCTACCGCAGCCAGGACAATGGCAGGACCTGGAAGGTGCGGGAAACAACGATTCGACCGGATACAAACGGCAACGTTCCGTCCATGTGCATGAACGAGCACGGCATCACGCTGCGGCACGGTGAACATGCAGGCCGGCTCGTCCGCCCGGCGCGGCACTACGGCATTAGCAACGACCGCAAATACTGGCCCACACACTACACGACCGCCATCTACAGCGACGACGGCGGCAAGACCTGGGACACGAGCAAGCCTTTCGCGGAAACGGCGACCGGCGAGGCCTGCGTCGTCGAATTGTCTGACGGTCGACTGTACTACAACTCGCGCAGCCACTGGAACAAACACAAGCCCCCGATGAGACGCCGCCACGCTTGGAGCGATGACGGCGGAGAGACTTGGCGTGACTGGCAAGTGGTCGAGATCCTGCCCGATGGTCCCCAGGACACGACCTACGGCTGCATGGGAGGAATGACGCGTCTACCGGTCAAAGGCAGGGACATCGTGCTCTTCAGCAACTGCGATTCGCCCGGTGGCCGGCACCACGGGACTGTCTGGGCCAGCTTCGATGGCGGAGAAACTTGGCCGCTGAAGCGATTGGTCTTCGAAGGGGCGTTTGCGTACTCGTCAATTTATGCCGGTCGCCCCGGAACAAGAACGGAAGGCCAAATCTACCTCTTCTTCGAAGGCGGTCCCCAAGGCGGCGCCACAATGGCACGCTTCAACCTGAGCTGGCTGCTGAAAGGCGAAAAGACCGGCGACGGCACGTTGCCGATATGGCTATGTCCGTAAGCGTCAGGGAGAGTCCATGAAACACAGCATTGCGGCTCTACTCATGATGGCGGGTTGTGGCGTGCCGTCGCTGTCCGCCGCCGAAATGGCCTTTGTCGCGAAGGGCCAAATCGAGGCGGCGCACGCTATCGAAGGGAAATGGGAGCGCGGCGAGGGGCATCTGGTCTCGACGGGCAAACATTATCTCTATGCGGCTCGCGGATTGGGCGCCGGCGATTTTCGTGTGCAGGCCCTTTTGAGTCTCGACCGACTGGCCGGAACGGCGGCGGCGTTCGTGATGGACGGAAACCAGTTTGGGTTCGAGGGTCAGCACGGAAAGATGTTCGTCCAAGGGCCGCAGTTCGGAAAAAGCCGGCCCATCGCCGATCCGAAGGACTTTATCCAGCCCGGCAAGCCGTTCGATCTGGAGGTCCGCCGTCAAGGCAAGACGCTCACCTTCCTCATCGACGGACAACAGGTGTGGGCGACCGATTACGCTCCGAACGATGTCCGCGCATTCGGCTTGCGTCCCTGGCGGGCGACGATGCGTATCTATGAATTCTCGGCGGAAGGACGATTGATCGAAGCGTCCGTGCCAGCGCAGCCGGTCCAGTCGAAGGAGTTGGCGGTTCCGACGATCGACATTTCCGGCGAGACCGATCGCCACGTGATTGTCGCCGCCGGGACCGAAACCGACTATCGCGGCCAAGTCAACACCGTGCTGATGGGCGACGGCAAGACGATGTTCGCGGTCTGGTCCATCGGGCACGGTGGCAAGTGCGGACCGATGAAGAAGAGTGTCGATGGCGGGCTCACCTGGAGCGATATGATCCCAACGCCGGAGAACTGGGGCGAGGTCGGTAGTTGTCCGTGCATCTTTCGGCTCACCGATGCAAAGGGCGTGGAACGTCTGTTCGTGTTTGCCGGACGTGGGAAACATCACCGTTCCATGTCACTTGATGACGGAAAAACGTGGACGCCGATGGAAGAAACCGGCCTGTTCAAGCCCGGCGGCAACACGACGATAATTCCAATCGACAAGGGACGGCGACATCTGCTGCTGATGCAACGCGGGCCGGTCAATGCTCCTCAGAATGAAAAGACCCAAGCCGTTTGGCAGGCGGTCTCATCCGACGGCGGTTTGAGTTGGACGGACTATCGGAAAGTCTGCGAGGTCCCGGGCGCGGTCCCCTGCGAACCGGATCTCGTTCGCTCGCCGGACGGCCGGCAAATCGCCTGCCTGATGCGTGAGAACGCGCGACGGCTCAATTCGCTCGTTATGTTCAGCGACAACGAGGGCGAAAACTGGTCGCAGGCGCGCGAGCTTCCTGCCAGCCTGACCGGCGATCGTCACATGTCGTGCTACGCGCCGGACGGGCGGCTGGTGGTGGTCTTCCGCGATCGCGCCACTGGCGGCCCGACCTACGGGCACTACGTTGTGTGGATCGGGACGTATGACGACATTCGTCACGGCCGGCCCGGACAGTATCGCGTCAAGCTGCTGCACAGCCACGCGGGACCCGATTGCGGCTATTCCGGACTGGAACGCTTGCCCGACGGTACGATGGTCGCCACGACTTACATAAAGTATCGACCCGG
This sequence comes from uncultured Pirellulaceae bacterium, assembly GCA_964617665.1. Taxonomy (GTDB): domain Bacteria; phylum Planctomycetota; class Planctomycetia; order Pirellulales; family Pirellulaceae; genus JADHUC01. The sequence continues at coordinate 53,131 of CAZUAH010000024.1, forward strand.
CCCTGAAAAGCACTCGATCGTCAGCGTTCGCTTCAAACTGGATGAAATTGACGCAGCCTTCCAGCGCATGGTGCTCGGCGCATCGGCCGATCAGTTGAAAGAGCTGGAAGCCGGGCGAAAGGCCGGTCTAATCGAACTGGCGCCCGTGAACCTTCCGACGAAGCCCAAAGGCGACAACGACCACTTCGGCTGGCCGGTGGCCACGATGATCGACGACACAATCATCGTCGTTCACCGGGAAATGTGTGGGCACAATCGCAGGCTGTCGGGGACCCCGGATGAATTCACCACGTATTCGGCAATTCTCCGCAGTGACGATGGTGGAAGTACGTGGTCGAAATCATACGACGTCCGCAAGTGCATGAGTCCGGAAGCTCGCCGGATCGACGGATTGGTGCCGCTGTCGCACCGGTACAAGTTCCAACCGGATAATCTCAGGCTGGAAGGCTACAAAGTGCACCTCAACGGGATTGGAACGACTCACGACGGCAGCGTTGTACTGGTCTGCAACCATGGCGTCTTCCGCAGCGACGACAAGGGGAGAACTTGGCGGCACTTCGCACAGGCATTTCGCCATGACAATCACTCCCCAGACGCCGTCTTCTTTTCGTCCGGGCCTCACCTGATCGACCTGGGCCGGGGAAGAGGGCTCTATGCCTTCGGTCATCACACGACGCGCGGGCCGGCTGATCCGGAGAAACGCCGCACTGCCAGGACTTCACCAACCACGCCGCGCGACATTCTCCAGGAAATGGCAATGTACCGATCCGACGACGGAGGTCAGTCGTGGAAGAATGTGACGATCCCTATCCCCGACGGGTGCAAACCGGCCGAACCGGACGTCATGTTTCACGAGGGAGAATTCGTCGCGATCGTCCGGAACCAGACCCCTGCGAATATTCTCGCGCAAATGCGATGGAAGCCAGGCGACAAGACGATCGAGGACGTCGCTAACACGAATATGCGAACGAACCGCTCGGTCGACACGTCGGCGATTTGCTTCAACCCGGTCACCGACCGCTTCGAGGTCGTGCAATCAAAGCGGGAAGACATGACGATCAACCTCTTCAGCATTGCGCTGGAAGATTGGGACACGGCCCAATGGCGATTCGAAGGCCAGTTATTCCAACGCGGCGGCTCTTTCTACTCGACCGCCGACGGCTTCCACACCGGCGGCTCGGTCATCGACCGAGAACGCAGCGTCCAGCACGTCTTCTTTTACAGCGGCCACCCCGGCGGCCCGGCGGGCGTGTTTCGCCTCACCCGCACGCTCGATACGCCCAGGCTGGCGGAGTTCCTGAAGCAGCAAGGCAACCGTCATCGGCGCAGTACCGTTCGTTGGACGGGAGACGCGAAGTCAGCGAGCTGGAATGATCCCGGCAATTGGGACATCGGAATGCCTGACAAACACGATGTGGTCATTTGTGGCTTTGATGACGACGACTTCTTCTGCTTCCGCGCCGACCCGTTCAAGTCATGTGACAAGGGCAAGGAGTTCCGCATCGACGCGGTGAAGTTCGTCGGCTGGCCGGACGACGGGAAAGCCGGCGTCGAGCAGCGAGGAGAGTACTGGTATCTCAAGCCCATGACCGCCTGTTTGTCTGAGGGGCTACCGTGAAAGACTCTATGGAACGCGGGAAAAGTAACTTCGGTGATATGACCGATAGGGGTAGGAAAGACCGGTTGAGTACCCGGTCTCCCCTCCCTCCGAACCG
>CAZUAH010000025.1:0-54010 GCA_964617665.1 uncultured Pirellulaceae bacterium
AATCCGAGCCGCTACTTCATGGCCACGCGCTCGCAGAGTGCGCCGCCGGAACCGCTGCGTCTGTCCTCAGCAATTACCTGGCGCCCCCAATAACTGAAAGCGAAGAGGAAGGCACTCGCGGAAGAGTTGCCTTCTGGTCGTCCCGATAGCGTCAGCCATTATCGCATACTCGTCACCTATCTGGTAGGCTGAGCACGCCAGCTGACCTGCCGACATCTTGTTGGCCGAAGAACCGTCGGGCAATTTCGAGAACAACAATATCCTTCCCGCGTCGCCTGGAGTGGAATCGGGTGATGAACGAGTACACGACATCGATCCCATGTGTGCGTCTACTGATTTGATATCCGAATTCGCCTCGTCACTTGACGCCGAGGATTATCAGCGGACGCTGTCGCTCTTGGCTGGTCACTGCATTTACGATTCACCTACGGGGCAGCTCACTGGACCAGTCGCAATTGTCAGTAGCTATCGCGAGCCGGGCGACCTAGCTCGCGAGCGGTTCGACTCCATCGTGTATCGCCACCGAGTAGTTCCGCTTGGCGAGGGTTGGTACCAAATCGAGTTCATTGATGAGCTGGTCGCCGGGTCTCGATCGCATGTATTTCGCTGCAACCAGCGTGTGCGTATCGACAAAGGACAGATCGTCCGCATCATTCACGAAGAGATCCCGGGGCAACGCGACAGACTGAACGCCTTCATGCAAAGCCTGTCTGAATAGGCCGCCTAATGACGCGCAGCCGCAGAGTGATGTCAAGAGATGCGATTAATCAGGCGTCTGCTTTTCTGAAGGTAGGAGTGTGCAGCGGCGCCAGCTCAGTTTCGCCGGATCGGCATTGTGATAACGAGCCCAGCGGCGCGGTCCTTCGTGCTGGTCCGATGCGGCAGATGGCATTTCAGACACTCGGACGATAACGTGATGGAACCAGCGTGTCGGTATACGCCGTCGCCGACGGATTCAAGTTCTTCCGTGCCGGAGGTGAGGACCCTGACCGCGTTCTTCTCGAACGCATCCTGAGGTTTGTGGTCGACATTCATTGCCTGCGCATTGACGGCCAGCCAACGGACTTCCACGTTCTGACTGCGAGCCAATTCCTTGAAGACCGCTTTCAGTGTACGAGCCGGGATTATCAGTCCCTCGTCTTCGCGGTAGTATTGATGGTGGACAACCTGCAGGGTTGCGTGAATGGTCTCGTGGAGCAGTCTTGCTCGACCACGAGCTTCTTCCAGCGTCGGAAGGTTCTCGTCGTTGGGATCAGTTGTCTCCTTTTCGTCTTTAGGGGACGTGCCTGAGCTGTCAGGTGGTGCCGCCCCAAACGCGATCGTCGCCAAACCAACACCGCATGTGGCCGCAAATACCGCAAACGTGGCTGTCCTGTCCAGTTTCATGGCTTCTGTCCTGAATGTCTCGACTTGGGTGAGAAACGGTTGAACTCAACCGATTGAATCTGGCTCGCCGATTTCGGATCGCGTGCAGAGTATCGTTACACCCGCCCTTCCCAGGCCGATGTAACTGGGTGCCCGGGCAACAAGCACAGTAACAGCAATGACAGGCCACTGACAGTATCCTCAGCGCGATTTGCCGCCGCTACATCCACACGAATACCGAGTGCAAGCTCTCTCATCTGCTTCAGCACTAAAGCCGGTCTCATTGCCGTGGGTTGGGCCGGCATACCAGCCCATGGTTAGGTATAGCCCGGATGATCAGATATTGACGGCTATGGTAATCCCGACCGTTTATCAAGGCCTCGTTGCCAGCTTGCACTTGTCGCATCTCGACCTACCGTTGAAATAACTCAACATGTTGAGATTTGGCAACACGAGGCCCGTATCGTGCGTCGTCAACTTCTGCTGCTGGTTCTGGCATTTCTTTCGGTGAGTGCATCGGGCTGCGCTAACCTGACCTCCTGCATGACCTCGCATCTAATGGTTCGGGCCCCAAATCAGGTCGATCCTCGTATTTGTATGACGAGTAGACGCCTTGCGGCACGCCAGTCAGGGCCATTTGACCAACGATTCTGGGTGCCCGTCGGGCCATCGCCAGCCCAACTGCTGGTCTCGGTCACTGACGCCCGGTCGTGCAACGACCCGCCGGTTGGCACGATCCTCTTGGTACACGGAGCGTATGGGCGCAGCGAGGATATGGTCGGCACGGCGTCCGCATTCGCCGGGCACGGTTATCGGACCGTGACGGTCGATCTTCGAGGACATGGATTTTCCACCGGTGATTGGATCTCCTACGGAGTCCAGGAAGCCAAAGATCTGTCCCAAGTGCTCGATTTCCTCCAGCAGTCTGGCCTGGTCGAAGGAGAGATTGGCGTGTACGGATTCTCGTATGGTGCGGCGACTGCAATCCAACTGGCCGGTCGCGACGACAGAGTGCGCGCCGTAGTGGCAGTCGCCCCGTTTGGCTCGCTCCGACAGGCGGCTGGGCATCTAATGAAAACGCGGTTGCCGTGCGCGGGGACTTACGTCACCGAGCAATGGATCGATCGAACCCTTCACAACGCGGGACGTCGGGCGGGAGTCGATTTGCGGGAGGCCAATTCGATCGCTGCAATACGACAGACTGAGGCGATGGTCCTTCTGGTTCACGGAAGTGCCGACGACTTCGTCCAACCCGGTCACAGCACGGCCCTGCACATGGCAGCCCAGGAACGCAGCAACGTCACACTACTTGACGGAGCCGACCACACGGCTGCGACACGCGACGCCACTGGAGTGGTGGCGTCATTGGGCGTCAATTGGTTCAAACGTTGGCTGACGAGCTCAGACCCCATTGACGCGAGTCCGGACAAGCTTTGTGCGCTGGTAGGGTGGACGGCATTGACAGATGCATTCACTCCGAAACGTCACTCGGTCGTGGACCCGCAATAGGGCTTACGCGAAACTCCGCTCGCAGATCGAGACATACCGTTGTTGAATTGCCCAACTGAAACCCTATTTCCGCTCCGGCGTGGCGTCTCTTGACGGCGAGGGCGTCGGCACTGTCAGCCATAACGCACTCCGGATTGTAGTCGCGGCCATGAGCCTCCTCGTGCAAGTTGTGAATACCGAGCACTTCGACTCCCAGGGCTTCTGCGTCCACCCGTGCTTGGGTTAGAGCGTCCGTGATCGCTTCCTGCCTCAGCCGGCTTCTTGTTTCCTTGAGCCTGCCGTAGTTCCAGTTCAGTCTCGACAAATGGGCCCCCTTGTGCGAGGAGACCGAGGTAAGAACCGGAGGGAGCATTTCGAGAGATACCGTTTTGATTGTGAGCGTGTACTTCGCTGAAGAGGTTTTGATGAGGGCAAATGACTGCGAAGTCACTTCGACGTTGCGCAGTTTCACTCGAGACTCGTCGAGACCCACCTCCCGCAGCGAATCAATCAACTCTCGGACTTCCGCTGCCTTCTTGAACGCTTCGCTGCCGGAGAACACCGTGCTGCCCTCGATCACGACCGTCAGATCGGCCGAGTCCGCGTCAAGCTCTGCTTCTGTCACAATGCGAACGGCAATTGTGTCGGGCTTCATGAGCGTAGTCCTCGCAAATGAATACGCACGGGATTCACCAACTGTCCGTGCGAAATGAGCTGGCTGGCAGCGCCTCTTTATTGATCAGGTTTGGCATCGCCTGACTTGTGAACGCATAACGAACTGCTTTGGGCTCGGCGACCTTGTCGGACGACACGACGACTTCATCGCCGTCGATGGCGGCTGTTGCTGGATGAAACACCTTGTCGGTTCCGGCAATCTCGAAATCGCTCGGTGCTTGACCGTCGCTCGTCGCGAGTCCAGTTCCGACATGATCGAACGTCAGACGAGCCTTGCCGCCAGTGAACACGTACTCTCGATAAATCGGCCCGGAATAGATGACGTCCCGGCCGTAGTCGCGTGCCAGAGCCCAGAGTGCAAGCCGGCGTCCCACCTCTTGCTTGTTCTTGGGGTGAATATCAGTCAGGTTGCCAATGTCCATTGTCACCGCCATTCCTGTCTTCGGCAGAGACATCGTCCGGAGTTGCGCTTCACGGAGGTAGGCGGCATTGACATTGCGGTAATTGAACGGCGAAATCTGCACGAAATAGAAAGGAAACTCGTATCCAAAGGCTTCGCGCCACTGGCCAATCATCGTCGAGAACAGCTTGTGGTACTTATCCGCCCGCCCCGAGTTGCCCTCGCCCTGATACCAGACAACTCCCTTGATCTTGAAGTTGCGCAGAGGATGGATCATGCCGTTGTATAGTCTGGCAGGGATCTTCTGGTCGGCCTTCTGCGGGAGATTGGCTGCCTGTTCGAGTTCGGCCGCGTAGCCCAACGTATTCAGTCCTGACGCCGACGTCCATGCCTCGGCTGAGGTTCCGCCCCACGACGCATCAATGATGCCGATGGGAACCTTGAGTTCCCTGCGCAATTCGCGAGCAAAGAAATAGGCGGTCGAAGCGAATGTGGGAATCGTCTCGGACGTGCAAGCTTGCCACTTGCAGGCAGCCGGCGGAATACCATACATCGTGATGCCCGTTTGCACGTCGTCCAGCGGCTCTTTGCTGCTGAAGTTACCCGCCTGGAACAGGCGAATCTCCGGGTAGTTGGCCTCGGCGACTTCCTTCTCGGCATCCTTGATGCCGGTGTAAGCGCCAGACACTTTGATCAGCGGCATTTCCATGTTGGACTGCCCCGACCCGATCCAAACCTCGCCGAACAGGATCTCCTCTAATCGGACGCTGTTGTTGCCGACGATGGTCATCGCGTACGGTCCGCCGGCCTCTCCAGTCTTGATACTGACCGCCCACTTTCCGTCCGCATCAGCGGTAACGCTCGCCTCCGTGTCCCTCCAATCACAAGTAACACGAATCTCCTCGCCGGCATCAGCCCAACCCCAAATCTTCACTTCAGTGTCGCGCTGCAGCACCATATTCGAGCCGAGTACCTTGGGCATCCGTACGTCTGCCAGACAGGGTGATGTGCACAGTACAAGAACGGTCGCAAGGTACTTCGTCATGGGATTGACTCTTCGAGTTGGAGGTGGAGCGGCGTACTATTCGCGCGGTCGAGGATAAATCGGATTGCGCAGCGTGTCAAACGCCGAGACGGCCCGCCGTCGACAACCCCAGATCACGCTAGCTCGCTCTATGGAGGCACGAGACGCTCATGCCGCTCGACGTCGTGGCTTTACCAGGCCAGCAGACGATGGCCGCGTTGAAGTCGCCGTTCGTGGACGGAAGGGGACGATTTCCGCTGCGACCTGACGCTCTAGGGCCTCTTCGATTCGCTTTCGATAGCAGGCCATGCCATGCTCTTCGATACCGCCTCCGCCCCATTCAAGGATGGATTCGATAGCGCCTTGCCAGCCGTCCAAGAACTGTTGCCACCAACTAACATCGTCGGCCAACTCGCCGTTTTCGGTAAGATAGATAAACGAACCGAGGTGGTGGTAGCCCAGCGAGCGCGGCGGCGTTCGAGTGACGACATCGTGATTGTTAACGATGCGAAATGCGAATGGCCGGAATGCGAAATCAAATTCGCGAGCGAATTCGCGATCGCCCGTGCGTGGTTGACCAAAAGCAAATAGTCCTGAAATCGGCACATCTGCCTTTCGCCATCGGGCCACCGCCAATGCTGCCAGTGAGGCTCCCAGGCTGTGACCGGCCACCAAGAGACGACGAGTGCGTTCCGCCTGAAGTTTGCGCACCTCCTGGTCCAACGAATACCAAATGCAGCTCAACGCGTCGTAGAATCCGGCATGTACGCGGCCGCCCAACGGCCCTTCGACCAGACCAAAGTCCAGGTCGACAATCCAGTCCTCAAGCTGAGTTGGCTCCGTGCCCCGAAAGCAGACGATGATCGAGTCTTGATCCGCCGCCAGGAAGCACTGCGTCGATTCTACGTCAAAGAAGCGGAATTGGGGGAACTGCCATTGGTCGATCACAGTCCGTTCGACCACGTGAGGCTCGTCGTAGGCCAGTTCGGCCGCTGTCGCCATACGCAGGGCGGTCGACAGGTCGAAATGGGAAGAGGCATTGATCACTATGGATTCCCGCATGATTAGATCCCTTCAACAGCACGTGTTCCACATGGCTCGCGCACTCGTTTTATCGGCAAGACAAGATGCGTTCGTGTGGCTTTCATCACCGCAGACTGCTAGCTCCTTGCCCTTTGGAGGAAAGACAGGTGAAGCACGAAATGTAGGCAGTCATATTCCGACATGAACCAGCAGATCGAGAGCACAACATCGGATTGGTCGTCCGGACGAGTGTTAGTCGGTCGAAGATGCCATCCACCGTGGGCAAGGTTGCACGGCACCTGTCACGCGGATAGTATTCCGGACTGCGAAGGATTCTGCAAAGCAACAAACGACTTTAATTCAACAGGTGTTGGCTGAAATGCGAAAACAGATTGAGTGGCGGCCCGGCGCTGCCGGAATGAAGTCGTTTGTCCTTTTGGTATTTCTGTGTGGGACTGTTGGCTCTGCAGCCAATGAATCAGAAATCCTGTTCCTCGGCGACAAGACGAACCACGTCGCGTCCGGGTTGCGGGCACTCAACGTGCCTTTTCGTGAAGTCTCGGCGGGCGGTTTGATCAAGGGCGACGTATGCCTCTTCGATCATCGCGTCCTGGTCTGCGGCATGGACGTTCGCCGGGACGGGCTGAGCTCGATCCGCGACGCTATCCGGGCGTTTGCGGAAACCGGTGGCGTCGTGCTCGCCTTCAGAGCGTCGCAAGCCGAACCGTGGCTCCCGACGTCGGTGAGAAAGGATCGGGCCTATACACTTGGCAAGATGCTCGCGCCTGATCACGCCATCTTCAACACACCGCACGCCTTCGACGGGGCGACACTTCGAGCCGTCCACGGCGGATCGATCTACACCGGGTTCTACGCGTTGGGAGAAGGCTGGCGGCCGCTGCTTTCAGCCGGTCGGCAACAAGGTTGGGACAAAACTCCCTCGCAGCATGACGGCGTTCATTACGGAATCATCGAACTCGAACAGGGCCGCGGCAGAATCGTGATGTGCCAGATGATCCCGGCGTACGCGTGGTTCAATGATGCGAAGGGCGACGCCGATTGCGCGGGCGCACGCTTCTTCGAGAACTTGGTCCGATACGCGCTTTCCGCGGCGCTCAAGCGTGAAGGGCCGCGCAAGCCACGAATCCGCCCAGATGCCTACGCGGCCAGCCTGACGGATGTTATGCGAACGCCCGAGGGACAGGACGGCCTGCGAATGGACAGTACCGAGTGGCGATTCACCGCGAAGGGGCCGTTCACTGGCAGCTACGACCGCCGTGGCGTCTATACGATCTCGTATGGCACGGAGCCCGCCGAGGCTGGCAACTTCGGGCAGTTGTCGCGGCGCATCAAGATCGCAGAAGGTGCCAAACGCGTCCTGTTGCGCGTCTATCAGAGTGACGACTACTGCGGTGGCCGGGAGCCGAAGATGGTCGGCGACCGTCGCGTCAGCACGTCGATGAACATGAAGCAGGGTTATCGCTTCCGTCAAGTGCTGATTGATGATGCGGTCGTCGCTGAAACCGATGTGCTGGGCCGGAACGTTCAACCTGCGATCGAAAGGATACAGTGGTACGACATCAGCGACGCGGTCAAGGGCAAAAGCGAGGCGACACTTGCCCTGAAGGTCGTGGACCGCAAAGGTACGGACGAGGAGACCTTTCCCACCGACTGCTACTTCGCCTGCGTCGACCTCCGCACCGATTTCGTACGCATCCCGGCAACGCAGTTCGTGGCCGAGGGATACGCGAAAGCGGAACAGGGGATGGCACTGTCGGGTGAAACCGGATCGCTGTCGCTGGCTGCACCCGTACCGGACGGTCAGTACATCGTCGCGTTCCGTTTGCAGGACCATCCTTACGGGCAAGGTTCGGCTGAGATTCTGGTCAACGGCCGATCCGTTGCGCACGTTCGCGCTTCGGCAGACGATTTTCGCTTCTGGTGGCTCACCACACCGCCGCTGTCGATCAATCAAAACGATCGAATCTCGTTGCACACGAAAGCCGACGGCGACGAGCGGATGATCGTGTCTGACGTGGCCCTCGTTCCGGCGGATCTGTGCAAGACCGACAATGAACCGGCGGTTCCGAAAACGCCCTTCGCCGGGTCGCCCGCCTTCAAGCCCCAAAAGCCCGCCGTGCACGAACGTGTCACGTTGAAGGTGGCGGAAACCGCCGGAGCCACGAGGATCGGCGAAATCGCAAGCCAGGCGGTCCAATTCGCCTTCGGCTCGCTGCGGTCGCCGTCCCAAGTAGCGGTGCAGACTGGCGACGCGAAGGCGCTGCCGTGCCAGGTGCGTCCGTTCGCATACTGGCCCGACGGGAGCATTCAGGCGGCCGTTGTGGCGTTTCCGGTCGACGTAGAGGCGAGTGCGAAGGGGGAATACGAGCTGCGTTTCGGGAGCCAAGTCAACTCGCCCGATGTTTCGAAGCCACTGACGGTGGAGGAGACAGCCGATCATCTCGTGATTGATACGGGACGGCTGCGCGTTGACGTTCCGCGGAAGTCCGGGCAGATCCTGTCGGCCGTGTCGGTAGACGGCCGGGCGGTAGCACTTCCGGACGACGCGTCATGGGGATTGGAGCTGCAAACCGACGACGGACGCGCGTCGCGCACGGAAGATGTGACGTCCACCTCGTGCGTGGTCGTCGAGCGCGGTCCGTTTCGGGCGATCGTGGTCAAGACGGGTAAGCTGACCGATGGGAAAGGAGAACTGATCGAGTACGGCTACGAACTGCACTTCACACGCGGTAGTACCGAGATGCGGTTCTTTCCCAGGTTCAGCAACGTGGCCAATGCCGCGGGCGTCTTTATCAAGCGGCTGTCGTTGAGACTCCCTTGGCAGACAGCAGGTGCTTCGGTGTACTACGCGCCGTCGGAGAACGGGAAGCCGATTTGCGTCGAGACAAAGGGGCCAATCGAACTGTACCAGCACCTCCACGACACGCTGACGATCGCGGGAGAGGGGATTTCGGCCGATGCGAGGTTGTCGCGTGCGCCCGGGCGGACAACGGGCTGGACGGTCCTCGACGGAGCAACACCGCTGAAAGTCGGCCTGCGGTACGCATGGCAGATGTATCCCAAACGGATGCGCATCGATGGCGGATTGACGATCGATTTGCTCCCGGAACCCCTGACCGATGAAGATATCCCCGACGTGGCTAGAAGCGCTCCTGAGGTACCCGGCCGAACGACCGGCGGCGTCGGCTATCCGCAGGCCATGGGCCGTCCTGGCATCTTCCGCCTGAACGTGGGCGAGAGCATTAGCCACGAGTTGTGGCTGTCGTTCGGCGATGGTGACCGGCGGCCTGTCGAGCAACAGTTCGCTGCCGGTCTGAATCCGTTGCGGGCGTGGGCCGACCCGGAGTATGTGGCCAAGACTCGCGTGTTCTGTGCGTTTCATCCGACCGACCCGCAGATCTTCCCCCGATATGAAAAGGTCGTCGACCGGGCGTTCGACGTCTTCATGAAACGTCGCCACGATCGAAAGCAGTACGGGATGGAAAACTTTGGCGACGACACGTTCGAGTGGGGCTACGGACCGGCCTATACCTTCTGGAGCAATCAGGAGGACGACCGGACGCACGGCATGTTGATGCAGTATGTCCGCTCCGGCGATCTGCGGTGGTGGGAACTGGGCGAGCAGGCCGCACGGCACTACCGGGACGTCGACTGCATCGCCGCGTCACCCAGTCGTCCCGTCGATATCGGAGCGCCGAAACACCACAACAATCGTCACTTCGTGTCCGAGGGTTGGGTCGCCGATCACACGTATGCCTCGGCCAGCACCGGGCATTCATGGATCGAGGGATTGATCGACTATTGGCTGTTAACCGGCGACCCGCTGGCTGGCGAAGCGGCCGTTCGCATGGGAGACTGGTATGTCCGCAAAGTCGACGCGTTTCAGTTCGGTGCGGGTGGCCAGGAGCGAGGGCAGGGTTGGACGCTCACGGCACTGACGTCAATCTACCGGGCGACGGGAGATCCGCGATACTTGGATGCGGCCCAGCGTGTGCAGGACTGGATCAACGGCTGGCAGGATCCGGTGCGCGGGGTCATCAGCGTTCCGATCAGCGAGCAGCCGAGCTACGAGGGCGGCACGACGTTCATGCACGGAATCGTCGCCCACGGCGTGGCACGACACTACGAAGTAACCGGCGACCCCAGGACGCTGCGCTCGCTTCGCGGCCTGTCCGAATGGATCGTCACCGAACCGATGGGCCCGCCGGGGCGTTTCTGGTACAAGCAGGCGCCGAGCTGCAAACGCGGCTACGGCTACAACGGGAAAGCCATGACGGCAACCAGCTACCTTTACGAATTCACGGGCGACGAAGACATGGCTCGCGTGACCGAAGAGATATTCGACCATATCTCGCCAAACATACGCAGCATGCCGTTTCTGACCCCGACGTTGGCACACATGGCCAAATGGCGAAATCGCGCGAAACATTAGACTCTAACCGGAGTACTCCATGTCGAGATCATTGAACCGTCGTGAATTATTGCAGAACGCGAGCCTGGCGGGCATCGGAATTCTGATTCCCGGCAGCGGAGTGACGGCCGCCGATAGGTCGCCCAATGAAAAGCTCGACATCGCTTGCATCGGATTGGGCAACCAGGGAAACGCCAACTCAAATCTGGTTTCCAGCCAGAATATCGTTGCCCTGTGCGACGTGGACGATTCCCGAACCGGCGCTTATGCCAGCAAGTTTCCACGGGCAAAGCGATTCGCGGACTTCCGCGTCATGCTGGGCAAGATGGACAAGCAGATTGACGCCGTGGTGATCACCACGCCAAACCATGCTCACGCGACAATCGCGATGACAGCGATGCGGATGGGCAAACACGTCTATTGCGAGAAGCCGCTCGCCCATTCAATCCACGAGGTGCGGACGATGACCGAGTTTGCCGCTCGGCAAAAAGTCGTGACCCAGATGGGCACACAAATCCATGCCGGCGCCAACTATCGTCGCACGGTGGAATTGGTTCAGTCGGGCGCTATTGGCGCGGTTCGGAAGGTTCATGTCTGGTTCGGACGCCCGGGGGGATTCCGGCGATACAAGCACTTGGTAGATCGCCCGACCGAGACGCCGCCTATTCCCGCCGGTGTGAACTGGGATCTCTGGATCGGTCCGGCGCCGATGCAGAAGTATCATCCGTGCTATCACCCGCATGACTGGCATTACTGGTGGGATTTCGGAAACGGCACCCTGGGCAACATGGCTTGCCACTTCATGGACTTGGTGTTCTGGGCGTTGAAACTGCGCTATCCGACTTCCGTAGAAACGAAAGGGCCGCCGGCCCATCCGGACTCGACACCGTTCTCGCTAGACTGCCATTGGCAGTTCCCCGCGCGGGACGACATGGCGCCGGTCGAGGTGGTTTGGTACCACGGTCGAGAGTGCCCGCGGCCAGTCCGTGAACTCGGCGCGCCGAATTGGGGAGCCGGCATTTTGTTTGTCGGAGACAAAGGCATGCTGATCGCCGACTACAACAAACGAACGCTGCTGCCCGAGCGTCAATCCAAAGACTTCCAGCCACCCGATCCCTCCATCCCCAATTCGATCGGGTGCCACCGCCGAGAATGGTTCGAAGCCTGTAAGGACAACGGACGCACCCTGTGCCATTTCGATTATGCGGGGCCGCTGACCGAGACGATCCTGTTGGGCAACGTCGCCTATCGTTTGGGCCGGAAGCTTGAATGGGATCCCGTGAATCTGAAGGCAACGAACTGTGCCGAAGCGGAGAAGTACATCAAGCGTGAGTATCGCGCAGGCTGGACTCTGTGAAACCGATGGCGTACACGGAACAGGATTCTCCGCGGAAGGAAGCCGCTTGGCTGGCGGTCGAGTCGAAGAAAGGGCAGACTCGCCTGACGAAGGAGTTCGAGATCAAAGACAAGCACTGGGCGGTGGTCAACTACTGGTACTACCCCAAGTCGCACTACAGCCCATGGCCGAAGCACTTCAGTTTCGACATTCAAGACAAGCCAACACGCTTTGAGTAATGCGTGGATAACCGCACGCTGCCTCTCCGATTCCTGCGGCTCAGTATAGCGGCAACCAGACGGTCATTTTCGGCTCGCCTCGATTGTTCCACGCATAGTACGGGATCAGGCGTATCTGCACTCGACGCGGTTCGCCGACGGGCAGTTCCTGGTACAGTTCTCCATCCGAACGAATCATAGGCACGACAAACGCCGCGGTCTCCAGCACGGCAACGCCGCGCAGAAGATCCGGCGTGTGACGAATCGTCCATTCTGGATGCCGAGGCAGGTGGACCTGTTCGATCGCGACATTGTCCGGCAAATCGATAGACTCTAGACAGTAGACAATGGGCCCGCGCATAACCGCAACCTGATTTCGCGTCTGCTCAATGCGCGGGTTCGACACCATCATTCGCACCGGCATGGGCAGAGACAATTCGATCACGTCGCCTTTGCGCCATTGGCGTCTTAAGACAGCGTACGACTTGGCTGCCGTTTCGATCTCGGCGGATGTACCGTTAACCGTGACCGCTGCATGCTTTGCCCATCCGGGAATTCGCAACATGATCGAAAACGCACCACCATCGATAACTTCGTCGATCGCAAGACGCACGCCCCCTTCCCATGGGTATTGCGTCGTTTGCGTCAGTTTCAACTTTCGGCCGCCAAGCAGTGTTGTTTCCAGCACATTGCTGCCGTAGTGGTGCACCCACAGCCCCTCTTCGCTTGTGCTATACAGATAGCCATGCATTGAAGCTACGGTGCGCAGCAGATTCGTGGGGCAGCAGATATGCCGCTCGCCCGGATCGAACCTCTGGTGAGCGTCGTTGCTCAAAAGTTCGTGCTCCGCTCCGTACCAACGAAGCGGATTGGTGTAGGACCAACCTTTGCCAGAAACACTGATCCCGGACAGGACCGAGTTGTACAAAGTGCGTTCCATTGTGTCGGCAAAACGAGCCTCGGGCCTGACGTGCAGCATTCGCCAATTCCACATCATGTTGCCGATTTGGCCACAGGTCTCGTTGTACGCGGTGGCGCTGGGCAGGTCGTACGGCATGCCGGCTGCTTCGTGTATGCTATCGTTCATGATCACGCGTTTGCCCGGCTCGTAACTGCGGCTGGACAATCCCTTGTGCACCGGACAAACGCCGCCGGTGATGTACATCTTCTTTTCCGTTAGATCGTGCCACAATCGTTCGAGCGCCGTCAGCAACGACTTGTCACCCGTTTCCATATAGACATCCGTAGCACCCGCGTAGAGATACGTGTAGAAGACGGCATGACCGACGACTTCCGTTGCTTGCCTGAGCGGTCGGCGATCTTGGTTCAAGTCCGTCCCGCCGAGCGGTCGCCCCCATTCGGTCGTCCCGATCTTGCCTCGCTTCCGCCCACGGTTGTTGATGATGATGTTGGCAAGATCAAGATAGCGTTTCTCGCCAGTGGTTCGATACAGCTCGACGCTGCCCATAATGATCGACGGATTCACCGGACAGTTGGCCAACATGGGATCACCGTCTTTGTAGGTACTGTGGACGTAGTCGGCCGCGCGTCTGGCAACGTCCAGCAGGTTAGTCTTGCCCGTGATGCGATGATGGATACACGCCGCAGTCAGCAGGTGGCCCATGGTGTAAAGTTCGTGGTGATGATGGAAAGCGAACCGCTCGTAATCCCGCAAAGTGACCTGCGTAGCGATGTATCCGTCCGGTTGCTGTGCTTTGGCGACGACGGCAATGACTTCGTCCATCTTGTCCAACAGCGCCGGATCGCGCGTCTGAGTGTAGACGTAGCAGGCTGATTCGAGCCACTTATAGATCCAAGCGTCTTCCCAGTAACAGCCTTTGGCTTCGCCTTCCTTCTCGCCCGCAGCGACAAGCACATTGTTCCACGCCCAGTCGCCGGCCAACTCCCAGAGCCGCGGCAGGGTCACTTCGTGCGCGGTTTGAAATTGCTGCAGCCAGAATCCATCCGTCCAGCGCACGTCCTGCAGGTTGACGCTGTGCAATTGAGCACGCGGGCTGTCCACACTCTTGATGAGGCCGAAGTCACGGTCGTTTTCGGGCTCTCCCGCAGAAATCAGTACGACTGGCAAGAAAAGCGGGAAAAGGAGAGCGGGTTGTAGGACAGGTGAAATCGGCAATCGCATTGAGTTTACTCCTGGTCGTGATGTATCTGATCGAAGTGCGACCGGCATCGCGTCACGACAGAACGCTTCAGGGCTTCAATAATTCGAGAGCGGCACTGGCCGTTGTGGTTATGCCCGTGATGAGCGTGCCCTCGATGTCCGGATAGAATAACGGAGAATGCAGTGGAGGCGGCTGTTGCCCAGCCTGCTGGTAGCGGGCAAGCCGTTGCGGGGCGATGACGCCCAAACGAAACATCAAGATCGGCACACTGGCTCTGCCGTAATGGCTGAAGTCCTCGGCAACCATTGCCGGTTCGATCAACATGACGTTGTTGTCACCTAGAACTCGACGGAACACTGGGACAATTCGCTCAGTCAACTTCTCGTTGTTCTTTAGCGATGGCGTCCCTTCGGTAACCTCGACGGTCGGCTCCGGTGCGCCGGCACCGATGGCAACCGCCTTCGTCTTGCGTTCGATTGCGGACAACAACTGTTTTCTTACTTCGTCCGAGTAGCTTCGCACGGTAAGCTGCAAGTGGCACTCGTCCGGGATGATATTGTGTTTTGTGCCACCGTGAATGGAACCCACGGTAATGACGGCCGGTTCGATCGCCTTTACCTCCCGGCTGACGATCGTCTGCAACGACATCACCAACTGGGCAGCTTGGACCACGGGATCTATGGTCGCGTGCGGAGTCGCTCCGTGACCGCCTCGACCACGAACAGTGACGTCCACGGCGTCCACATTGGCCATGGAATAGCCCGGACGGCAACCAACGACGCCCGTCGCGAGCGTTGTGTCAACATGTAGAGCCAAAGCGAAATCCGGTTTTGGGAAGCGTTTGAACAGCCCATCGTCCAACATGGCCTTCGCACCGGCACCGTGCTCTTCGGCCGGTTGACCGATTAGCATGAGCGTGCCACGCCATTTGTCTTTGTTTGCGGCCAGGTACCGCGCGACGCCGATTACGTTTGTCATGTGCGCGTCGTGCCCGCAAGCGTGCATAACGCCCACTTCTACACCGGATTCGTTCGGCACCTTGACCGTCGAGGCACATGCCAGGCCTGTTTGCTCTGTAACCGGCAACGCGTCCATGTCCGTGCGCAGCATCACTGTGGGGCCCTCGCCGTTTCGCAGCAGGCCGACCACGCCGTGTCCACCAACGCCGGTCGTGACCTCGGCGCCGATGGCCGACCATTCCTTCGCCAATCGCGCTGCCGTTTCACTTTCGAAGAACGACAGTTCTGGACGTGCGTGAAAATGCTGGTATAGCGTGACCAAGTCGTCCAGGTTTTCCTTTACCCACTGGCCCGGCTCACTACCAACCGCAGAGAATTGCGTCGTCGGGAGGCAGAGGAACGTCGTCAATATCGCGACACGAAAGATGCTTCGTTCCATTTCCTGAAAGTCCTTCTTCTGAAGCAAACGCTAATAACCCGGAATCATTCTTGCACATTCTGTGAAGATGGGGTTAAATCATCCTAACGATTATATTTGCTCTTTTGAGTAGGGCAGGTTCGCCTCTTATTCCCCGAACCTGCCTTTTCTCTTGCGCTCGTCCCGCTCTCGAACCTCCCCAAGGTACACGGTTTTCGCTATATTTTGGAGAACCTGTCCAACAGAAAGCTGTCCTTGCGGGTGATGCACCGCTCTATCCCACTACAAACGTGAAGGCACCCATGTCGGAAACCTCAACACCTCGCACCATGTTTCAGAAGATCTGGGACAACCATGTCGTATATGCTGAAGAGGGCAAGCAAACGATTCTGTATATCGATTTGCAGCTTGTCCATGAAGTCACCAGCCCCCAGGCCTTCGAGGGGCTGCGACTGGCCGGTCGAAGGGTTCGGCGCCCCAATCTGACGATCGCGACCCCCGATCACAACGTTCCCACGACAGATCGGTCGGTGCCAATCGAAGATCCAATTGCCAAACAGCAAATCGAGACGCTTCGCAACAACTGCCGAGAGTTCGGAGTTCATTTGTACGATATCCACGATGCAAAGCAGGGAATCGTGCATGTGATCGGACCTGAATTGGGGCTCACACAACCAGGGATGACGATCGTTTGCGGCGACAGCCACACGGCCACGCACGGGGCATTTGGTGCTCTGGCATTTGGGATCGGTACTAGTGAAGTAGAGCATGTACTGGCCACGCAAACGCTGCTGCAATACAAGCCAAGCACTTTTGAACTGCGAGTGGAAGGCCAACTAGGGCCTGGAGTCACGGCAAAAGACTTGGTCCTGTACCTGATCGGTGAGATCACTACGTCTGGCGGAGCTGGATACGTATTGGAATACACAGGGGATGCGATTCGCGCCTTGAGCATGGAAGACCGGATGACGGTCTGCAATATGACGATCGAGGCCGGTGCCCGCGCCGGGATGATCGCACCGGATCAGACAACGTTCGACTACGTGCGAGGCCGCGAGTTTGCTCCGGACGACTACGACGCCTCTGTCGCGCGATGGAAGAGTCTACCTTCGGACGAGGGTGCTCAGTACGACAAGGTTCGCGTCTTTGCCGCCGCGGGCATCGGGCCTCAAGTGACTTGGGGCACAACGCCCGGTCAGGTCGCAGCCGCTACGGCCAAGGTGCCCGATCCCTCGGACTGTGAGGACAAAACCGAGCGAAAGACGGCGGTCCGAGCGTTGGAGTACATGGGCTTGACACCTGGTACACCGATTACGGACGTCAGAATTGACCGCGTGTTCATTGGCTCGTGTACGAACGGACGTATCGAGGATCTGCGTGCAGCCGCCGCCGTCGCCAAGGAACACCGCGTCGCGGATCACGTTGATGCAATGGTCGTACCGGGCAGTGGTCAAGTGAAGACCCAGGCAGAGGCGGAGGGGCTGGATCGAGTTTTCCAGGAGGCTGGATTCGAGTGGCGCGAACCCGGCTGCAGCATGTGCCTGGCAATGAATCCCGATCGACTCTCGCCGGGCGAGCGTTGTGCATCGACCAGTAACCGAAATTTCGAAGGACGCCAAGGCAAAGGTGGCCGGACCCATTTGGTGTCCCCGGCGATGGCGGCAGCCGCGGCCATGGCGGGACATTTCGTGGACATTCGTCAGTGGGACTACAAGAGCTGAACAGCAAGGGAAGAGAGCCGACACTATGCAGCCCTTCACAAAACATACTGGCTTGGTCGCGGTAATGGACCGAGCGGACGTCGATACCGACCAGATCATTCCCAAGCAATTCCTCAAACGGATCGAACGCGCGGGGTACGAGAAGTTCCTGTTTTTCGACTGGCGCTACAACGAAGACGGTTCGGACAACGCAGATTTCGAATTGAACCGTCCGGGAGTGCAGGACGCCTCGATCCTGGTAGCCCGCCGCAACTTCGGTTGCGGTTCCAGCCGCGAGCATGCCGTTTGGGCATTGGAGAATTATGGCTTCCGTGTGGTCCTTGCACCAAGCTTCGCGGATATCTTCTTCAATAACTGCTTCAAGAATGGTGTATTGCCGATCGAGCTAGACGAAGCGACTGTGGACCAATTGTTCCAGAACTTCAAGCAATATCCTGAGTACCGGCTAACTGTGGATCTGGAGAACCGCACGATCACGGACGAACAGGGCCTTGCGCTGGAATTCCAGGTTGACGATTTTCGCAGGCACTGCCTGTTGAACGGACTGGACGACATTGCCCTGACGCTGCAACAGCAAGAAAAGATCGTTGCGTACGAGACGACTCACGGTATCGCGTAGCCTGAAGAGCGACAGCGTCTACACATCGCCCTCCACTGGCCGCGGCCTGAGGAAGCACGGCAGGACCATCTACTCGTCCTCAGAGTGCTCGCCATCGTCTTCCTCAGAGTGCTCGCCATCGTCTGTCGGCTTGGACTTCGAGTCTCCCGCCTCCGATTTGGCTCGTTTGGATTTGGCTGGTGGTGTCTTCTTCGAGGGAGCTGCCTCTTCATCGGAAGACTCCGATGAAGAGTCTGCATCCGCGTCGCCGTCTTCGGTCGTTTCCGATTCACCTGCACCCGTTGTTTCCGCAGGCGGTTCTTCGCCGCCATCGCCGCTGAGCAACGACGTGACCACAATCGCGATGACAAGAAGCAGTAGAATGCCGCCGACGCCGAAAATGGCTTTCTTGATCACTCTTCTGTCTTCATCGCTCATCGGTGCGTCGTCCGCCGTAGGCATTTGACGGAATGCCTGCTGACTGGGCGGACCGAGCATCGGGGCAGCTTGCTCTAACGCCGCGCCGCCCAACGGATCGTCGAGCGGTCCTTGAGCCACCTCAGGCTGTATCGGAGTTTCGACCGGTGCAGGAGGCTCAGGCGGTGCGGGGGCTGCTGCTTCTTGTTCCGGATTAGGAATCGTCAGTGGCCCGCCACAACTAGGGCACTGAACCTCCTGGCCGTACAGATGCGGCTGCGCCGCAAACATCGCACCGCACGAGGAGCAGGTGACTTGAACTGACATAGTTGCTGATGCTCTCCGAGGATAGACAAGCACCGGATGGCGAATCGTCCGTGCGCCGACCGGGTGAGACACCATAATACACACCCAGGGACGCTTTCGCTATGACACGTTAATCGCGCTCCTCCCAGCCACAAGTGCGCTCCACGGCGCGTTGCCAACGACCACGTCGGCGCACGCGGTCGTCGTCCGGCATTGCGGGCCTGAATTCTCGATCCAACGCCCAGTTTCCCGCCACGTCAGCCATATCTTGCCAATACTCGACGGCCAATCCAGCCAGGTACGCGGCACCCAAGGCGGTGGTTTCCGATACGACGGGCCGGTGCACGCTCACGTCCAGAAGGTTGGCCTGGAACTGCATCAATTCGTTGTTCACCGACGCCCCGCCATCCACCTTCAGCATGCTTAAATCTACACCCGCATCCTTCTGCATGGCATCCAACAAGTCACACGTCTGAAACGCCATCGATTCGACCGCGGCCCGGGCCAGATGGCCCGCCGTGGTTCCACGAGTGATCCCGAAAATGGTGCCGCGAGCATAGGGATCCCAATGCGGTGCGCCTAAACCAGTGAAGGCCGGCACAATGACCACACCGTCGCTGTCCGCCACGCTTGTCGCCAGCCCCTCGATTTCGGCCGAATTCTTGATGAGTCCCAAACCGTCACGAAGCCACTGTACCACAGCTCCTGCGATGAACACGGACCCCTCCAGACAATAGGTAACCTCACCCCCGACACCCCAGCCGATCGTGGTCAATAGATTGTTTTGCGACTTGATTGGACGGTCGCCGGTATTGAGCAACAGGAAACAACCGGTGCCATATGTGTTCTTTGCGCTGCCCGTCTCGAAACAAGCCTGTCCGAAAGTGGCTGCCTGTTGGTCGCCGGCGTCGCCGGAAATCGGAATCTCGCTGCCCAGCCAGTCCGCCTGTGTCTGGCCATACACATGGCTGGACGGCAATACTTCAGGCAACATGGCTCGCGGAATGTCCAGAGCCTGCAACAACTCGTCGTCCCAATCGAGTTCGTGGATATTGAATAGGAGGGTGCGACTGGCGTTACTGTAGTCGGTGGCGTGACACCGGCCGCCTGTCAATCGCCAAATCAGAAACGAATCAACCGTGCCAAACAACACCTCGCCACGTGCGGCCCGTTCTCGCAGGCCCTCGTGTTGATCCAACAAGAACTTGATTTTGGTACCTGAGAAATAAGCGTCGACAACCAATCCCGTCTTATCGCGAAACGTCGCCTCCAAACCGTCGGCTTTCAATTGCTCGCAGATCCCGGCGCTCGCGCGACTTTGCCACACGATGGCATTCGCCACCGGCTTGCCCGTATCTCGTTCCCAGAGGATGGTGGTCTCGCGCTGATTGGTCACACCCACAGCCGCGATGTCTTCCGCATTGATCGAGCCGTCTTTCAACGCCTTTTTGGCAACGGAAATCTGCGTAGACCAAATCGCCTCCGGATCGTGCTCAACGTGTCCCGGTTGCGGTAGTAGCTGCTCGAACTCCCGCTGAGCTGTCGACACAATCCGCCCATCATGCCCAAAAACGATCGCGCGGCTGGAGGTCGTGCCTTGGTCCAAAGCCAATATATATTTCGTCATGAAAGGGGGCTCCGAAATGATGGTCAGTTTTCACCGCACCGCGCTCACTTCATCTTGGCCATGCGCGTCGCCAGATATCCCGAAAGGGCCGTATCCAATGGTTGATCGGTGCGCATCAGTTGGTAATCCATGCCGTGACCGCGGCAGCCTTTCTGGATCTCTTTGCGGTAGTTCTCGAATTCGCGCAAGTAGGCCTTTCGCAACGATCGCGGGTCGGTCAAGACTTCGGGGAACTGTTCCAAGCCTTTGAATAGCGTAGGCGTCCGGAAAGGAAAATCCAATTCGGCTGGGTCCAAGACGTGAAACAGGACGACGTCGTGTCGGCGATGACGAAAGTGCTTCAGCCCGGCCATCATCGTGGTCACATCGTCGAAGAAGTCGCTCAGGATCATCACCACGCCGCGTTTGTGGAATCGTTCAGCCAATTCGTGAAAGATGGGGCCCGTCGCCGTTTTGGCCTCCAGTGTGGCAGATTCCATAATCTGCATGACTTGCGCCAAGTGTGTAGCGTTGCTATTGGGGCTAACGCTTGCGCGGATTTCGTTGTCAAACGAGACCAAGCCGACCGAGTCCTGTTGCTGTAACACTAACCATGCCATGGCCGCGGCCATGCATTGGGCATATTCGAACTTGGATAGCGGACTATCGGGCCCGCGGTACTGCATGCTTTCGCTGATGTCCAGTACTAGATAGCAGATCAGGTTCGTCTCGTCTTCGTATTGCTTCAGGTAGAACTTATCGGTGCGCCCAAAGACCTTCCAGTCTAGATAGCGCAGATCGTCTCCCGGCGCGTACTCCCGGTGCTCGGCAAACTCGATCGAGAAGCCGTGATAGGGGCTGCGGTGCAGGCCGGCCACGTATCCTTCGACAATGTGGCGGGCCCGCAACTGAAGCCCTTTCAGCTTAGCCAGCGTCTTGGGGTCTAATGACGTCGGCGAGGATCTCGCCTGCGGTTGCGTCATCTTCGGGGCCCTCAACCACTTGAGGCACGGTGTCGATCAGGCGTCGGACGATCTCGTCCGTGGTAACGCCTTCGGAGTCGGCATTGAAGTTCGTTTTGATTCGATGTCGTAACACGGGCAACGCCACCTCGCGGATGTCCTCCTGAGTGGCGTAGTACCGCCCCCGTAACACCGCTCTTGCCTTGGCACCAAGGACCAGGTACTGGCTGGCACGAGGCCCGGCGCCCCACATCACGTATTCCTTGATGAAATCCGGTGCGTCGGGCTGCTGCTGGCGCGTCAGGCGAGCCAGCTTCAACGCATAACGCGCGATGTGTTCGGCGATGGGCACTTTGCGCACAATGTTCGTGAGTTCCACAATCTTATCCGCATCCAACGTGGCCGTGATCTTCGCTTCCAAGTCCGCGGTTGTACGTCGGACGATTTCCAATTCCTCTTCCTCATCGGGATAATCAACCATCACGTTGAACATGAATCGGTCCAATTGAGCTTCGGGCAACGGATACGTGCCTTCTTGCTCGATGGGATTCTGGGTAGCCAAGACGAAAAACGGCACAGGCAGTTGGTGCTTCTTTCCGCCAGCCGTGACTTGTTGCTCCTGCATGGCCTCCAGCAAAGCGGCCTGCGTCTTCGGCGGTGTCCGGTTGATCTCGTCTGCCAGGATGATGTTGGCAAACACCGGACCGGGTAAGAAGCGGAACTCACGATTCCCCGTAGATTTGTCTTCCTGGATCACCTCCGTACCGGTAATATCCGAAGGCATCAAATCCGGTGTGAACTGAATGCGGTTGAAATCCAGCGTCAATGCGTCTGCAACACTGCGGATCATCAGCGTCTTAGCCAGTCCAGGCACACCGACCAGCAGGCAGTGACCCCGAGCGAACATTGCGATCAGCAGTTGCTCAATCACCTGTTCCTGGCCGACGATGGCCCTGGCCAGTTCGCGCGTGATGTGGTGATAGGCTTCGTGCAGTTTCTCTACGGCTTGAACGTCATTTTTTTGAAGCATATGCCCGTCCAGTTAGACCAGTTTACTCTCGTCTCTGGTTCCCAGGCTCTACGGCCTGTGATTTGCTATAGGTCAGGCTGTGCCTGACACAATACGTGGTATCGTCATGCACAGCATGACCTACATGTCGTATCCGGATTCTCCGTGCTCGACTAAATCAACAGGCCGTCTAGCCTGAGTCTCTGCTTTAGTCGCCGCTATCCAGGTCCGCCCCAGGTATTCTATCCTCCGAAGGCACTATTTGGCGACCGTAGGCATTGAACGCAGCCAGCTTGTCCGCACCGGCAACCAGCATCACGCCATCGCCAACCAGTAGATTGCCGCCCGACATTCCGATCGTCGCCAGATTGATTGGCTGACGTTTCATACGCATGGCTCGTACGTCGAAGATGCAGATCTCGTCACGTGTCGGCCAGTACACGCTGTCACCAGCTACAATCCCTCGCCCGTATCCGCGAAAGTCCTCTTGTACGCGAGCAGGGAAACTACCCGTGATTCGGCCATCGTAGAGGTCGATCCAATACAGCCGGTGGCCGCTGGCAATCAGTTGCCCATCGACGATACCCAACAGATGGATCACATCCGCCGCCAGTTCCGGTCCTGTGCGCCAGAGAACCATGCCCGTCGCTGCGTCCAGAGCGAACATCTGATTGCAGTCCCGCGGCGCAACCGCAACGATGTCCTTGTGAATCAGACATGGATTCAAGTCACGAAAAGCATGCGAATTCAGGAGGTCGGTATCCTTCTTGTACGCCGGTGCACGAGGATATCTGGTGACCCACAGGATCGCCCCGTCCTGAGCTCTCACGGCGGCCACGGCACCTTGATTCGTGTTGACGTACAGCACGCCTTGGTCCAAGGTCAGCAAATTGTGCGTGTATTCAACCGCCTGCCCCTGACCGAGCGTCTCGGCAGATGCCACCGATCGTCCCCAGCGAAACTCGGCACGATTCGGTTTCATCCGGAAACAGGTGACGTGGATTTGCGCCTTCATATTATCGCGCCGGCGCATGACCACATAGATATTGGCGTCCTCAATCAACGGTGGCCCTTCGAACGCCCAGCCGGTTCCCCATTCCTCCTGAGTCAAACGTATCTCGAATAGCCGCTTCTTCTGCGCATGCAGGTCCAAGGCGACCAGATAGCCCGGCGTTACGGGGTCGTGGCGAGGACTCTGAGGAATAGTCGTCGCGTACGGTCCGAGTTTGGCGAACAGCATGTTCTGGTGCGCCGTCATCGTGAACCGTGGCACACCGTATTGTCGTTGGCCCGCCAACAAACGCAGCCAAACGTTCTCATCGATGGCGTCGAGGCCCGTATCGGCCTCTCGCGGCCAGAGTGATTGGCCCGAGTGCAGATGGAGCGCGCGGATGTCCCGAGTTTCTTCGCCCGTACAGATCAGTACCGTGTCACCCACAATCAACGGATGATAACTCAACAGGCTGGCCTGGCTCTCACCAACACGTTCCTGCTCGGCGAGCGGATCGTCTTTCCCAACTCTCACGGATCGAGTTGGCAACGGCACCGTCCAGATCGGCCGTAAAGCGATATCAACACCATCGTCGGCAATCTTTGCCCGTGTCGGAGCCCCGCCGAATGTCATCCAATCCGCTGGCACACGCGTCGCCGACCACTCTCCACTCTCTTTCAGAAGGTCCCTCAAGAGACCGACGTATTGCCCTGGCCGGCCGCCAATGGCACCCTCGGCCTCGGGATGCAGACGTTCAAGTACCGACAATTCCAACTCGGCCCGCGAGTTCGATCCTTCCATTATTGAGGCCAACACCAAGCGTGCACGCACATCGGCCAAGTCTATGTCGGTATCAGGGAAAGTCAGCCACGCGGGCCGTCCCGAAGCGTCCTTCAGTTGCGGCTCCAGCGTCTGCCATGCTTGGTCGAGATCGGGCCCGCGGAGCGCCAACCAGAGAGGATAGCCGGGCGGCAGCGCCGGATCGGCGGCCTCGGAGGTTTGCGTCCGAAGAAGCGGGCTGATGCGTTCCCAGGCCGCGCGGGCCTGTGTGAAGTTGCCGCGTCCGAATTCAAGTTCACCCAACTCCAACAATGCGTCGTCGCCCCAACTGCTGGCGAAGTGAAGGTCGACGATTCGTCTGAGCACTTCCTCGTCGCGATCCTTCACGGCCTGCCGGTGCAAACGTTCGGCCACGGGATCTACGCGACTCCGATACAACTCCAGTGCTTCAGGCGCGGACGTGTGTAAAGAGACGAGCAGCATCTGGCAGTAGTTGCGCAGTGTGACATATTTGTAGAATCCGTTCGACGATTCGGGCGAGTCGGTCGGCACTTGCATCATCTTGTCGCCGGCCGTATCCATGACGCGACGCAGTGTTTCGATCGCTTCGTCCCACCCACCGGCTTCGAGGAACCGATCAACTCGCTCCAAGTGCGACCGCGAAATATTGTCCGCCTCGTCAAGCTGAACGGCAAGCGAGATCTCCGGGACCTGTTGCGCGCGAAACGGCTGTGCCAACAGGGAAGTGACTTGCCCACAGATAGCCAGGAGAATGGTCGCACCAAGAAGTCTTCGAGACACGGATGTCATTTCCTAATTGGTCCAGTCAGAAGCGAAGGTCGAGTGCGGCAAGTAGTTCCAGGGACGTGTTGAATCTATTTCAGGACCCCGGTGGCCACGAATCCGGGCGGGGGGGGGGGGGGGCGGGGCCGCCGCGCGGCCGGGGGGGGGGCGGGCCTGCGGCGGCGCGGGGCCGGCCCGCCGCTGGGCTTACACACGCCGGCCCCGCCTGTCGCCGCGCCCTCCCATTCTCAAACAACCAGCGTGCAAGGCCTTTGCCCGTCCATCGTATTACGGTCTCCTACCGTCGACAAGATGCGTGAATAGTGCCACGGTTGCCGCCCAGCCTACCCGGATTCACGCGAAATCCCAAATCGCTCGCAATACGGCCCAAAGTGACGTTCGATTGCTGGTAGGTCGAGCCCAAACTGAGCTAAGTCGTAACGGTGAGCCCCGTGCTTGTGGCGCGGATTCTCGTCCAGCCACAGCTTCATACCGGCGTCCATACGGTCGTCGCAATCGTAGCCAAAAAAATCGTAGATCCGATGAACTGACCCAATTGGGTCGTTGACGAGTTCCGTGTACGCCGCGTCATATACGCGGCCGGGCGTCTTCTCCCGAGCCTTCATCGCGCGGTTTACAAGATCGGCACCGCTCTCGGCAAGTTGTGGACCCATCGACGGTGGGTCAATGGCGTCGGTGGACATGACGCGGAACATGGCGAACAAGCTGCATACAGACGGGACTACCTTCGCAGGATCCCGATGTGTCTGGACCACGCCCGCGTCGGGGAATACATCGAAAAGCGCGTCCAACGCGGCCAAGTGTGCTGGGCACTTCAGCAGCCAACGTTTCCCCGGACAACGCCACTGAAGCAACTGTAACTGAGTCTTGTATTCGCGATAGACTGCGACATTCTCGTCGAAACTCAACGCCCTAAGCCACTGTTCGTAGCCGGGCATGTTGCCCATCATCAGGAAGCCCGGGCAAACGAACGTGTTGAACAGCAGCGGCATACACTCCTCAGGTCCTTCCGGAACGAGTGTATGGGCTACCTGCAGTTGTGGTGCCAACCGGCACAAGGCCTTCACAACCATCCGAGCCCGTTTGACCCTTGGGTCTCGATGGCGAGTCTCGGCTTGAGGCGGAGGTGACGGCCAGAACGACTCCCACATCAGCAGCGGTCGCCTTGCCGGATCCTTCGCCAGTAAGTTGTACAACAGCGTCGTCCCCGAACGAGGCAGCCCGGCGACGAACAGTGGCTGGCGGATAGGGACGTCGAGGATTTCCGGATGTCGTTTCAGATCCTCTTGGATTCTCAGCCGATTCTCGGCCGACATGATCAAGCGATTTCGTGTCATCCAGCGGCCGAAGGGATGCAATTGGGCGTCTTTTTTGAACGACTCGAGCAGTTGTCGCAGTGCCACGCGAAAACGCTCGTCGCCAAAATCCGAGAGTTTCGCCCGACGTTGCGCCGCCTTCAGAATCGACTCTTCAGTCAGACCGTCCCGCCGCACGCCGCAACGCTGTAGTTGCCGGGCACACCAGTTGTACAAGCGGACTCCGAACGGCCGATACGGACGCTGGTACGTTGGTTTCGCTTCTTTCGTCATGATGACGAGCGGGCCAAGAATTGTGTAGGCGGGCGGCTACTTGCGAGAAAAACCGTGCCGAGCAAGCTTCGTTCCACAGTTCCAGTACTCTGAATGCTGGTAACAAAGCGGATCAAGCTTGTCCACCAGGATGTTCCCGCCCTCGTCCAACGCTTCCTCGGCGATGTGTTCGGCCAACGCCCGGCCGAGAAACAGGTCGTGATCACCAATTTCCTGAATGCCGATCACTTCGCACTCGATGTTTACCGGACATTCGCCAATCAACGGCGGCCTGACCTTTTCGGCCGGGACTGGCGTCAGCCCATATTTGGCGAACTTGTCCACATCGCGCCCCGAGATGGTCCCGCAACGGTCTACCGTCTCGACCATGGAGGCCTTCGCCAGGTTCACCACATATTCGCGAGTCGCACTGATCAACGCGTGCGAATAACGCGGCTTGGCGATAGCGATGCCCAGGATCACCGGCTCGGCGATGCTGATATTGAAAACCTCGCCCAGCGTGATGATGTTCGGTCGACCATCTTCGCTGATCGAGGTCACTAACGCCGCAGGTGACGGATAGACAGGCCGAAACGGACGTACTGATCTCTTTTGCATCACCATAGTCCTTCATCTTCAGTGTTTTGTGCGGCTCGCGCGCGTCGCCCCAACGCAATTCAGTGCCGTTGCCGCGACTTTTTCGTTGACCTTCACAAACGGGCAATTAGCCTGGAACTCACGGGCAACGGTTTACGCGTCCACTCAGCGGAGTTGCCAGATTCATGTCCCAGCTAGTCTTGTCACTACTAATCGCCACGTCAATCTGGGTACTCGTCGTAGCCTCCGCCGCGACCGCCGCATTTCTAAGCCTGCGAAAACGCCGCCGCGTTCATTAGCGAAACTCGAACGCGAGAGTCCAGTAACTAAAACCCGTGCGCGACGCTCAATACCGTTCACGCAGCCTCGGCGGGATACAGGTGGTACAGCATTAGGTACACGACGACGCCCGTTGTGGAGACATATAGCCAAACGGGTAGGGTCCAGCGAGCCAATCGCCTATGTCCCGTCCGCCGGTTTCGCAGGCCCATGTAGATTGTGGCGACGGCCAGCAGGGGAACCAACGCGGCTAATAGCACGTGCGATGCCAGGACAAAGTAATACGTGTAGCGAACGGCGTCGGGTGGATATGCGGGAAATCTCCGCACGGCCTCGGTGTTCACGTGGTACAGGACGTACGAAGCCAGGAACAGTACGGACATGCAGAATCCGGCCAGCATGGCTCGTTTGTGCGCCAGCTCGCGTTGCCGTTTGATCAGGACGAAGCCCATAATTAGGCAGACCGTCGCCAGCGCATTGAGGGTAGCGTTCACGTGCGGCAGAAGCGGAACGAGTTCTTCCAACTGATCGGCCTCGGTCAGACCAGAAACAGGAACAGGGATGGCAGGTAGATCAGTGTAGCACGAAGCAGCAGTCGCGCCGAATACACGTTGCGTTTGACCAGGAAGAACACTGCACATCCAAGTTGGCCTGCGCCAAGAGCGATGGCGCCGAATAGGTAGACCAAAGAGCCGTGACCGCCCGCTGCCAGAGCCAGACTGATCAGCAACAAGCCCGTGGCAGCCATCACAGCGTGTATCGCCGCTCGGCGTCCTGATGGGTCTACGACCGTCATCATTTGCAGGCCCGCGCGTTTGTATTGCTCGCGGTACATCCATGCGATGGCCATGAAATGCGGCAGTTGCCAGAAGAAGAGGATGGAGAACATCGCCAAACAACGCGGGTCAGCAAAGATATCCGGCGTGCCACGCACGGCCGACCAACCCATCAAAACAGGCAGCGCACCAGGGATTGCCCCCACCAGCGTGTTCAGTGGCGTGCGAGACTTCAGAGGTGTGTACACCAACACATATAAAGCCCAAGTCAACAGCCCTAATCCGGCGGTCAGCCAGTTGACAGCCAGCGCCAAATACACCGAGCCAACCACGAGAGTCACTGTCCCGAACGCGATCACATGCGCGGTGCCCAGCCTTTCCGATGGCAGCGGCCGTTTCGCCGTCCTCGCCATTAGACTGTCACGTCTGCGTTCCAGGAATTGATTCCAAGCACTCGCGCTAGCCGCGACCAGCAAAGTGCCAGCAATCGCATGGACGAGCAGCAATAAGTCCGGGCGTCCCGAGCTGGCGACGTAGCCTGATATGCCCACGACGATGAGAACCATCGCTGCAATCCTCGGGCGAGTCAGCTCGATGTAATCGGTCAACCGAGCCAACCAGCCGGCGGTGTGTCGTTCGATGGCAAACGTCGACGTACTCATGCAAAAAGGCCTCTCGTCAAACTACTGACGCGTCTCCCGCATTCTTGCCACGGACCAGTCGCAACGACCGCATCACGAGCATCACCGACGCGCCTAGGATCAAGGAACCGTTCGCTGCGTGTGCGGTTACGACAAGCGACTGCAGACGGCCGTTGGCTACGATGGTACTGAAACTGGCCGTCAGATCCCAGTCCACAATCAAGCTCGGCCAATGGTAATTCACGAGCCAAGTAACACCCCCCAGCAGCAATTGACAAACCATCAAGATTCCCAGGATTCCTGCCGGTCTTCGCAACAGTTCATGTTTGGCTCGACCACGCCAAGCAATCCACGCCAGCAAAAACACGCTTACGGTCACCAGAGCCGCCAGTATTAGGTGAGCAAATACGATCAGGCTGAACCAACCAGGTGACGCCATTGTAGATATATGCCGCAAAAAGGCCCCAATAATTAACTGCATGTAGGCAAGTCCCAGCGTAGTCCAGACGATGGCGTGCAGTTTTCGGGCAGATTCTACGCATCGAACGGCCTTGGTGTCTTTCCACCAACACGCCGTGACTCCGCAGACGATCACGCATACGGCGAAGAAAGCGGGCCCCAAGCAGCCGTGGATCATGGCCAGGGTCCGCTCGGCCAGAAGTACGCGCAGACCGCCCAAACAACCTTGGAGAATCACGGCCGCCAAGACGGCGATGGAAAAATACCGCATCCACCGGCGCTGATCTCGCCGGAAGACAGCAACGACTAGGGTGATCGTCAGAATGCCCACGAGCACACCCAGCAAACGATGGCCATGTTCGATGAACAAATCCCATGGGCCGGTTAACCATGTCGTCCACGGATATAGAAGCAAGTTGTAGCCATACGTGTTCGGCCAATCGGGGACTGCCATGCCGGCGTCGTAGGTAGTGACCAACCCTCCCACCCAAATCAGCGGAAAGACGGCCCAGGCGAGCATTACCGCGAAGCGATGCGGCCATGGGCTATCAGGATGTTTGGGCTCAGTCGGCATAGGTCAGTTCATCGGGCTTGGCACCAAGCATGGGTGCTGAGGGCAGATTCTGCACAAAATCTACCAAATGCCAGACATCATCACTCGTCAATCGCGTGTCCTCGATTTCCGCGCCCGAGGCTTTCATCGGTGCGGCGGGCATAGGAGTCCCAGCAATACCGTTGTGGATACGCCAGTACAGATCCTCCGGACGGCTTCCGCCATGGAAGATCCCTTGTCGCAAATTCCGTGGGCGAATCCTCCGTGGCTTCAGTGCCCCGAGGGCCAGATATTCTTGGCCGACATCCGGGTTCTGAGGATCAAAGACCTCTTTGGTCCATTCATCGTAATCGTCGGTTTGGCCGTCACCAAGTCCTTCCGGACCGTGGCACTTGACGCAATTGGCAACTTCACCCAGAAACAAATCCTGCCCGCGACGGACCGAAGCGGCCAAGTCCCATATTGCCGGCTTTTCCGGGATCGAGACAATTCGCCCGGGAGCGTCGATCCACTTTTCGACCACAAACGATAACACATTCTCCACTACATCCATCTCGTCCAGTGACAAGTCGCTGAGACGTTGCTTTTCATCTTCCAGCAAGTCAACGGCTTCAAAGACCAGCAGCCGCTCGACTTCGCCGCGGATGGACAAGTACTTGACGTACTCGACCAACGTATCCAGCTGCTCGTCGCCCAGCAATCGAAATGCGGGCATCGCCGTTCCGGGCATCCCATTCTGTAGGATCGCCTTGAGGTCGCTGTCGGTGGGCGGTGTGGATGGTCCCTCCGTCGATTTGAATTTGAACGTGCCCCGGCGGAAGTCGCGCGGATACGGATTCATGAACGCCGCGGCCGGGCCCGTCCCGTCGCCGGATATGCTGTGGCACAATGCGCAGTGCTCGCGATACAGGCCGCGCAATTGTTTGTCGTAATCTCTGCCGATCGGGCCAGCCGCGATATGCAGCTTTTCGATATCCAGGACTTGGCCGATATCCACACTATCGAAACTCGGCAACCGTACTTCGTTGGGCGTGCCGAACAATCCGACGAGCACGTCTTGAATATCTTGCTCTTGCTCCGGCGTCAGATCCGTTTGCGCACTCTCTTCCTGGATCACCAAATAGACCAAATTGGTTCGAAAACGGTCTTCAGACGCACCACACCCAGCCAGTACAGCGGCAAGACCAGAAATCAAGAAAGCGGCGACAGATCTCGACATGAAACGCGCAAACTTATCCCAGGTTGATTGTCTATTGGCCGGCCGAATCGGCGAACAGAGAAGGCGCCAGTTTGATTTCGCCCAAGTCGTTCTCGCCCGGCTTGACCTCGATTTCCACTCTGCCGCGCCGCCACTCCGTGGACTTGCCGTCTTGCTTGAGTTCACTTACATAGCCGGACTTTTCCTGCCAAAACTGAAAGGTCCACGTGCCGACCGGGACGTTCTTGATGACGAGCTTTCCGTCTTCATCACTAACGCCCATATAGGGATTGTCTTTGATCAATAACCAGCCAGACATCCAGGGATGGATCGAACAACTTACCTTCGACGGGAGTCGCTCGGCCAACGTGAATTGATAGTCCATGCTGCCGCCAGCAGGAATCGTGTAATTGATGGCGCCATTCGTGATGGCGTCGACCTTGCAGTTGTGGCCTACGGAATCACTATTGCCGATCACCAGAGTCTGCGTCGTGCGCAACACAGCCACGTGAGGCTCGAATCGGCACTTGTTGTTATCCAGCTTCACTTTCGCTTCGGCCGTCTTTTCGTGCGAGGGATGAATGGGCGGCTTCTTCGCCGTGCGGCTGAGATACATGTAAGCGACGACGTTTGCAATCCCCTTGTTTTTTGGATTGACC
This sequence comes from uncultured Pirellulaceae bacterium, assembly GCA_964617665.1. Classification (GTDB taxonomy): domain Bacteria; phylum Planctomycetota; class Planctomycetia; order Pirellulales; family Pirellulaceae; genus JADHUC01. The sequence goes on from CAZUAH010000025.1 coordinate 31,386, forward strand.
ACCAACGATTCGTTAACCGGTTTGTGCTTGCTGCAGAATTCGACGTCGGTCGTGATTTTCAGATCCGCCGCCTCCGGTGCGTCCCCGTCGTACAGGAATGTCGCGGTCAGGTTCCCCCAATCGTCGGCGCAAACGGAGGTCCCCAAGGTGCAGACGGCTGCGATCGCGATAAGGATGCCCATCAAATGTCGCATTTCAGACCCTTTCCCTAGAATGACAGAATTTGTTCGTATCATACCACGATTATATGTCAGCTCACGCACGATCGCTATTGGGGAAAGCGGGGGATATCCAGAGGATCAAGAGATACGCGGCCGAGTCGGTCGCCAGGTGCTTTGTCCAGTCTAAGGACTAGGTTGGGTGGCCGGGGCTGGACTGAGCGTTAGTGAAGGAAGCCCCGGGGTTTCGGGCTTCGCCCTCCAACCCCGGCCACCCCACAACTAAGCTCTGACAAAGCACTAGGTACCGTCGTCAGCCGATCCTGACGCATCCCCGGCCGAGGCGGCCGACGCCGCCGCTTTGACCAACGGCGTTATGCGGCTGTGCCGTTTGGCGTATTCGTCGAAGTTCAGCAGCAAATCCACCGTGGCTTCAAGTTGCTCGACGCTCGTGCCGTGATAGAGCTTCTGATCCACCCCGCCCATATGCTCCTTCGCCGAATCATACGGTATGTTCACGGGCATCCCCGTGTAGGGACGCACCGAGACGGGTTTGGCGATCCATTTGCGCACATATTCAGGCCGCATTCGCCTGTAGATCACCGACAAATCCGGGCCCTTTGCGCGATCGCTGGTCTGCGGGTCGAAATCGCCAATGATGTGGCACGTTACGCAGTAGTTCTTGTCCGTCATCAGACGCATTGCATCGTCGAACCGATTCCCGCTGAGCGGTGCTTCGGGCGTGGAGAGTTCCTCTAGATGACTCTGGTATTGCGCTTCCGCGTTGGCTAAGTGCGTGGATCTGCGTTGCGTGTTGAACTGGTGAGGATAGTCGACACGGTCAACGGCGGCGAAGTAGTTCGCCAATGTCGTCGCCTCTTCGCTTGACAGCTCGAATCGAGGCATGTTCAGCACGACGGCCGGGCGAATCGTCTCGGGATCCAGCAGGTAGTCGTGAAGCCAAGTGGGCTGCGCCTTTTCGCCCAGCCCCAACAGTGGCGGCGGCAGCCATCCCCAGGCTTGCGAACCGGTGGCATTGGGGTTGACGCCCTTTTCCGTCTTGACTACTCGCGGAAGCAGGTACTTTGCCAGGAAGCCGCCGTCCGACGGCTCTTTCTCCGAAATCCAATTGGAAAGAACACTCAGCGGCGATTCGCCCACTGTGTACCCTTGTCCTTCCAACGCCGCGGGCTTCCACAATTGAAACGCGTATTCCAGCAGACGCGGATCGTACTCCTCGTCTTCGAACAACTCGTCCCCATAGTCATCGAACACCATCGGACTGCCATCGTCTGCAATCAATGGCATTCCTTCCAGGGTGGCGTGCAGCATTCCGAGATGGTCCGCAACGGCCGACGTATCCAACTCTGCCGTACTGAACTCGTGTGCTGCAAATGGGAAATTCGGCTTTCGCCGTTGTTCGTCGAACGATCCTGGCGAATAGGAGATGTGCCACTTCGCCGCCTCCAGAACGTGACACCCGCCGCAGCGGTACCGATCCAGCAGAGTCCGGCCTTCGATAATGGCTTTGCGTCTCGGGTCTGGCCGGTAGACGTACTTCTCAGTTGGCGGCCGGGCGACAAGACCGAGCACGAATGTCATGATCGCTTCACGCTGGTCCATACTGAACGGAAACTGCGGCATCCGCAGCCGTTCGTTGTAGCCTTTGTTTTCGACTTTGTGATAGTCGAAGCTGCGCGGCTCGGTCAGTTTCTGATACGCAAAACCGATTCGATTTCCAGAGAGGATTTGACGCATGTAATAGCCGGACGGAATCTCTCGCGGACCACGCGCCTGTTCGCTGAAGTCCGCGTCGACTTCTCCCTCTCCGGATGATGCGACTTCCGTTTGCAGATACTCAACTACGTGCTCGAACGCCAGTTGGTCGGTGTCCTTACTACCCCAGTCGGCCAAACCCGTCCCAATCGGCTTGGCGTCTTCGAAATCGGGGATGGCGTGACATCCACAGCATCCATACTGGATGATCGATTTGCGACCGACGTATCGCAGCTTCTGTTCGCGCGTCAGTGCCATGTCGTTGTCGAAATCAGCATCTTCGACAACCAATTCCGTTTCTGCCATCTTCAGACCGGCTCGAAGCCGCTCGGGGATGCCTTTCCTAACGTAATCGACAGCCTTCATTTCATGAAAAGCGTCGCTCAGATGCTCCAGCACCAAACGGTCGAGAGTATCGAGGTCCATGGGAGGTGTAGCCGCCGGTTCGTAGCCGGAGACCGAGCCTTGTAGCAGATATTCAACCATGTCTTCGACTGGGTCGGTTCGCGCTACAACTTCACCCTGCGCGTCTTTCTGTTCGATCGGTCCCAAATCCATGTCCGGCATAACGGATCGAGCATCGTAGAGCGCCGGACGTTTGATCCAGGTGTACAACCACCGGCGACCGGCCGCGTCGTTCAGAACATCGCCAATCGCCGACAGATCCGGGCCCTCCACAATTTCGCCTTCGTCGCGGAAAGCCGTTACGTTCGGGAAGTCCTTGTGATCGTGGCACACGAGACACCCTCGCGTCTCGAATAGGGACTTGCCACGAGCCGCCTTCTCTTCGTGCGTCGAGTCGGTGAGCCCAGCCGGCTTTTCCAAATAGGAGAAGTCTTGAGTCCGGCTTTCCAGGAACGCGACAATTCCCTGGACTTCCACAGGCTCGTATTCTTCGGCCAATCGACGATTCTTCTCGTGCTTCAGATGACGCCAAAGGCCGAAGGCTCGCGGCATTCGCGTGTCCGGGCGGAAGTGACGGGGGTTGCGAATCCAGTCGTACAGGAAGTCGCCGCTCGTCTTGTGTCCGATGAACCTCAGACTGGGGCCCGGTTTGCGCAGTCGTCCCGGATGCTTCGTATCGTTCTGTGCAGCGGTCAACGCGTTCGGCTCGACCCTCATGTCGGGACCGATCCGCCTGTTTCCTTCATATCCGTGGATCTCATGGCAGCCGAAGCAACCATACATACGCACGAGGTTGTAGCCACGGGCCAATTTGGGCGCGACTTCACTCGGGTACCTGTCGCTGGGACGTAACTGCGCGACATCGTGATGGCACTTCAAACAGGCGCTTTCCACGAATCGCTGCGGATACATCGGGTACAGCCAGTCATGGTTGTCGAACCAGCCGTACTTCCGCCGCCATTCCTTGCGATCGGCATCGCTGCTCGGTGTGTGCGAGGCCCATTTGAACGCGGTCGCACTACCCTCGCCTTCGTGGCAGACGGTGCAGGCGAATTCGGACATCTTGTGTGGGCTGAGCGACCCAACGTACAGGTCTAAATGCGGATGGCTCGCGCACGGGTGCGGCAGGCCACGCCGGATCGTCAATGCTATCGGATCGATTTCATCTTCCTTGCCTGCCGATTTCAGTCGTTTAGCTTCCGACCAGGTATCGAAAAGACGATCGACGGCCTCCTCTGGCCCCGACGCAGGCTCGTTGTCGATTGCCACCAGCACGTCGCCCATTCGCAAGCCTGGAGGAGCCTCTGGAGCATCTTGTGTCGCTCCGCGAGCCAGCAATCCATCAAGGATCTCGTCGCTGGTCTTCAACACTGGCGGTTCAGCGGCGAGTTCGGCTTGTGCGGCCAATGACTGAGGCCGAACGTAGTTCACCGTAATGTCGTTCGGATCAATCAACCCTTCCGCTGCGATCCGCAACCCGAAGATCTCTTCCACAACAAGCTGTGGTGGCCGCAAATCAATTTCGTCGCGAGATTCGTCTTCGTCATCGGCGACTGGATTCATCGAGAAGCGAAGCATCGAATCCACGGGGTACGCCGGTCGGTCTGCCGAACCGGGTGCGGACTTCTGGATTCCCTGGTGGCATGTCGTGCAGCGATCGAAGCGCCGGACCTCGCGAAAGTTGTAGTCTTGCGTCAGCCCTTCGGCCCACAGGTTTTCGATCTTCAGCGGCGAGTTGAACGCATCGAAAATCGGCATTTCCAACAGCTTCTTGCCTGGCAGCGGGAAACCATGATCCCGGTTGACGTATGTGGAACGGCTTTCGACCATCGTGGCCGCAAGACGATCCAAGGCGGCGCGATTATCGGCCAATGCTTTGCGCGCCGCCTCTTCCTTGGCTGTGAGTCTTTCGATGATCTCCTGCAGAGCGGTCTGATGTTCGACCAACGCCTGGTGTTCCAGCGTGAGGCTGCGTAGCTGTTCCTTCAATCGGTCAACTACCTGCTGACGGCGGCCTAACTCCTTCTGCGATGTCCGGTCTCGCACTGCCAAACCGACACGTGCCTTAGCAGCCTCGAGTTCGACCGACTTGGCTCTATGTTCGTCGAGTTTGTTCGATTCCCGAAACTCAGACTTGCTGGTAATCTCTCGGACTTGTTCCAAGAGGTCTCGACGCGCCGTTCGCACAGCGTCAGCAGCTTGCTCGTTATCGGCCGCTTGAGCCCTTGCTTCTTTCAAACGATCGCGATCACGGTCGAACGTAGCGAAATCGAAGACCACGTCACGCCGTTCGGCTTCTTCGGAAACGACCGCACGGAACTGCTCGACGAGTGCCATGTCGAGCCCCTCTGCCTCGGCCGCTGTCAACCGCTCCTGCAACCGTTGGCGTTCTTCGGTGGCCTCGTCGGTCTCGTGCTCGTACTTGCGCCACTCCGCTACGCGCAGTTCTACATCGGTGGCCTTCCTTTGAAATCTCTTCCATTCGCGATGATGGTCTTCCACCAGCAGCCAAATCGTCGCGCCCAGCAACAACACGCTGGCAAGCGCGAACGCCTTGTGCAATCGCTTCAGGTTGTAACGAGTTTCGTCTGCTGCCGGCATCAGAAATTGAACGAGTACTCAGGTATCGAAATGAAACACTTCAGGTTCACTGTCCACTGCGCAATCATCTTGATTGGCAACAACGCCATCATCAGCAACAGGAGCATCAACACGCTGTAGCGAGTGAATTTCATTTTGTTGTAGAGCGTCCGAAAGAAACTGCTGCACCAGATCAGCGCCGCAGGCACCAGCAGGAAATAGGCGCCCAGCAGCACGACGCCGGCGCATTCGCGCACGATGATGTTGAGAAATCTCGCGACCGCACCAGCACCTTCCGGACTCGTGGGCCGCTCCGTTCCAAGCATGTGAATCCAGAAGTAGCTCGATAGGTCCACGTTGTACAGGTCCGCGGTCTTGTGTGGATCCCAGTGTTCGTAGGGCCCGAAAAAGCTCCAATTCGGACCTCTGAAGAACGTCCCCAGCACGATCAACGCTATCCACAGCACCAGAAACCCGAACTGGTGAGTCAGGTACGCGAACTTGCGCTCGTCGATCGTGTAATAGCCGTTTCCGTGTTTGTTGACGTCCAAATAGGGAATCGCCGACAGGCCAAAGATAATCAAACCGGGCACCACGACGCCTGCCATCCACGCATCGTAGTACAGGAGCATCTCCTGCAATCCCAGGAAGTACCAAGGTGCCTTTGACGGATTGGGCGTGTCAGTCGTGCTGGCTGGCGCCTCCAATGGAGCCTCGACGCCGATCGACCAAACGATCAGCAAAGCCGTCAATGCAACCATGCAAATCAGTTCGATGTAGACGAGGTCGGGCCATACCAAGACCGTTTCGCTCTCCGACGCCTCCAGCGACGGCTCACCACGTTTCATTCTTTCGTCGTTCTGGACTGCGCGATACGTCCCGAGCCAAGTGAAGTAGCCCAGTAGGAACAGCATTCCCACGATGGCCACATTGTCCGGCTTGGCCACAATCCTGGCGAAGCTCGGATCGGTCAATGATAGCCCCAAGAGCAGCAACGTTGCATTCAATCCGGTCCACGCCACCACAGGCTTGACAAAGAACCTTCTAGCCGCGAACAGCACGCCGAGAAACAGCACAAAACCGCACATAAAAAGTGTCGGATTCAATGTGTCATCGACAAAGCTCTTGACCGCATCGGGCATCGATATCAGCCGCATCGAATCCGGCTGGCCACCAAACGGTATCAGTGAAAGCGCAATGAAGAATGCGGCGACAAGCAGCCAAATGTGCGCACTGGTTAGCGACAATCGTCCCAAGCGGCAATAGCCGGTGGCTTGGCCGCTTTGCCAGAGGTAAACGGCGGCGATGACGTTGATCGAAGCCACGACGACGTAATACCACCCCAGAAAGCCGGAAGCGGCGTCCAGGAATTCGGCATGGTCGACGTAGCCGTGCATGATTACAGAGGGCCGCTAATGCCCCCATCCTTTCGCACTCGCCAGAAGTGGATGGCCATTAGCAGCGATGCGCCCAGCGGAATCGCAACACAGTGAAGAACATAGAATCGGTTCAATGCCTCTTCACCAACAAGCCGGCCGCCAAGCAGAGCGAATCTGGCATCGGATGCGTTGGTGATCATGTCGATCCCGTCCACGGTCAACAGCAGCGCACCCGGGCCTTCGTGGCCCAACAGCGGAGTCGCGCGAGCCATATTCGAGCCCACGGTGACGGCCCAGATGGCCAATTGATCCCAGGGCAGCAAATAACCCGTAAACGAAAGCAATAGAGTCAATACAAGCAGTATCACGCCCACCACCCAGTTGAATTCGCGTGGCGGTTTGTAACTGCCGGTCAAGAAAACGCGGTACATGTGCAGCCACACTGCAATCACCATGGCATGGCCGCCCCAGCGATGCAATTCGCGCAGGATGCCCATGGACGTCGCGCCCCGCAATGACAACATATCCTGGTAGGCCCACTCCAACGTTGGCCTGTAATAGAACATCAACAGCACACCCGTGATCGTCTCGACCAAGAACAGGAAAAACGTGATGCCGCCCATACACCAAGTGAAACCGAGCGCGACACCGTGCTTGCGGATCGAGACGGGGTGCAAGTGCAGGAAGAAATTGGTCAGCACCACCAGGATGCGATTGCGGCGGTCAACCGGCGCGGGATGACGAAAAATGCTCTTCCAGAGCTGCGAACTGCGGATTCTCTCGCCCAGTTTGGCCATCTACTTGACTTCGTCCTCTCTCTGGCGGACTAGACCTGCACGTAGCTGTCCGATTCCGTCCATTGCCCGAGTTCCTCCTGGAACTTGCGGCTCTTGTCGACCTCCAACTGGCCGTCGTCAGCGATCCGAAGGGCGTAACGCTCCAACGGACGCGGTGCGGGACCTTCGAAATTGACGCCATCCTTGAAGAATCCACTGCCGTGACAGGGGCATTTGAATTTCTGCTCGGCCTCCAGCCAAATGGGCGTGCAACCAAGGTGCGTACAAACGGCTCTTAGCGCGTAGATCTGTGGCTGCCCGTCGTACTCGTGCCGCACGATCCAGACGCCGAATCGGTTCTTAAATTTGGCTTCGACTTGCCCTGGCGCGTATTCACCGGGAAAACCGACTTTGAATCTACTGGGGGGTTCAGTCAGGATATTCGGGAACATGAACCGAACCAGTCCCAGCAGCCACAGCAGATTCGTCACCACGAGCGATGTGAAGCCAAGTGCAAGCGGCGATCCCACCGTTACCCGCACGATCGACCTGAGGAAGCCGCGGCGATTGCCCTTGTCTTTGTCGGATGTGGGCGTGGCTGGTGGGGCAGGTTTCTCGGACATGGATTAGACGCTACGCCCAACGGCGAGGCACAATCTTGCGGTCCCGGTCTTCCCGCGGCTCAATTCCGCAGAATTCCTGTGACCGCAAAAGGAACTGGCTGCACGGTAGGAAAAGACAGGAACGTGGTCGATGACATCGAATGCCTCAACCATTCCCATCCAGCGAAGCGGCAAGTGGATCTTCAGATTCGCTTATCCGCGTTCGATTGTTTTGTACAGCTAGATCGGCGCCATGTCAAACCGACATGGGCGCCGCATCGCAGCGTCGCGATGCGTGTTACCCGACTGGATTGGTTTGATGAGGCACTCGCCCGTGTGACAGTGCGGCGTTGAATCACCAGACCAAGCAGTAGAATGCCGCTCTGACGGAATATCAGTCTGCCTTGCAGCCGACACGGATGGTCGTCTGATACTGGCTGACTTTGCCGTCTGCGATCGCCCCGCGCATTTCGACTACCTCGAACCATCGCATGGCGTCTTCGGTCTGGGCAGCCTTTTCGACCGCATTGGCAGCGGCCTCGGCGAACGAGTTTGGGGAGGTTCCGACGAGTTCGATCTTCTTGAAAACTGGGTCTGCCATGAGAATTCCTTGATTGTGAAAGACTTCTATAACTGGTTTTCTGTAACAACCGTTGTGACGCCATGTCGACAACGCCCTTCAGTTTAGGGACGGCCGAATGATTGGCAATAGGAGGGGCAATGTGCCCGACAACCGGGCCGTAAGAAACCGGGACGCTCGTGGACAAGACGATCCAAAAGCCGCGAATGCAAGTGAGGGCCGCATCAGGGTCAAACCAAAGACCAGCGTTTTCTCAATACCCACTCGACCGTCAACAGCACGATTAGGCATAGGAAGAACGGCCACGCATTTGCCTCGCTATCCGCCAGTTGCCACTTCGTTTGTACTTCGATCTCCATCTCTGGCGGACGATCCCGCAGTTCCTCAAGCAATCCGACGAGCTGTTCCGGTGCTACCGAGCGTCCCCCGAACTCCTTTGTCAAGGCCGCCAGACGAGCCAGTTGATCGTGATCGGCTGCGGCATTACTCAATTCGACATCTCGATCAAACACCAAGAACTCACCGCGTGCCGTACCGATTAGCTCAGCGTCCTTCTCGGCAGTGACTTCGATGATGTAGTCGCCCGGTTGTTCGACCGCTTCGGTCACTCCCGCCCAGTGATCACCATCGCGGGCCAGTCGCAACGGCCGGCGCTGCTGGTCTGGCGTGATCAATTCAGCGCGCAGAACTGCTCCGTCAATCGCTTCACCTGCCGCTGTATTCGCCCCAGCCGTGAAGCTGACGTTGGCCCCTGGGTTGAATCGGCGCCGCTGAAGTCCGACCCAGATGTCGCTTCCTTCGCGTTCATCACGTCGCACGAGCCATAGGATGGTCTGCCGCCAGAATCGCTTATGCGCTGCTTCATGGCCTTGCATCCACCAACGCCAAGTAGAATCGGCTGCCATCACCAGTACCCGGCCGCCTCCGTATTCCCCGGAAATCAGGATCGGCTCTCCATCCTCGGTCTCACACAGGACGCTCACTCCCGCGGCGTCTTTGACATCGACAAACTTGTTCGCACCTTTCAGCGACGGCAATCGCCCCCAAAACGCGTCATTCTCGTCGTCCGTGGCAAGAGCAGTCACGGGATGCGAGCGAACGGGTGTCACGCGTAGCGGGCCTTTCACGTGTAGGTCCTCACGGATCGGAGCATCGAAGTCCTGTTTTTCGAGACGGTCCATGAGAAGGGGCATGACCTCGGCCAGCGGCGTGTCGAAGTAGCTGCCCGCCCCGAAACTGTGAGTGCCGCCCAGTAGCGTGATCCCTTTGCCTTTCTCGACGGCTTCAGCCAGCAGCTTCAGATTCACGTCGCCCAGTACAGTCGCGTCCAGATCGCCGATTATGAACGCATCGTACTTGGGGCTGGTCAACTCACGAGAAAGATCGACGGCCTGTTCACCGCGCCGCCTTGAGTCAATCCACCGAAAGTCCAATTCAATGTCGGGAGATGCGTCCAGTGAACGTCGAAGAAACTCTTGCTCCCATCGCAACGCGCCTTCCAGATACAGCACTTTCAGCCCGCCCTCCAACACGCGAAGGAAAGCGCTCAACTGGTTGTTCTTTGTCACTAACTCGCCTGGTTGCTCGGTGGCGCGAAGTGTCAACTTGTAACGTCCGGGGTGCTCCGGCACATATAGCATTTCAACGGCCACTTGCTGGCCGTCCTCTCGTGCCGTAATCATCTTTGGGCCGATCGTCTCGGTCTCCCCATCCGGCTTTTCGACAAGCAATTCTACCGGGATCGCCTTGTTCACGTAGCCATGAACTCGTGCCGCCGCCCGTAGTGGCAATTCGTTCTTCACGAACACTGTGTATTGATCTTGCAGGTTTTCCACCGCTACGTCGCGTGCCTGTACAACGTCACCCGGCGGCCCAAACGCTACCGTGTATAGCGGATGCCCCAGTCGAGCCAGCTCACGCCCCGCTTCTTGAATCTCAACAGCAGGATCGAAGGCCGTCTGCGCGCCATCGCCCAGAAGAACCACAGCCGCCAAACGCTTTCCCAATTGGCCCTGAAGCGCCTCGTGCAAGGTCGAGCCAATGTCTGTCTGTTCCCCGTTGGCCGATTCCGGCAGCATCAACCCATCAGTCGTCAACTCGATCGGGTGCAACTGCATATCGTAGCCGTGAATGGTCATCTCCATTTTGTCAGCCAACTCGAGCAACACCGGCCGGGCCCGATCGAGGACCTCACGCTGGGCAGCCCACCGCGATTGTTGACCGGAGGAGTGCGGCAGCTGCATACTGCGGCTCTGGTCGACCATCATGACAAGAACTGCCGACTGCGGCTTCGTGGTCGTGCTGATACGAGTGGGTCGTAGTATCGCGACGACGATAAGCAGGATTACCCCTAGTCGAAGCAGGATCAGTACCCCGCGCTGCAGCGCACTGAGTCTGCGAAAGCTAGGACCGATTAGCAACAGCAGGCACAGCACCGTAGCAACCGCGGCCGCGACGGCATAGCTGTTCATTATGGGTTCGAAATGCCAATTCGACACAGCGTCTGTCGCTATTCGTTTTCCGGTGCTGATTCCCAGTCGTACAGCCGGTACGTCTTCGTTATTTCGGCGCCGCCGCGTTTCAGCGAGGCATATGACAAGTGGTTACTCTCCAACACCCAGGAGAATTCGCCCTCTTCGATGCCGAATTCGAGGGCATTGGGAAGAAGCCGGTTCAACAGTACAAGGCCCAATCCCCATTTCTGAAATTCAGGGACGACATTTGCGCTGAGCAGGCGAACGCGTTTGATTGCCTTCTTGTTCCTGAGCAGCCGAATAAACCCGAACGGGAACAATCGGCCGTTGATCCGTTTGATCCTGGGATTGTAGTCCAGCAACCCGAACACCGCACCGACCGTCTTGCCGTCAACGTCGGCAGCAGCGGTCATCTCCGGAACCATAAGGTGCTTCAGGGACGCGCTCATGTGGTCGACTTCACCTTCGGACATGGGGGTAAATCCCCAGGTGCCCACCATCGCTCGGTTGTACACGTCCAGGAACAAACGGACGTCTTCAGCAAATCGCGACCGGTCCAACTGACGCCACTCTATATCAAATCTTCGGTAGACTTCGTCCACAATGAACTGGAGCTTTTTGTCCAACGACCCCAACATGTTGACGTGTCCCCAAAACGCGTACATGTCCTGCACTTTGGAGAAACCCCAGTTTTCGATCAGCCGCGGGTAATACGGCGGGTTGTACGTCATCATGAACGTGGGCGGACTGTCGAAGCCGTCGATCAGCAGGCCGCATTCGTAGTTCATCGACGGATTCACCGGTCCCCGTATGACCATGATATCGCGTGCGGCAAACCAGTCGCGGGCAGCGTCGAACAAGCCGTTGGCTACCTCTTGGTCATCAGCGCATTCGAAAAAGCCAAAAAAGCCACGTCGCTCTTTATGCGTCTCGTTGTGCATATTGTTGACGATGGCCGCAACTCGGCCACACGGGCGTCCATCGCGCAGCGCCAGGAAAGTCTGGATTTCAGCGTTGTCGTAGAAGGGGTGATGGCGGTAGTTCAGCAACTCGAGTTGCGCCTGTCGCAACGGCGGAATCCAGTTGGGATCGTCTCGATAGAGCTGCCACGGCAGCTTGAAGAGCTGCGACTTTTCTTTCCGCGTCTCTACCGCCTTGACAATCAGATTTGACACTTGCACGAACTTTCTATTGGTCAGTCGCCAACTCTTCCAAGATCAAACGCACAGCCGTCACCAGCGTGCCGACCGGCATGGCGGCAGAATCCTCGGTAGCGTTGAGCGTCTGAGAAATCTCTAGCGGCAAATGAATGAACGTAATTTGCGTCTTCAAGCGTTCCTGTTCCGCCAAACGGTGCGACATATACAGAGTGGCATTACACAGGAATGTGCCAGCGTTGTAAGAGACCTGGCTGGGGATTCCGGCCTTGCGCAGTTTCAACACCCAAGCAGCCAGCGGCAAAGTGCTTTGGTAGGCCACCGGCCCTTCGGCCACGAGCGGCTTGTATTCTTCCGGCAGTTGTTCAGAGCTGCCGCCAACATTGATGCCGATCGCTTCCAATTGTACGCTTCCAATGCCCGGTGCCTGGCCGAGGTGTAGTGCATAGTCGTAGTTGGCAGCCAGATCCTTTGCCAGCCGTTGACGCACGTCCGCGAAATCGACCGGGTACAGTCGTGTTGTGATCGCAGGGGCCTCGGGAAGGCACTTCGTCAACTCGACCAACGTCAGCCAACTGCTGTTTTCCGACCAGTCGTCATATGGTTCGAAGGCCGTGAGCAGTACTGTTGGCATATCTGAGAACCGAACTGCTAGTTTGACTTCACCCTGGGCGAGATGTCCAGACTAGTTACATTGTGGCAAATTGCCGTCAGTGACGCAGCATCTCTTGAAGCGCATGCTCAACGGTACGCGTGTCACTGACGACACCATAGGTCACCAAACCGACCATGATAAGACCGAACAGGATAAGACTTAGCCCATACGGATTCGGTTGCCCCTTCGTTTTTCGCATCGCCTCAGCCAGAGCGTTTTCCAACCGCCGCCAGCCGCCGTAGCTCTGCCGCGGGCCGGCGGAAACTAGCTGGATGTTCCGCATGGCTACAAACGGTTCGATGTGCAACTGAACGTGCCAACGCGGTAGCGTAAGGCTGTCACCGGCCCAGCGAGCATCTGGATCAAGTTCCGCCACAACGTCCGCGAGAATCGGCCGCAACTGGTCGACGGTGACGTTGTAAATGACAAGCCGAGGACGCAATGTGAGCATCAGCAACAGCAAACACAGACCATAGAACCCCAGTAGCAGCAACCAGACGAACCCACCAAAACGTACCGCGGCGGCTTCGGGCAAGAAAAGCTCCATCGGCCCCGCGACCACGAATCCGCTGATCGCCAACCCCAAGGCAGCCGCATCACGAGCCCCAGTCGTGAGAAACGGTCGCGCGGATAGGTTCAAGAGCCCCAGCAGCAATAAGTACACCGCAAGCGGACCCAGAGCGATGGATAGGTGTAGCGGGTCCACGTATATCAGCATCGTTGAAATGGAGTTGGAATGGTCAAAAAAGCCCACAAATCGGGTGAAATTCTAATACGCCAGTCCCTTCCGGTCAATGTTCCTGCGTCGCAAAGCAAGACATACCAACAGGTTGGGAAAACCTGGCAAAGCTTGTGTGCATTTCGCTGGCCGGGAGACGTTATCGAAGAACCAACTGGCTCACGCCGATTGCCGTTTGCCGGGGTCTAGCTGACCAATCCCTTCGTCACAAGCATGAAAACGTCTTCCAGCGTCGGCTCTTTTTCGCCGAAACTGCGGATACCCACCCCTTGCGATATGAGCTGGTTGAGCAATTCGGCGACGCCATCGTCGTCCGTTTGCAGTTCGAGCCTCGCATTGTGATTGTCCACTTGGATGTCGCGCAGATGCGGCGAGCTGCGGATGATCGACAAGCCAACGTCCATACCGTTCATGAATTTGACTTCGATCACGCGATCGCTGCGTATTCGCTTATACACTTCGTCAATCGGCCCATTCATCAGAAGCTGTCCGCGTTCGATGATCCCAATCGACGTGCAGCAATCGGCCAATTCCGTCAGAATGTGACTGGAGATCAGAATCGTCTTACCCATGCGACGCAGCTCTTTCAGCAGCGCCTTCACCTCCACGCGGGCACGCGGATCGAGGCCACTGGCCGGCTCGTCCAAGATCAAACACGGTGGGTCGTGCACCAGCGTCTTGGCCAGACACAAACGTTGCTTCATGCCGCGCGACAGTCCGTTCACGTAGTCGTCCCGCTTGTGGGACAGGTCCAGCAGCTCCAATACGTCCAGAATGACCTTCTTGCGTTTCGATCTGCCGATGCGGTAAGCGACGGCAAAGAAGTCGAGAAACTCCCAGACCTTCATTCCGTCGTACACGCCAAAACTGTCAGGCATGTAACCAACGCTCTGGCGAACAGCCATCGGGTTCTGCGTGACGCTGTGGCCGTTGACAATGCCTTCGCCTCGCGTGGCCTTCAGCAGCGTTGCCAAGAAGCGGATCGTCGTGCTCTTGCCGGCGCCGTTGGGGCCGATGAAGCCAAACATCTCGCCGGCCCCGATCGTCAAGTTCAGCCGCTCGACCGCCGTGAAGTCGCCATAGTCTTTGCCGAAGTCAATCAGTTCGATCATGACATGTTTCAGTTAGAATTCGAAATCCTCTATCTTTTTCCGATCCGGTTCCAGTTCGGTCAACAGGTTTGTGTCCCGTTTTGCCGCAGGTAGCTTTCCTCGTGTCAGGTGCACCAATACCATTGTACGCAAAACCTTTTGCGATGCTTCAGGGCTGATATTCAGCCCCGGCAATTCCTGGTCCGACCAGCCAATCAATCGAAGGTCACCGTTGCCGAGGCCGCCACGCTGGCAAGCAAGCTCGAACAAACGTCCCAGCGTCAACTCGCCCTCACGCGAGTCGATCGTCCACTGAAACACCTCTTTGGGGTCAAGCCGCCCGTTACGGTCCACATCGACTTTTTGGAAACTGGCAGCTAGTTGTTGGTGCTGCTCCACTTCCCTCGGGCTGAGTGCTTTGTCGCTGTTTCCGTCGAACTGCGCGAAGATATCCTGCTGCTGCCGCTCATAGCTGTAGCAGGTCAACGAGTCTCTCCATTGTGCGAAGTACAGGTCAGCATCGGAGGCGGGCTGTAGGTCCAGGGGAACGGACTTCCCAGCCTCCAGCGATCCGATCCAGGCCAGCTGCAACTTCCCACTTTCACTCTTGCCAAGAACACCGACATCCTGCAGGTTCAATTCGGCGCCGTTTCGCACCATGAAACCCTTGTCCGCATCGCCCACGAGATCGATCGAGCCGCCCACGCCGTGCATTTGTTCCGAATGCACCAACCCGGTGTCGTTCGATTGCACGCGGAACCCGCTCAAACTGACCTCTTTGTCTCGCCGGAACTGCACGGTATTGACACTCTCGTGAGCGCGGCGTGTATAGGGGACGGTTTCCGGGAACGGCATTGCCAGAGCCGACTCGTCTTCGAATACCAGGTCGTAGGGCGTAGAAATCGAAGTATACAGAGCGGTGTATCGCGCCAAATGCCCTCGCGAGTAGCCCCCCTGCATCTCCAATACCGCAAGCTCCGTACGGCTGCGTGCGAATCCTATGTCCAATTGTGCTAGGCGCACAACCGCCACACCGCCGATGATGGCAATCACCGGCGCAGCCACCCACGCCCATTCGACGCGACCGATCACGCGGAAAACCGCCCAATTCACGGGCGCCAGAATCAACAAATAGATGGCCAACACTTGAAGGACGAAGCCTGCTTCGGGTACGGCGATTCCGGCCGCGTCTCGAAGTGACTGCCTTGCCGCATCGGCCGCACCGCTGCGGTCGTTCCATCCAGCCACTTCTTGCTGGCCAGAATCCGGCACAGGCATCTTCTCTTTCACATCGGACGATGGTACGTCTCGGGCGAAGTATCGCAGTCCGGTTGTCGCGCGGGCATCCATCATATTCGCATCGCCCGGCCAATCCGCCCACTCGGCTTCGACCACGCTGGCTGGGCCAGATAATTTGAACGTCCTGCGAGGCCGCCGAAGCAATGCCCCATTGAAGAAGCTCTTGAAGCCATCCCAGTTCACAATATCTCTGTCCGTCAACGCGAAGGCGGTCACCGTAATTCGACCCGCGCCTACACGTCGCTCGATGACCAATTGCCCTGTCCCGTCTACGTATTCAGCGTCGTCAACTTTCGTCAACCTGACTCCCACCGGCGGTTTGTCGGGGACAATATGCAACGGAGTTCTCTTGTTCTTCCGCTCATCTAGAACTGCCCACTCGTCACTCAACTCATCGAAGTCGGAGGCTACCAGGTTCACGGCGTCGCCGCTGCTGGCCGGCAAATACTTGTCCAGGAAGCTACCGCGTAGCTTGTCCATTGATTTGGGACCACTGATGATGATTTGACCACCCCAGTGAAGCCAATCAAGCGTGGCCTGCTGTTGAGTAGGCGTAAGCAGTTGGGGATTTAGGCCGTCCCACAACACGTAGGCAACGCTAGTCCACGTAAGAGGCTGAGAAGGTACCGGCACTCGATTCTTGATTTGCGGCAGGAGAATCCGGTAATGGACCACCCTGTCCATCAAACCGTCTTCGTCGATCTCCAGCGGCGGCGCGATCGGATCCATTCGCCGCACATTCAGGTAGCCGTAACGATCGGGTTCGTCTGACAGTACCAGAAAGAAGTACTGGTAATGCGGCATCGTGTACGTGGGCTCTGGGCGACTCATAACCTCTCGGCCGCCCCGTCGAGCCCGCAGTTTGCTTTCCAGCCAAATCGTGCGGCTACCCTGATAACCTTCGTCTTCGCTAGGCAGGCTCGGAACGAAGTAGATCGTCTCGAAGTATTTGGTTTGGCCTTTGGGCAGCGAGGCTGGACGAGACATCCTCATGCGAAACGCTGTATTCGGAACATCAAGTGGCTGCCCGCCCCTTTTTGTGGTGGTCGAAACCAATTCCGCCTGGAAATTGTAGTTGTTGGCCTTCGCCTCCTGGGTAGCAGACATCCAATGTCCCGCTTTGATCAGGTTCCTGCTCTCCCCGGGGTCATGCGGCTGTACGCGGAGACGTAGATTGGGCTCAAAGTCCGGCTTGGGCTTAATCTTCTTTTTCTTCTTCTCCTCGTCCTCTTTCTTCTTCTTCGCAAGCGGATCTTGTCGCAGGCAACCTCCGCAACCTGGCACACTGACAACGATAGCTAATCCCAGGCAGACCAGTAGCGTAGTTTGCCAGGAAATGGAGATGGCCCGAGGTGTGCCACCCGAACGAGTCAAGGACGATTCCATCAGACATCCTCTGCTGCAGCGTGAATCCCTCACAGCTTCCCAATTCGGTCTTCGCTTTTCCGAAGAGAACCTTGCCCACAAAAATTTGGGCGACCGAAAAGTGACCGAAATGACAATGCCACCCAAACTGTATATATTAGCAGAACATTCCGGAACTGGCGACAACCCGAGGGGAGCCCACCCGCGTGACCGACGAGATCGAAGTCATAAATCACGATTTTCCACGAGGAGGTTTCCAGGCCGCGATATTCGATTTTGATGGGACACTGTCCCTGTTGCGTCGGAATTGGCAGGACGTGATGATCCCCATGATGGTCGACGTGCTCGGGGACACGGGGACATCCGAGACGCCAACACAACTATACGAGCACGCGGAAGAGTTCGTCATGCGGCTGAACGGGCGTCAGACGATCTATCAGATGATTCGTCTCGCCGAAGAGGTCACTCTGCGGGGTGGTCAACCATTGGACCCTCTGGAATACAAGCGTCAATATCACGGATTGCTCTGGCAGCAGGTGGGCGATCGTGTCGAGGCGGTCCGTAGCGGCCAAATCCCACGGGCCGAAATGACGGTACCGGGATCGCATGCGATCCTGGCCCAACTACATTCGCTCGGGCTCCCGCTCTATCTGGCATCCGGTACGGATTTGGACTACGTGCGCGACGAGGTCGCAGTGCTCGGGCTTGCAGAGTTTTTCGGTTC
The DNA here is from genome assembly GCA_964617665.1 of uncultured Pirellulaceae bacterium. GTDB lineage: Bacteria > Planctomycetota > Planctomycetia > Pirellulales > Pirellulaceae > JADHUC01. Next base: position 49,146 of record CAZUAH010000025.1, read on the forward strand.
CCGCATCTACGGAGCGCTGGAAGACTATAAGAAGTTCTCGAAAGCAATGATAATCGAGAAAATCATCGAAGATTCAGGGGTCTTGGGGCGAAATATTTTAGGCTTCGGCGATGGATTCGTGGAAATCGAAGAGATCAAACGGGTCGGCGGGCTGGCCATTGGCGTGGCCAGCAACGAGGAAACGCGTGAGGGGATCAACGACTGGAAACGAAACCGCCTGATACGCGCGGGTGCCGACCTGATAATCGGCGACTTCCGCCACCAGGGTCAACTCTTGGACGCGATTGACTTGCGAAAGTGAAGTTCCTGCCTAGGTTGGTACCCGGCACTCACGTGCCTCCTGCGAAAGACGCGTCCGTCTACAGGAAGAAATTCCGTCAGTGAAGGCGTAGAAATGCCACATCCGCAATTCGATCCCTCCCAGCTCATCATCAAACCGCTGGACGAGCGTCAACACCTCGTCCAGTATGACAGTCTGCTCGAACTGGACGAAGTACCACCGCCGCTGGATGACCAGGCGATGCAGACAATCGGCGTGCTCGGCGACCGCCTGCGCCAGGCCCGCGAACGAGGGGCGCAGGTGCTTATGTTGATGGGGGCCCATGTCATACGTGCCGGCGTTGCCAGACAACTGATCGACCTAATGGAATGTGGGCTGGTCACGCACCTTGGCACGAACGGCGCCGGAGCGATTCACGACTACGAAATGGCTCGGATCGGTGCTACCAGCGAGAGCGTAGCCCGATACATTCGAACCGGCGAATTTGGCATGTGGCGCGAGACGGCAGAGATCAACGACATCGTGCGACGCGGCGCCGAGGCCGGTTTGGGCCTAGGCGAATCCGTCGGCCAAGCGATTCTGGACAGCGACTTTCCCTACAAGGAAACCAGCGTCTTTGCTGCCGCTATGCGACTGGGCGTGCCCCTGACGGTCCACGTCGGCATCGGGTACGACATCATTCACCAGCATCCCAACTTCGATCCCGCGGCTTTTGGCGCAACCAGCTATCGAGATTTTCTGACCGTCTGCCACACCATCAGCAACCTGGAAGGCGGTGTGTTCCTATGTTTCGGTTCAGCCGTGATGGGGCCGGAAGTGTACCTGAAGGCCTTGTCGATGGCTCGCAATCTCGCACATCAGCAAGGAAAACGAATCGCTCATTTCACTACTGCCGTATTCGATCTAATCTCCCTGAAAGGCGACTTCACTCAAGAAGCGCCAAAGACCGACCCACGGTACTACTATCGCCCCTGGAAGACCATTTTGGTGCGCACCGTAGCCGACGGAGGAGAGAGTCATTACGTCCAAGGCGACCATCGTCAAACGCTTCCACACCTGCGTCTGGCAGCGTTGCGTAAGGAGACATAGCCTGATGCCCGATCCTGCAATCCAATCCGTGCTTCAATAGTTGGATACCCAGATGAAATTCGTCATTGGCCTTCTAGTTGTCGCGGCACCTTTCATTGTGGTTGTATTGCTCCTTCGACGAAGCAAGCGCAATCGCGGTAGCGCGCACGGCGGCGGACTAGATCGCTATCACAACATCAGGTCCGGCAGGCCGTAGCCACACTGAACCGCGTGCGTTACGGTTGCTTGAGAGTCGGTGAGAGTCCCGCCAGACCGGGGAACGCCGATCGTAGGGATATTAGCGGCGTCGGCAAACCCTTGCCGCTTCACTGCTACCGTGGAATCTGCTTGCCGCGTCTGGGTGGGCTATCCTTTTGGAGCGTCGCGGGTCCACAGAGCCGTAATCCCTGAACAGGCGTTTCGGGCAGGGCACGCCGCCTAGCTTTGGTCGTTCGCCGGACTAGAATGACTCGGGATTGGCTGGTGCAATCACTAGTCAAGCAAGGTTTGCCAGCCAAACCCTCTCTATCGAGGGGTTTCCGTCGAAAATCGTCCATTTTGGATCATCACAGTGAAAGCTGAACAGATTCTAAATCGCATTCGAGAAGCCGGTGTCGTCGGTGCCGGGGGCGCCGGCTTTCCGACCTACAAGAAGCTCGATTCGCAAGTCGAGTACGTCGTCGCCAACGGAGCGGAATGCGAACCGTTACTGCAAAAAGACCGCGAGTCGATGTTGCAGGAGCGCGATGCGTTTTTCCGCGGGCTCAAGATCATGCGAGAGTTGACCGGCGCCCGCCAAGTCACCATCGCAGTCAAACGAAAGAACCAGGACGTGGCCGACGGCTTTCAACAGGAAGCGGAGGCAGCCGGATTCGATACGCTCGTTTATGAAGACGTTTATCCGGCGGGCGACGAATACATCCTTGTCTACGAAATCACAGGACGGCAAATACCGCCGGGTGGAATTCCCTTGGCAGTCGGCTGCGTCGTGGACAATGTCGAAACGATCATCAACATTGCCCACGCTGTCGATGGCAAACCGGTCGTGGACAAATACGTAACGGTTACTGGTGCTGTCGAGAAGCCGCTCACCACCGTCGTACCCGTCGGGACAAGTATCCAAGATTGCCTCTCCTTGGCCGGCGGTTGCACGATTGACGATCCAGTCATCTTGACGGGCGGCGTCATGATGGGCGGAGTAGCCAGAGACATTTCGGATCCTGTGGCCAAGACGATAGGCGGACTGATCGTTCTGCCATCGGATCATTATCTGGTCCGCCGCAAAACCGCAGCCAAAGAAACATACACCCGCATCGGTCACGGCCAGTGCGATCAGTGCTCGTTATGCACGGAGTTATGTCCACGTTACATATTGGGTTATCCAATTGAACCGCATCGAGTGATGCGGACACTGCTGATGACGGGCGAGGAAAAGCAGCGAGGCAGCTTGTGGGCACAGTATTGCTGCGAGTGCAACGTATGCTCGTTGATCGCTTGCCCCGAGCAACTGGACCCCAAGAACATCTGCGTCGATGCCAAAGCAATCCTACGCGAGAGTCGCGAGGGTCGAACCGAGGCCGAACTGGAGACTCTTTTCCGTCCGGCTCACCCGGCTCGCAAGGGTCGCGAGATCCCGATCAGCAAACTATACACGCGCCTGGGGCTAAGACCTTACGATCGAAAAGCGAGCTTCATTTCCAACGACTGGCGCCCCGAATCCGTGATGATTCCAATGGACTCGCACATCGGTCAACCAGCCAAACCGGCGGTTCAGGAGGGGGACGCAGTGAAACGCGGCGACGTGATTGGTACGGTCGACGCCGACAATCTCGGCTGCCCGGTTCATGCCAGTCTAGACGGTCGCGTTGTCTCCGTGACACCGCGAGCTATTGGCATCAGCAGAAAATGACCTGACGCGGAACAATCGCAATAGATAATCTCTCTGAGTTAGAACACGAAACGGCAATAAGATGAATAACGGCAACGCAATTGGCATCGTCGAGACGTCGAGCATCGCGAAGGGATTCGAAATCTCGGACACGATTCTGAAAACGGCCAACGTACAGCTAATGGTTAACCGTACCATCTGTCCGGGCAAGTATATGGTGCTGATCGGTGGCGACGTGGACGCGGTGAACTCCAGCATCGAAGCCGGTTTGGCCGTCGGGGCTCACACCGTCGTCGACCATTTTGTCATCGCCAATCTGCATCCAGCCGTATTTCCCGCCATTAGCGGCGTCAGCCACCTGCCGGAACTGAAATCGCTCGGTGTGATCGAGGCGTTCAGCGTTTCTTCGATCATCGAGGCTGCTGATGCTGCGGTCAAAGCAACTCCCGTCCAACTGATCAACATCAACCTGGCCATGGCGATCGGCGGCAAAGGCTGGGTGTCGATGACCGGCGACGTAGCATCCGTCGAAGAAGCCGTCGCCGTAGGCGGCGCGGTGATCGAGCGCAAAGGACTGCTGGTCGAAAAAGTCGTCATTCCCGCGCCGCGACCGGAAATCGTCGCCGAGTTCATTTAGCTTCCGGCGAAAGGGCGGCGTCAAGTCGCCTTCGGTTTGTGGCGATCAGCCATATCGCGGCGACGGCGATCAACAGCGCTATGGCACTCCCGATGTTGAAGAGCCCCTTAGTGGAAGTCCACACGATCGAGTAGCCCAATGCGCCCGACAGCAGTGCGTAATAGAGGAATGCGATCAATGTTTTGCGAATGATCGCGCCCTCCTTCCCTATCAGACCCACTACAGCCGAGGCCGCCACCACGTTGTGAACGCAAATCGTGTTTCCGGCTGCCCCGCCGACCGCCTGCAGTGCCACGACCCATGTGGGATCGACACCGATTTCCGAGCCGACGTTGAATTGGAACAGCGAAAACATCATGTTGCTGATCGTGTTGCTGCCGGCAACCGCGGCACCTATTCCGCCAATGATCGGGGCGATTAGTGGCCATACATTGCCCACCAACATCTCTGTCCCCTCGGCCAGGGCGATGGGCATCCTCTCGTATTCCTTTTCCCCGCCACCGCTGTTGATGAAGACTTGGACCATCGGCACCGTAAACACCAAGGCGACCGAGGCAGCCATAAGTGTCTTGGCCGACTTTTTGAACGCCCGCCGGCAAGCTCCTGCATTCATGCCGTGAAGGCAGAAGGTCAGCAATGAAACGACGATGAAGACCGTTCCCGGAAGATAAAGCGGCCGTAACGCATGATCGATCGTAGTTCCGAATATATCTTCCAACGAAATTGCGCAATTCTTCACCCAATCGGCCAGGTGAGGTTCAACGCGAGTCGCCACAAGCAAAGCCGCGACCAGCATGTACGGTACCCATGCCCGCAGCATGCCGATGTTTTCCTTTGCGTGTGATGCATCGCCGACCGCGAGCGAACCGGTCCACTCACTGTCCCAGTTCTCTCGTTTGTCGAAATCCCAATAGTCCTTCGACGACGGTACCAAGAAGCGTGACCGCTCCATAATCTTCCGTCTTGGCGCGTGGTTTATTCTGTGATTATTT
>CAZUAH010000026.1:0-52313 GCA_964617665.1 uncultured Pirellulaceae bacterium
GCCGAAAATCTGTTTCACCAACGGCACGAGGCCGTTGGGGTCTAGCAGCCTCACACAAAGAGGCGCTGTCCTAATAGGCTCCATCGCGTCCCACCGTGATCATTCTTGCCGTTTGTGGCCTTTCACAGTCCAGGTGCGGGGATGCTCGGCAATCCAAACAAACTCCACGGTTGGAAAACGCTCGGCGAGGTGGTCGCGCAGGCTCATCAAACCGGGCATCTCTGACGTGCCATGTTCGACCGTCACGATGCCCACTCCCATCTCGGCCAACCGCTCGCGGGACCTCCAGTACGAGGCGCCGTCGTAGCACATCACCAGGACATCCGCGCCAAACTCGACCATCTCCTGGTCGGGCACTGCACAACCAACGCCGACTGCTGGGCAGGAGACCTTCATATCTGGATCCCCGATAACCTGAACGCTGTCCTCGCCGAGCGGACCGATTCGATCTGCAACTTGCTGAGCGAATCCCCGCAGCGTGGTTTCGGGGATTTCGTAGACCGCCGTCCAACGCAAACGGGAGCCTTCGCGGAGTCGTTTCGTGAATCCAAGATACTTGGCCCACGAATCCCGGATGCCGATTTTGGGCCAGTTATCCCACGTGTCATGAGCGCGGAGGATCACCAGGCCGCTTTCAGCGAGCTCCTTGCTCTTGACGATGCCCGGCCCTTGGTTCCGCCACTGCTGCTCGGCAGCCGAGTGTTCCCAGAACGTCGGCTCGTGAACGATCAGTAGATCACAATCGGCTTGGATGGCCGCTCGGATATCCCAAATCGAAGGAAACCAAGCGACCCCAGCCTTCTTTACCGGATGATCGGGGTCGCCGCACTTCACCGTGTCGACCGTATTCTTGAGATTCACCCAAGGGCTGTTCTTTAGCAGGTAGTCTCGAATCTCGTCAGTAGTCGGGAGACGTTCATTGACCGGTTCTTGACCGCAAGTGCCAGTTTGTTGGCCAAACAGACCGACCGTCGTAACCGCACCGACGCTCCCGATTGTCGACCCCATACGAAATAGGAACTCTCTACGTTTGACTTCATCTTGCATATCAACCTCCATTCTTAGTTGACGCGTTATGTGAGCAGCACGATCCACGTTGCCAAGCACGTCGCGCGAAGCTGGCACATCACTACCGGCTGATTGTACAATGTGAGACGCGTGGCGTCCGAGTGTTTCTTGTCGGAAGGTCGATGAATCTTTGAAGCTCCAGACAAAGCACGAGAACCGTCTGCGTGACAATAGGAACCGTTGCTGGACAATCTCGTTTCGCCGATCCGTTAGAATGTTCCCTGGAAGGTGGAGGCGATGCGCACGGTCGACTACGCTGAGGTTGATCCGTTCAACAGCCGCGATGGCTGGGAGATTTGATGAGACATGACTAACACGACGAAATGCCGTACTTCTCTCTGCCTGACAACGATTCTTGCGGTCATCGCGTTCGGCGAGGCGGCAGGCGTTCGTGGGGCGGACAAGACGATCCAGCTAGCCGAGGCAGCTTCGACCGGGCCGGCAACGATCCGCGTCGCGGCCGTGCAGGCGCAACGTCGCTTGGTCGACTGGCGCATCGGGGATCCTGGAAGAGTACTCGCGGCCGTGGACAAGAATCTTGTCGCGCTCGAGGAGATCGTACACAAGGCGGGCGATCAGAAATGCGACGTGCTGGCGTTCCCGGAAGATACACTCGGGTTGCTCAGTTGGTACGGCATGAACGAGCCGATCGCGAAGGAGGTCGTACCTAAAGCCGTCTCGCGGATGCTTGACCGGTTGGGGCGTGCCGCCGCCTCGCATCGAATGTACCTTGTCGTTTGCAGCGACTTCATCGAGTCGGATGGAGCGACCTACAACACGGCATTCTTCCTGGGGCGCGACGGCAAGGAGATCGGCCGATATCACAAAACGTGCCCGACATGGTCCGAGTGTGGTGCAAGGAAGCGTGGCGAATCGCTTCCTGTGTTTCCGACATCCGACCTTGGCACCGTGGGTATGCTGATCTGCTACGACTTGGTGTTTCCGGAGACGGCGCGTTGCCTGGCACTGGCTGGAGCCGACATCGTCTTCTTCCCAACCATGGGCGGGGCGGCCGTGGGCGTCGATGACATTGGGCTGCAGGCTTTGCGCGTCCGAGCAGCGGAGAATCACCTATACCTTGTCGTCGCCTTCCGGGGCAACGGCTCGATGGTCATTTCGCCGCGAGGCAAGATCATCGCTCGGGCCGAGGGTCCGGACGGCTTGGCCATTGCGGACATCGACCCGCTGGGCGGCCGGCAAGGCGGCGATGCCATGAATCACCAGCGCGACATGCGGGCGCGGCTCTTTCGTGAGCGCAATCCCGCAGCCTTCGGAATTCTGACGGACCCGAACCCGCCTGTGCTCGAGAAGGTCCCCATCGACATCACCTCAAAGGAAGCTGGACGAATCGCGGCCAGAGTGTTGACCATCGGCGAAGAGGAATTCCAACAAGCCGAGTCGCTCGCCCGCGAGGGAAAGACAACTGATGCCATCGCTGCCTTCGACCGTTTGCGAGCCGAGTACCGAGGGAGTTGGATCGAACGAGTTGCGTCCGAGCGACTGCGGAGGCTTCGTCAATCGAAAGACAAAGAAACACATAGAGGAGGAAAAGACCCATGAGAGCCCTGGAAAAGAGCACGTTGGTTTTGCTCACGCTGTCGCTCGTTGCCCAATCAGTGCAGGCGGACGACGGAATTGCCGGCAGATTTCGTCGCGACAAAGGGATCGGAAACGATCCTGCCGTCGTCTTCACGGAGAACTTCGACAAGGGATCGCTCGACGTGATCGCCAAGCGATGGGAAAGCGTTGAGAACAAGGAAATCCTATCGCTTTCGCCCGATGTCCCCGAAGCGAGCGGTGACGGCAAGTCCCTGTTGATGACGCACATCGGTGGCAAAGACACTGGCGCACACCTTTACCGGCGTCTACAGCCCGGCTACGACAAACTGCACGTCCGGTTCTACGTCAAATTCGATCCCGATTGCGCTCCGATTCACCATTTCTTTCACGTCGGTGGCTACAATCCGGCGACACCTTGGCCACAAGGCGGTGCGGGCCAACGCCCGCGCGGCGACGAGCGATTCAGCACGGGCGTCGAGCCATTCGGGGACAGATGGCGTTGGGACTACTACAGCTACTGGATGGAAATGCGCGGCAGCCCGCCGCGAGGACAGACCTGGGGCAACAGCTTCATTCACGACCCGCAGTTCAAGGTAAAGCACGGCAAGTGGACTTGTGTGGAACTGATGATGAAGATGAACGACATTGGCGACACGAATGGCGAGATGGCCCTCTGGTTCGACGGCAAACCGGCCAGCCATCTTGGCCAAGGTTTTCCGAAGGGGAAATGGGTGTATGACAAGTTCCTGCCCGGCCAAGACGGCGAAGGCGTTCGCTGGAGCGATCAGAAACAGAGCCCGGAACGTCTGCAATTTCCAGCGGGCGGCCTTCCCTTCGAGGGCTTTCGCTGGCGGAGCGACGAACGGCTGAAGGTTAATTTCCTCTGGGTGCTACTGTACATCACCAAAGCGCCGCAGGATCATGTCAGCAAAATCTGGTTCGACAATATCGTCGTCGCCAAGGAGTACATTGGCCCGCTTACTCCATGATCGGCAGCAATAACGGAGAGTAGGATGTCCTGTGGAGGAATCTCGCCAAGCAAAGATGATTCCTTTTGTACCTTCACCTTTGCTTAACGCCGGAACTCAAATGCACCGATGTCCCACATGCCGTCTTTCGGTCGCGGGTGGCCTGTGATGTCGACTCGGATGTCCAGACCGTACATTTTGCGGAAGGTGTCGCAGTGTGTAGTGGGAGTTGCCTTGTCGATCGCGGCTGAGCCTGCCTTGAGGGTCGGGCAGCCTTTGGGGGCGATGAGCAGCGCCGGGTCACCCACAATATTCCCCGTACCCTTCAGCTTGATGCCTCGCCTGTTCCAGGCGTGCACGATCTTTTCGCCCTTCGACGCGTAGAACATTCGATTGTCGAACGCGTCTTTGGGGTCATTTGTATTCAGGTTGTCGATGAACGGTATCCTCTTGCCGCCCAGCCAGAACAGATTGTTCTGCAGAGTTGTCACATTCCCGACACCGGTCCCCAGCGACAGCGCCGACAGGCGAAAGTCTGTGATGAGGTTGTTTTCAATGACGACCTCATCGACGCCTACCTGCCAGTGATGGTGAATGCCCTCCCGCACGGACGCGATGGTGTTGCCTACGATTGCCAGGCTTTCGGAATCTGGGTCTATGTCCAGTGTTATACCGCTGCCGTGGATATCATGGATATGATTGCCCATGATCCAACCGCGGCGCACTCCTTCAACGCGTATGCCCGTTCGGCTGTCTCGGATCTCATTGAAAAGAATCCACGCATTGTCCGGGCCGAACCCTTGCCGCGGGTCGTAGCCGTTGCTGCCGACGACTATCGCATCGCCCGACGACGTTTCCGACCTCTCGTAGCCGTACATCGTATTCTGCGAAACCACGACATCGCGGATTGTCTTCAGATCCACGGCGTTTTCGCGATCCTCGTGGAAGACGTTGCCACCGATGTACACGTAGCGGGGCGCTATCTTGGCTCGATGCGAACCCTGAACGGCATCGCCGCTGTTGTGGTGAATGTGGTTGTGCAAGATCCAGATGCGCTCGATGCCCGAGCCCACGTTCACGCCGTGGCAGTCGTCGGCCGTCCGTTTGCCGTCACGGACACGCACCCTCTCGTTGTGGTGAATGTGGTTTCTGTACACCACCATGTCTTGAGTACCGGAACTGGTGCCAATGGCAGAACCACCCGCCCCGCCCTGGCCCGGCGGGTTGTGCACTTCGAGGTAACGCAGCGCAATGTGATGCTGTTGTTCCCAGACTCGCGGAAAGGCCCGATCGTAGAATTCAATGTTCTCTAGAATGAAATACGAAGCATCCAGCCGCATCTGAAACGCTTTGGCTGCACCCTGAAAACGCACCTTCTTGTCTGGCGACGGGGCGCGAACGAAAACAGGCTTCTCACGCGTGCCCTGAGCCTCGATCCGCTTCCAACCTTCGTACTGATACGCTCCGCCGTGGATTTCGACCACAGATCCGGCGGGGAGCGAAACGGTCAGCCGGTCGAACACGTCTTTGCGAGGTTTCTCCGGCGTTCCGAACGGGTTGTCTTCATTGGTGGCGGCGGGGTGGCTGTTGTCGATGTAATGCGTGTACGGACCGTGCCCGGCGTCCCTGTACTTGAAGCCGCCCGCTTCGAAGGTCTTGCCCGCGTACATGCGGTGCGACTCGTTGATGCCGAAGGTCGGAGCCGGAATGCCTATGGGTGGAGCGTACGCTTTAGAGTCTTTCGTTTCCGCGGCTTCTGCGACGTTCACTGGGTCATGCAAAGCGGCACTCGCCGCGGCCATGGCAAATGCAGAACAGGAAACAATGGTTCCGATCAATCTCGCCATCATAGCCTCCGGCCCATTCGAGCGGAGTTCATTGTTCCCGCAACGACCGTGAGCCGCCGCTCTGAGTGATCCGCGTAGGACACACCATCGGGCTCAGTCTACAAATCGCCCTTTCGATTGTCGACCTATGCCGTCGATCGGTTAACGCGTGCTCGTCAGGCCTTGCAGACTAATCGACGTGGGAAACACCTAAGCTTGTTGAAGTGTTTCGCAGGCTCTTTCTTCGGCTTGTCCTGGCAATCGTAACGGCAGAGTCGAAATAGACGATTGAGAGGGACCTGCCTCAAATCGTCCGATCCCTCCAACTTCGCATCTCACACGACGCATGTCTTGAGGGGGTAGACGTCAACTTGCTGGTCGGTGATTCTTTTGGAGGGGCTTCAGCCACATCCATCGAAAAGTGCCGCCCACGGCTTCTGACCGGCCAGTTGTCCGCCGTCGATGACGAATGTCTGTCCGGTGATGTACGAGGCTTCGTCGCTGGCGAGGAACAAGAATAGGGGTGCAACATCCGTCACCGCACCAACCCTGCCCGCGGGGATATAGCGATCGGCGAACTCCTCTACAAACTCGTCGCTATCGACTTCGCGATTGATGGGACTCCGCACATAACCGGGACAGACGGCGTTGGCGCGGATTCCGAGACGAGCCAGTTCGATGGCAATGGTCTTCGTCAGTAGAATCAGTCCGGCCTTGCTGGCGTTGTAGTGGGCGTGTCCGAGTTCGGCATCCAGGCCGTTCTTGCTGGACATGTTCAAGACAACTCCTCGTTTCCTCCGCGCCATGTATCTGCAGACGCTTTGAGCCACGTGGAACGCGCCGGTCAAGTTGACATCGAGAGTTTTCTGCCACTCGTCGGCGTCGATATTCAAGAAGGGCGTCACTTCGCAAATGCCAGCGTTGTTGACCAATACATCGATCGGTGCGATCTGTTCCGCCTGATCCACGGCCGCGACAACTCGCTCCCGAAGGGACACATCGACCAAGAAAGGGTGCGCTTTGTAGCCGTCGGCCTGCCACTGCCGAATGGCCTGTCCAAGGGCCTCTTCGTTGTAGTCAAACACGCTGGTCGTTGCGCCCGCCTCGCAAAACTGTCGGACAATTTCAAGTCCGATACCGCTGGCGCCGCCGGTGACCAACACGTGCCTGTCCGCAAATCGCGTGTCCATATGTCGAAAGTCCCTATCTCGTTACTTTTCGAAGTTCACAGCTCGTCGCTATGTGCCGTCAGAACCTCTTCCAGGACGGCGAGTACGCGATCGATATCGTCACTGGAGTGCTGGACCGTGTAGCCGTGATGGAATGGGCCGCCCCCATAGTCGTGGAAATACACGCCTTTTTCCCAGCAGGCCTTCAGTACCTTCAGAAACGTCTCGTTGTTGTGACAGAACGTGTCCTCATACCGGAGCGCTGGCGTTCGCCTGCCGATCAGGATGTTGAATCGGGCTCCATGATGGGGGACGACGGCATTGAGCTTGTTTGCTGCTATGATCTGATCCATGCCGTCGTGGAATTGCGTCTCAAGCTTCTGCAGCGTGGCATAGAACTCGGGCTTTGCCGCCTCTCTCATGAAGGCCAGACCCGCAAGTACTGGCACCAAATGGGCGTTGAACGTCCCGCTGTGCGCTACCGGTCCAACGGGCTGGTACAAGTCCATAATCTCGGCCTTGCCGCAAAAAGCCGACAAGGGCAACCCGCCGCCCAGCGATTTGCCGATCGTACACACGTCTGGCACAATCCCGAAATCCTCCTGCGCTCCTCCAAGCGATTTCTTGAATACCGATTGGATTTCATCGAAGAACAGCACGATCCCCGCGTCTTTGGTGATTTGGCGGGCGAACTCCAAGTAGCCCGGTTCGGCCTTGATGCAGGCGCAGTTGTAATTGACTGGCTCCAAGATCAGCATGGCCGCCTCATGAGCGTGCTGTTCGACCGCCGCCTGCAATGCGTCACGGTCGTTGTAGGGGATCGGGATGATCAACTCGGCCAACTCTTTCGGAATGCCCACGGATTCGATGTATGGGGATTGCCGGTTTTGCGAGAATGAACTCTGTGGCGGATGACCTCCTATATAAATCAGTTCGTGATAGCCGTGGAAATGCCCTTCGACGCGAATGATCTTGTCGCGACCCGTGAATGCCCGGCATGCGCGAATAAGGTGCAACGTCGCCTCGGACCCGGCGGAACAGAACCGCACGCGATCTGCGCACGGAATGCATTGACAGACCAGGCGGGCCAGTTCTTCATGGTGTGGAGTTTCAAGTGCATTGATGTATCCCAAATCGGACGCCGTTCGCATTGCCTCGTCGATCGCGGGATGAGCGTTGCCCAGTAGGCCGGCTCCATGGGCACACGACATGTCGATGAACTCCCGTCCTTCGATATCCCAGACCCTACTTCCCATGCCGCGGGAAACGTAGAACGGCATGTTCAGCGCTTTGTTAAGCCGCGTCGACGAGTTCACGCCGCCCGGCAGCACCTTCCTGGCAAGCGCGTAGTGATCTGAGTGAGTCGTCATTGATACACTCCGGTAGTCCTGGATTGCGGTGGCTTCGTGTCACTTCGCGTGTTTCCGTGCCGCATGCATCGCCACCTATTTCGATACGCTACCAACTCGATTTCGGTTTGGTCACGTCGCCGGGCAGCCAGTGGACGGTCAGGTAGACGAGTCCGTCGGCCAGTTCGCGGCCGTCGGCGGCGCGGAGGCCCTTGAGTTCCAGACGGTAGAGACGGGGCGTGACGTGTGGGGCGGTCACGAGAATCAGCGTCTTGCCGTCGTAGCCGAGCTTGAGTTGGCGGACGGCCACGTCCTCGTGTGCAATTTCGGGCGAGGCGTAGTCGCCTTTGTTCTCGTGCCACCAGCGGTGCACTTTGGGGCAGACGTCCAGCGATACCGAGGTCGGGTCGACTTGGCCGGTCATCTCGATCACGAATCCATCGGCGGTGGGTCGCGCTTCCCAGATGGCAAACGGCGGCGGTCCGACGTATGTGACCTTGTAGATTCCGCTGCGTGCCCGACCGCCGTACCAGCCCTGGTCGCACATGAACGCGACGTACAATGACCCGTCCGGTCCGAAGCGGATCTCGGTGGGGCCGGCGTCGGTACCGGTGAAGAAGGGGTAGCAGGCGCCCTGGCTCGACGTGCCCAAGTCGTAGGCGGTCCAGCGGATCACCTGGTTGGTGTTGTAGTCGGCCGAGAAGCCCTGGCCGTGGAACGGGCCGAACGACACACGCGACTCGGCGATGTCCATCCCGTTCAGCGATTTGCACCAGGGATACGGTGCCCGGACCACAGGCGCCTGGACCTTGCTCAGGTCGGGCTCCAGAAAGCCGTAGTGGGCCCCTTCCTTGACCAAGTGAATACCGTTGGTGTAATTGTAGTGCCCCTGGTTGATATTGAAATACAGCCGCCCCTGACGGTCTTCGGCCCAGCCGAACTGGAATCGCGTGCCGGTGCCTACCTTCAGCGTGCGGCCGTCGGGAGTAATCTTCAGCACGTCGCCGCGGAGGTAATAGCCCGGCGGCTTGCCATCGGGACGATAGATGAAGGGCGTGCTGTTGGCCCCGTAGATGTTCCCCGCCCGGTCCCGGACCAACCCGAAGAAGAAGTCGTTCTGATGGGCCGAGCAGTCCCAGAGCGAACTCAATAGCTCGTAGGAATCGGCCACCTCGTCGCCGTTGGTGTCGTGGATGCGGTAGAGGGCGCCTGGGGACGTGACGTAGATCTGGCCGTCGTAGACACGCAGGTTGGTGACTTGCTGGAGCGTGCCGCCGAAGTAGCGATAGCTGTCCTCGAGACCGTCGTCGTTGGTGTCGTCGGCGATGCGGAGCTGGCCGTCGTATCCACCCAACAGCAGCTTGCCGCGGTAGAAGTCGAGCGAGCAGACGAGGAACTCCTCTTCCAGTGGCAGACGCTCGACCTTGAAGCCGGGTGGCACCCGAAGCGGCAGCGCCTGCCCAAGCCGTTCGACCTCCTCGGGGTAGCTGACGTAATGCGGCTTCTTGGGATCCTGCAAGATGGGATGATCGGCCGGGCTGCCCCAAAGCCGCGGCGGCCCTTCTTCGAGCGTCGTGCCGTCGGCCAACTCGGTCGTCTGCCAGACGATCTTAACAGGATTGCGCGGACCTCGGTTGGCGGCCGTCACCGCCAAGCGGCCGGCGCCGGGTACAACGAACGAATCGAACCGCTTTTTGGGGTCCATCGGCAAGTCGTCGCTGAACGGCTGCTCGACCGGATACGTGATCGCCTCCGGCGGGTGCGTCCATCGGACCGATGCGTCGCCGGCCAGACGTGTCGCCCAGCGTCGGCCGGTGGTGGCTTTGGCGACGAGCGTGGGCTTCTCGGCAATCGTCGGTCCATCGTCGCTTCGGGGTAAATCGTCCCACGGCGTATCGCCCAGGGTGACTTGCCCGTCGAAGCCGCCCAGCGAGTGTTGGACGATCACGTCGTAACCGTCAGGCACGCCGGAGATTTCGAGCGATCGCGTGAGACCATCGGCGGCGTCGCCGGCCGGGTTGGGCTCGACCAGCTCGACCACGCGGACCCAGCCCTCGGGCTCATGTGTGCCGGTCCGCTCGCCGGGCGCCCGCAGCCGATACTCGATCCGTACGGCTCGGCCCACCAGCGTCACCCGGTCGACGAACCCGAACCGCTGGCGCCAGAGCGCCGACCCGATCCAATCGCCAGTGGCCCGGTCACGATAGAGGACCGGCGGAGCGCCGTCGTGGGTGGCCCAGATAGGCTCTCCGACTGTTTCCCACCAGTGCTGGGCGCCGTGTCGCCCGGCCTCGTTCAGGAATCCGCCCTTCCAGTGCCCCCGCCACGCAACGCGTTCGAAGTCGAACAGTACGGAGTTGCCGTTCTTGAACCCGAGCGCAATACCGCGTACGACTGGTGCGAACCCCTCGACGCGTCCCTGGACCACGGCGGGCCGCAGTCCGGCGACCTCGACGGCCGTGGTGCCCTCGGCCAGCGTCTTGCGGATCGACCTGTTGTCGGCGTGCTTGAGAAACTGCCAGACGGCCTCCTTCTGCACCAGCAGGTCTTCATCGGCGATCTCGGTGGCCGGTATGTTGAAGGCGGGCATCGGCGTGCTGGGGATGATGCGCGCCGGGTTCGACACCCAACGGTGAAACCAGTCGCGGCCCACGCGGCGCGAGATCATCGTCAGGTCGGGGGCCGATGTTTCACTCGGCGATGGTATGGAGCCGATGTAGTGGCAGTTGATGCAACTGAAACCACTCGGGCTGAGCAAGGCCCCGGCCGTTGGCTCCAACGCGGCTGGCAGACCGTGTGGCCGCGCAGCCTTCAACCCTGGGATAGCGTCGGCCGAGGCCAAGTAATCGGCAATCGCCTCACGTTGATCTTGCGAAATGGCGAAACGGGGCATTCGCACTTTCATCCATGGTCGCGGGCTGGGTGGGTCGCCGGCCAACGTCTTCATCAGCCAATCCTGACGTAGCCGGGCTCCCACGCCGCTGATCTCCGGCGGCGTTAAGGCCACTTGGTCCAGTGTTGCCTCTTCCTCCAGGCGGCGGCGGACCGCACGGCTCATCCCCTCGCCGCCCGTGCCATTGCGAACGTGACAGCGGAAACACTGCAACGTGTCTCGTACTATCCGAGCGGTCCGCTCGCTTGCGGCAACGATCGTCGGGTTCATGGGCCGCCGAACGAGGAATTCAACTAGGGCCACGCGGTCCGCAAGCGGAAGGTTGAAATGTGGGGGCGAGCGTTCTCCTGACGTCGTTCCATTCACCGCGAGACAGCCGGACGCGAGGGAAGAATCCGAGCCCAG
Organism: uncultured Pirellulaceae bacterium; assembly: GCA_964617665.1. Lineage (GTDB taxonomy): Bacteria > Planctomycetota > Planctomycetia > Pirellulales > Pirellulaceae > JADHUC01. The sequence continues at coordinate 11,239 of CAZUAH010000026.1, forward strand.
TGGGGCCGCAAAATCCGTCGGCAGTTTCACGCCCGGCAGATCGTGACACGCCGCGCAGCCGTGCTGCTCGACGAGCCGTTTGCCCTGGGCGACGAGTTGCGCGTCCGGAGCGTCCGGCTTCTTCTTGGACTCCGAGGACGTTGTCGACTTGTCTGCTCCACCAAACGTCGACAAGTATCCTGCCAATCGCGCTGCGTCGATGGGGCGGATCGCGAAATCGGGCATTCCGCCTTCTGGATGCAAGTCGGTCGGAGATGTGAGGAATTGTCGCAGGCGGGCTTCGGGCCACTTCGCCCCGACGTCGGCGAGCGAGGGCGCCAAGCTGGGATCGATGTCGTTTGGGGCCTCCGGCGAATGGCAGGCGCCACAGCCCAACTCGACAAAACGCTCCCGACCTCGAGCGACTTGCTTGTCGCGGTCGGCTCCGGAGAGAACGTCGACGTCCGACGGTATCGGCGGGAGTGAGACGGGCGGCTGTGGCGGGACGCCCCACCGCCCCGCTCCACGCATCATGCCCGCGCGGTCGAACGGTTGTTGGGGCTCGCCTGGGAAAAAGCGGACGCGGCGGGCCTTGGTCAGTTCGGGCCAACGGGGCGTTGAATCTTGCGACTCTAGGTCGTTTAACGTTCGGAGATAGGCAGCGATCGCCGCGACGGTCTGCTTCGAGTCTTTTGCCGTCATGGAAATTGCGGGCATCGGAGTGCCGGGGCGGAGAGCCTGCGGATCCGCCAGCCAGCGGCTAAGGTAGTCAGGTTTGATCTCGGCGGCCAGACTCAGAGGCGGGCCCAGGCGACGATCGGTCAAGATGTCCAGCGTCGCGTGGCATCGGGCGCACCCGTAGCGGTCAAACACGGCCCTGCCAGCGTCGTACAGCAACTCCATGGCGACCGGGCCTTCGTCCTCTGCGTCGTGGACGAACCGGCGGGCGTTGATCGCCTCGGGGGCGAAGTGGTCGCTGTCCCAGACCAAGCGTACCGCAGCCCCTTCGTCGCCCGAATACTGGACGCGAATCGCGTGGTACCCGAAATCCAATTCGATCGTTTCGGAGCCGTCGGTGCCGGAGGAGTGGACGAGCTGATCGTCGACCCAAACGCGTCCCTCCCCCGATCCGTCGAGCGAGAAGCGGTAGTGCCCGTCACGTTGGACGCGCACTTGGCCCCGCCACTGGACGGAGAAAGGACCGGGCGGCAGGCGGTCGTCGGGCATGCCGCTCGACCAATCAAAGGCGATCTCGGAGTCTACCCGTGTGCAAGCGGGTGACGTTTCGGTTCCAACGTAGTATTTAGCGATCAATCCGGCGGCCATGCCCGATCGCGCGGACGCTTGCAGTCGATACCAGTCGAGATAACTGGCGGCAACCCGTTCGGCGTCGACCGATCCGTCGAACAGAGCCAGCCCGAAGCGGACCGAGAGCGTCTTTCCTATGGCAAGTGAGAGCGGCTCCGTGTCGAGGCCTAGGTTGGCCACCACCAAAGTGTCGGTTGCTGCCGCGCGGGTCAGCCAGGCGGTGGGATGTCGTGGATTGGACGGGGCGTCGAATAGGGCCACGGACATCGGTCGGTTGGGACTGGGGTGAATCGTACAAGCGGTCCATGCCGCCCGACCGCCGTTGGTCTGAGTCACTCCGACGTCGCCAGCGGCGTTGAAGTAGCCATCGTCGCTGGCTCGACCGGCCAGCCGTGCGATCAGGCCATGCTGCGGTCCGCCGTTGAGCGTTAGCGTGTCGATGGCGTCGTCGGTCGGTGTAAAGGTGGCTTGCCAGACAAGCATCTGCGGCTGGCCAGGCGAAGGGGCGGGAACAGTCAGCGTGCGGTGTTCTTCGAGGAGATAGTCGCCGTCGGCCGACTCCCAAAGGAGCCGCTCGTGGAGGACAGCCCTTTCGGTGCCGCCAGCCGTGTCAATGCGGAGCGACTCCCACGCTTCATGAATCTGCCGGCCCGATTGGTCGGTCTCGCCGGAGAAGTCCGCCCCGTCGACGCGCCAGTCAAATGCCAGTTCGGCAAGCGCGGCGTTCCCGCTGGCGGAAGTCGCCGTCGACACATGGGGTCTGCTCGTCTGGCCGGCATAGCGGTAGCGGACCACCACACGATCGCCCTGCTTGACAGTAACCGCCGCGTCATCGCGAACGATCGCCAACGTCTTCCCTTCGATCGCTTCTCCCGTTTCGCCGGCAATTGTCGACCCCACGAAGGCCAAGCAAAGGAGCACGCCTACCACACAAGCCCGACGCGCGAGCGAGGGACGCGTTTTGCACGGGCATCGATCGGGAGACTTGCGCCACGCATCGATCGTCCGGCGATCATTCGCTACAACCAAACACATAGTGCTCGTAAACCTCAGTGGCGGAAAGGGCCCGATCGTAAACGGCCGCTTCGTCGATCGCGCCGGGGAAGAACTCGCCCCGGCCGCCCGCCGACCCGATGAACAAGGGATTGGCGTTCGAAGACAGCACGACTCGACCGACCTTCCGATAACTCTCTTGAATTCCGTCGACATAGATCCTCAGGTACTCGCCGTCATAGGTGCCAGCCATGTGATGCCAACGGCCATCGTCGATGTCGGTGGCGCCGTTGTCGGAGTGAGACCAACCGTTGTCGGTGTGAATCCAGAACCGGGCCTTGCGTTGACTATCGGAGGCGGAATTATCGCCGATCCAGCCCGTGCCGAAAGCGAAGACCTGTTCCTTCCTGAGCGCGGCGGCCACACCATGGAAGCCGTCGGGCGGCTCGATCCAGCGGACCCAAGCCTCGACGCTGATCGCCTTGGCTCCGTCAAGCGAATCGAGATCGCCGACCCCGATACTATCGTCCACACCGTCGGTGGCGGCGGACCGGCCGTCGGGCACCGACACTCCGGCTGGGTTACCCAACGCGACGCCACCCAGACACTTGCCGGTGTAGCCGTTGCCGGAAATATCCTCGACGGTATCGCCTTCCACCTCGTCCAGCGGCCAGTATCCGAGCGGTCCGTCGTTGAGGAGGACTTGGCGAAAAGTCCGTCTGACAAGTCCGAACCGCGCTTTCGGCTGCTCGAAGTGCCGGCGAATCGTATCGTCCGACAGCGCGACGTTCCAAATCGCTAACTCGTCGATAACGCCGCGGAAGCGGGAGTTCTCGGCGGGGCCGCTTGCCGAGTCGCCCACGCCGAATGGTTCGGTAGTCGTATTGGCGATCGTCCCGTCGTAGGGTAATTGAGCCACGACTCGCCCATCGACGAAGACGGCCAGCCGCTTGCGTTGGGCGTCAGCCACAGCGGCCACGTGCTGCCACTTGCCTTCCACGACCGAGCCGCCCTCGGGGTGCGGTTCCTGGCCGTCGGACTGCTTGTGGTAGAGGCTGACCTGTCGATCTCGAATGGCGAATTGGTAAGCCTTCTCCACGCCCCAATGATTCACCAGTCGCTGCCTAGGGCTGACCATCTCACTGGGTCTGATCCAGGCTGCGATCGTATAGCTGGGGCCGAGTTTGACATCCGCCGAAACACGGGCGGTCAGGTATGACCGATCAAGCCGGATAGCTCGGCCCACGATCCCCGGCACGTACTGGGGCGGCCCGCCAAGATGCCGGAGGTTGTCTTCGGCCGCGCCGACATTCGCCGAGTACAGCCAAGCACCATCTGCTGTGTTGTCGTCGAAGTTCCAATAGGAGACCAATCCGACCAGCGGCGTATCGGCGTGCGCCAAGTAAGGAGCGAGCGCGGCGGGCAGTACGAGGAGCATTACGAAACGGTGTCGCACCAAACTGCTCCTCACTGCTCCGCGCTATTGATCGTTATGACAGTCGCTGCAAACAAGTAGAGTTATCATAACCGCGAACTAGCAAACACCCAAGATCCCGCATTCCAGAGGTTGCTGGACGCACATTCGAGCGGAAACCGCTACTTGGCATGCCCCTCGCCCAATATGCCAAGATGGATACCCACGGTTGGGCGGCAGATTGACGTGGCATCCGGGATAATGCTTGGTTCCGAATGCTCCTCTGCGTCACCGAGCAAACGGTACAAGCTGAACGCAATTTGTGTATGATTGCAGAACCGCAGCGAATAGCCCGCAACAAGTGGAATCGAATCTAGAACGGAAAGACACCATGATCTGGAACTGCCCTCGTCTGTTTTTCGTTGCATTTGCGACCTTGCTTTTTACCGTTACAAACCATGCAGCTGAAAAGCCGAACTTCGTCCTGATCTTCATCGACGATATGGGCTACGGCGATATTGGGCCTTACGGCTCGACGCTCAATCGCACGCCGCATCTGGATCGTTTGGCCGCCGAAGGGATGAAGCTGACGAGTTTCTATGCGGCGCCGGTCTGTTCGGCCTCGCGAGCTCAGTTGCTCACGGGGTGTTACGCGCCGCGTGTATCCGTGCCCGGCGTTTTCTTCCCGGCCGGACCAAAAGGTCTGAACCCAGACGAGCACACCGTTGCCGAGTACCTTCGCGAGTTAGGCTACGCGACCACGTGCGTTGGCAAGTGGCACCTGGGCGATCAAATCGAGTTTCTCCCGACCAATCAGGGCTTCGATCACTACTTTGGCATTCCTTACTCGAACGACATGCAACGAAATTCGCTGGAAGACGGACGACGCGTAACGCCGCTGGTTCGCGATGAAAAGGTCGCCGACTTGCTGGAAGACGAAGACCAGCGACGTGTAACTCGCGAGTACACCGAGGAGGCGGTGAAGTTCATCGAAGAGAATGCCGACAATCCGTTCTTCTTGTACTTGCCGCACACTGCCATGCACGTGCCGTTGTTCCCGCATCAGGACTTCGTGGGTAAATCGGAAAACGGCACCTACGGTGATTGGGTCGAGGAAGTCGACTGGAGCGTGGGCCAGGTAATCGCCGCCCTGCGCCGCAAGAAACTGGATGAGAAGACGCTGGTCGTTTTCACGAGCGACAATGGTCCGTGGGCGTCGAAAGGCAAGGACGGAGGCGTATCCGGACCGCTTCGCGGCAGCAAGGGCTGCACTCTGGAAGGCGGCGTTCGTGAACCGACGATTGCCTGGTGGCCAGGGAAGATAGAACCTGGCAGTGTTTGCGACGCGATCACCGGAACCACGGATGTGTTGCCGACATTCGTCTCGCTGGCCGGAGGCAAGTTGCGTGACGACAGGAAGATTGACGGTTGCGATATTTCACGGATGTTGTTGGGAGAATCGACCGAATCGCCACACGAGGCGTGGTTTTACTATCAAGGCACGCAGTTGCAGGCCGTTCGCTCCGGAGCCTGGAAACTGGCCATCACCCCACAGAGCCTTGGCATGGGTATAAGGGAAAGGCCCGAAGATCTTCGTGCGCCGGGCGTTAGGCTCTACAATTTGAACGAGGAGATCGGCGAGGTCACCAACGTCGCCGAAGACCATCCGGACGTGGTGGCGCGTCTTCAGAAGCTGGCCGACGAGATGATCGCCGATATTGGCAGCGGCACGCCCGGTCCAGGCGTGCGGCCCGCCGGCGTTGTCGAGAATCCCGTAACACTCTATCCGACTCAACCACGCAGACGAGCCACTAGGGCGAGCGGCAAGCCGATCGATTGGAACAAGATCAAGGCGGGCGACGTTTTCGGATCGAGCGTGGCACCGGCGATCGCAGGTAAGCCATTCAGAATTGAATGCACTATCGAAGCGAAGACGCCCAGTGGCATAATCCTCGCTCACGGCGGATCGGCCGTGGGCTATGCGTTGTATGCCAAGGAAGCCAACATCGTTTTCGCCGTCCGCCACAGTTCCAACGAGATCCAACGCGTCGCGTGCTCAGCAAGTGATGGCAAGCCGATCAAGATTCTGGCCGGGCTGGGTGACGACGGCGCCCTCTATCTGTCTCTGAACGATGCCGAAGCTTTCACAGGGAAATCACGCGGTTTGTTAGCAAGTCATCCCATGGAAGACTTCTGCCTCGGCCACGACAACCGCAACCCGCTTGATGATCAGGCACCGAACCAGCGTTTCAATGGCAAGATCTCGGCGGTCCGGGTCGTCGTCGGATACGTGGCGAAATGACATGAATGATTTAGGACTGATTATCGGGAGGGCGAAGCTCCTGCTGAGCCGTGTCTTCCCACGGTTTCGGCTCGGCCGGAGCCTCGCCCTCCCGGTCTTGAACCGCCTCATCACAACTCCAGAGTGTTGCGCATCGGAGCATCCTTCAATGACAGTTTGCAGAAGACGTTTTCTCCAAACCGCCGCAGCGGCGACGATCGCTCTGCCGCATCTATGGACCAGCCCCTACGCCCGTTCCCAAGATAAGAACAGCCGTTCGCGATTGGGGATGATTGGCTGCGGAGGAAAGGGACGCGACGACGCGCGGCTTGCCGCCGAGCACGGCGATTTTGTGGCCGTGTGCGATGTGGATCGCGGTCGCGCTGAACGGTACGCGGCGAATCCGGCTCTTAACGACGACGGCAAACGCGAGTTGGATGTGTACACGGACCACAAAGAGATGCTGGAACATGACGACATCGACGCCGTGATTTGCGCCACCCCGGATCACTGGCATACGCCCATCTATGTAGACGCCCTGCGGGCCGGCAAACACATCTACGGCGAAAAGCCAATGACGCTGACCGTGGACGAAGTGAAGATCCTGCGCCGCGTTGTCGCGGAATGCGACTGCGTGTTTCAGGTCGGCAACCAGCAGAGGAGTTGCCAATGGTTCCGGGAGGCAATCGCGATTGCCCAAAGCGGCATCCTGGGCGACAACCTGACGGCAACGTGCTACCTTGGGGAAGGTCGGCGCGGCGGGCCATTTCAGACTAAGCCGATCCCGGATGGTCTAGACTGGGATCGTTGGCTCGGGCAGACGCCGTATGTTCCGTACATACCTCAACGCTGTCACGGGACGTTCCGGTGGTGGTACGAATACTCCGGCGGAAAGCTGACCGATTGGGGCGCTCATCACATCGACATCGCGCAATGGGCGCTCGACGCGATTAACACGGGCCCCGTTGAAATCGAGGGCACGGGCGTTCACGATACTCGCGAAAACTGCTTCAACACGGCCCTGACATACCATGGGTCCATGAAATTCGCCAACGGCACGAAGCTGGTCTTTGAAGACGGTGGCAAGAAGAACAACGGTATCTTGCTGGAAGGAGACAAAGAGCGAATCTTCGTCAACCGAGGCAAGCTGGTTGGCAACATGGTCGACAAGATCACGGCTGACCCGAAGTGGAATGCACGTATTCGCGAGGCGGCCGGGAGACTCTACGGCGGTCCTTACGGTTTGCCCGAAGTGGAATTGGGCGACTATGCCAAGTTCGGCGGCAGCGGCGATTCGAGTTGGACACGCGTCAAGCAATCGCACATGGGCAACTTCTTCAAGTGTATCGAAACGGGGGCCAAGCCGATCTCGGACGTGGTCTCCGTAGGAAACGGCACCATCACGTGCCACCTCGCAAATATCGCCCTACGGCTGGGGCGAAAACTCACGTGGAATCCGATATCGGAGACGTTTGTCGACGATGATGAAGCAAATGCCATGTTGGCTAGAGAGCAACGCGAAGGCTATCAGATTTCGGTTTAACTGTGACATGAAGCGGTTTCAAAACCGGGAGGGCGAGGCTCGCCGAGCCGAAACCGCGGAAAAACACGGCTCAGCAGGAGCTTCGCCCTCCCAAGAATGAGTCTCTATATGCCTTCATATGAGGCAGGCGATAGACAGGGGGATACATACCGATGAAGAAAACCACCAGACGCTCGTTCCTGCAATCGTCGGCTCTTGCTGTACCCGGCGTGATGGCAACAGCCGGAGCTTCGTCTGCAGCTGGTGCTGAGAATGCGGCAGGCGGGGACGGAGAAGCGAACGAACAGCCAACGTACCAGTTCAGCCGCCAGCTTCCGATCGAGGAAGGCTTTGATCTGGTGGTCGCCGGCGGTGGTCCGGCAGGCGTGGCGGCGGCGGTCTGCGCGGCTCGGCTGGGGGCGAAAGTCGTGTTGCTCGAAGCAATGGGGTGCCTGGGCGGCATGGGAACGTCAGGCCTGGTGACCGCCTTCGATCCCATGGCCAACGGCGAGCGAATGCTGGTCGGTGGATTGATGAAGGAAATCGTCACGACCATGCACAAGCGACGTTTCCTCGGTCCGCATGTCACGCCCGAGTTCTACAGCAAGCGATTCCACTGCTGGACTCCGTTCAAAGCCGAAGGCTACAAGCTGGTGCTGGACGAGTTGGTGAAAGCTGCTGGAGTCGACGTGCGTTTCTTCACACGAGCAATCGATGCCGACGTCGATGCCGATCGACGTACGGTTCGCGGCGTGATCATCAACAACGTCGAAGGCACGCGTTATCTGCGTGCCAAGGCGTTTATCGACGCCACGGGCGACGCCGTGTTGGCCGAGCTGTGCGGAGTGCCGTGTCGTGCAGCGGGACGAGACACGCCCAATATCATGCCGCCAACGCTCTGCTCGATGTACGGCGGAATCGACTGGGAACGGGCCCACCCTAACCCAAACGCCACGAGTCCCGCCAATCAACAGAAGCTACTGGAGCAGGCGATCGCCGACGGTCACTTCAGCCACAAGGATCGACACATGCCGGGCCTGTTCAAAGTGGGGCATTCGATCGGAATGCTGAATGCCGGCCATGTCTTCCACATGGACGCTTTGAACTGCCGCAGCCTGAGCGACGGGATGATGCGCGGCCGCGAACTTGATCGCGAATATCTGGAGTTCTACCGTAAGTACGTTCCCGGTTGCGAGAACATGGAGATGGTCACCACCGGCAGTCTGATGGGCGTGCGCGAATCCAGGAGGATTGTCGGCGAATACGAGTTGAACTTCGACGACTATCTCGCTCGGCGCAAGTTTCCCGATCAGATTGCGGTGTTCAACAAGGCCGTCGATATCCATGTCTACGACGATTCGGACGAGGAGTACCAACGCTACCACAGCGAGTACACCAAGACCGGCCGGCTGAAACCGGGCGAACATTTCGGCATCCCTTACGGAATCCTTGTACCCAAAGGTTGGCAGAATTTTTGGGTCGCCGGACGCTGCAACTCCAGCGACGTCCGCGTACACGGATCCATCCGCGTCCAGCCCGCCGCCTCGATGATGGGGCAGGCCGTCGGTACCGCGTCCGTACAATCGCTTGCCACGGGGCAACCTGCCTGCGATCTGGACACGGGGCAGCTAGTCGAAACGTTGCGAAAGAACGGCGTCTATCTTCCGCAGCAGGAATTGAAAAAGACGATGACCAGAGCCAAGGTCTAGGCAAAAAGAGAGCCCTCATGAGCTGCCGTCTCTCCGTGATCTTATTTCTCGTGGCATTCCTGTCGGGCAGGACGCCCGCTTCGGCCGAGATGCTCACGATCGACCAACAGCGGCTCCTGGTACAGGTCGACGTGCAGAACGCCCGTTGGTCGGCACGACTGAAGGGAACGGAGGTACGGCTCAGCGGTATCTCGTTTCTTCCCGGCGATGACGCTACTGGCTGGTCGATCACGCATGAAGTCAGCGACGACGACTCAAACTCGCTTGGCTCGTTTGTGACGATCACGTTGCACGGGAACAAACCGGGCGAACTCGATTTCGACTATCACATTTCCGTCAGCAAGACTGGCAACGACATTGTCGTGCAGCTTGATCGCGCCAATCGCACTGGCGGGTCCATCGATGTCGAAGACATGGACTACATGGTCGTCGGCGACGCTCGACTGGGCGGCACGAATGACCAATGGTTGAGTTTCGGTATCAAGTCTTTGTTCGACGAATACCATGACCTGACGCTGGTCAGTGATTTTGGAGACACGCCAGAGACCAGCAAGCGCATGTATGAAGTCGCTCACCTCGTGCGCCACGATAAAACTGGCGATGTGATCCTGATGGGACACTTGACAGTCCACAAGGGACACTCACGATTCGAATTCACCAAGACCGACTCGCCTACCAGCATGAAGGCCAGGGCGTACTGCCACTACGATGTTACCGTCCCAGACGGGGCGAGTTTTGCCGGCGAGAAACTATTGGTTCACTTGGGGCACGATGGCATCCGTGCACTGGAACACCTGGGGAACCTTATTGCACTGGCCAATGACATCCGTCTGCGGGAACGACGTCCTCTCGACCTCGAAAACCACGCGCTGATCGGCTGTGCACACTGTCGTTGGATCCATTGGATGTCCGGCGGCAAAGCAGAACAGGCCAACCGGTTCATCAAAGAGAACGGCCTCGACAAGTTCTACTACAACGTCGTCGAGTGTGATTCTCGGTTCGGTGGCACCGGATGTTGGGGACTGTGCTACTCCGGTGGCAGAGGCAAGCATGCGTCGGCGACCGCGTATCCCACAGAGTGCTATTTGCGGTACAAAATCCGTTGGGGAGATGGCCGGGTTCTCGATTTCTCCAATCCGCTGGCGGTTGCGCAAGAAAGGAAACGCGTCGCCGAGTTCTTCAGGGGCAAGGAAGACAAAGTCGTCTGGGGACGGCTCGATTTCGCGGAACTCTGGAGAAAATGGCCCAAGCAGCAGGATCCGTTCCTGAGTGCCGCCGAGACATGGCGGCTGGGTGCCGAGCCGTGGCGAGACGCCATCGACGATGTGTCGCCGGGTTCGCGAAATCGCTCGTGCATGACCCGGGTCGACTTCAACTATGGATTGATCGACATTTGTCGCACGTCGCAGGATGCTGACGGCAACTATGTGCCGGGTTCCTATTTCGGGCCGCGAGCGTTCTTGGGAGAAAGCGCTCCAGGCACCACCATGAGATTCTTCTACAACTCGCGCGTGTTCTGGAACGACTGCGACAATATCCATGTCTACAAGTACGACCGGGGACACATCGTTCCGTACGGCGAAGCCAAGGTGCGTGCCAATTTCCACGCCATCGCCGGCAGCACCATGTATCCGTCGGAAGCGTTCGACGTTCTGTATCCCGCGGATCGGCTTGAACTACTCAAGCGGGTTTCACCGCCCACAGCCGATGCTGCCTATCCCGTGGATCTGTTTGTGCGCAATCCCGCGCAGGTCTGGAATATGCCCGTCGAGCGACCGTTCGGAGCATGGAACATCATCGCCGTATTCAACTTTGGCCCGGAAAGCGACGACTTCACGGTCGTCTTGGACGCCGAGAAAGACCTGCGGCTCGATCCGGCGAAGATCTACTTGGTGTACGAGTTCTGGAGCCGGAAGTTCCTGGGGACGTTTCGCGGAACCTTCCGGTCGAGGGCCATTCCGCAGAAGGATTGCGACATCTACTGCGTCGTCGAGCAGAAGGACAGGCCCATGCTTCTTTCCACGAGTCGGCATGTGCGGCAGATGGCGTTCGATGTCAAGTCAGTGTCGTGGGACAACGCCGCGAAGCAGCTCCGCGGAATCTCCCGAGCGGTCAGCGGCGATCCTTACCAACTGCGGATTTGCATTCCCGAGGGACACCAATTCGAATCCGTCGACCTGCCTCACGCTCTAAAGGCGACCACGACTATCGACGGCGTTCTCCTGACTGTCGGGTATACGACCTCCACCGATGATGATGTTCCCTGGACGGTCACCTTTCGAAAAACCGCCGATACCGAGGATTTGTAGCACGTCATGCGCAACCGTTAGCATCGAGCGGATGTCAGCCGTGGGAGATGGCAAACCATGTGAACCGCGACCATGAATAGGGTGTCTTGGTAGTATCCGCGGATTGCCTGTGCCACGACGATTTGGCACACTGAGATTGCCGACTTCTCACGATGTTCGAGATGACGCGAGTTTCCGTTTCCAGCTCTGCAGTAACGCTCCAACAGAAATCGTTTAGATGATTCAATTGCCTCACGTCGTCGACTGCCACGCCCATCTGGGCAAGCACCATTTGAAACACAACGCATTTGGCCTTGCGCAAATCCTTGAGCGATGCACGCGGTACGGTGTCGCGGCGATTGTGTACTCGATGTACTTCGAGTTGGGCGCGGCGGAGTTAGAGCTGCCCTTGGAGCCGATCGAGAATGCTGCTTCACGGCACACAGATTCATTGCGTGTGGGAATCTCTATTGGATTCTGTCCACCCACCAAAGCGTTGCCACTGTCAGGCCTCGGGGAACAGTTAGAGGAGGCGAAACGCGTCGTAGGCAAACTTGGTGCGGCAGGGCGCATTGTGGCGATCGGTGAGGTCGGTCTGGACTATTTCTGGCCTCTTGCGGAGTTCTTGGAGGGGCAAGGCGTTAGCGACTGGAACCAGATCCAACAGGAAATCGATACCAACCGTGAGCAGCTTATGGCGGAACCGGCAGTGCAGGACTGCCTTGAGACTCAGGCCTTCGTGTTTCGCAAGAGTATTGAGTTGGCGCAGGAGCTGAATCTTCCAGTGGTGGTCCACGGGCGTGACGCCTACGACGACATACTGTCAACACTTGGCACAGCGGACCTGGCTCCAGAGCGTGTCATGTTGCACTGTTTCGCAGGCGCGGTCGATCAGGCGATCACGGCAGCCGAGCGAGGCTATCGTATTTCGCTCCCGTCATCAGTCGGATACCGCAAGAAGTTCGCCGATGTGGCGAGGTCAGTGGACCTGACGAGTCTTGTGATCGAAACGGATTCCCCCTACCACAGCCCGATGATCGGCCATTGGAAAGCAGCAAAAAGACAAGCTAAGACGCTGACGCCGCCCGACGGTTTGGCTAAGAAGTTGCGTGAGAACTGGTTTGGCGATAGACAGTTCGATGAGTTTCTGAATCTGGTTGATGTCCGCTACCCTGGCCTCGAATTCACGGTGCACGCCGACGGCCAGAGGCAAATCATGCCGGCCAGCAGCTATTTCAACTCGAACGCCCGTCGACGAGAAAACGAGCCCACCTTTGTCCGCTGTGCGGCGACGGAGATCGCGACAACGAAAGACGTCAGTATTGAAGACGCCTGTGAAGCCATAGCGAACAACGCCCGTCGCCTGTTTCCGGCGTTGTTCTAGCGGCGCGATGGCTTAGTGGAAAAGGACGGTTCGGCATCCCGGTCTGGTGTCGAGCAAGACTCTCAGCAATCCACACGAACGCCTCGATGCGTTCAAATAGCGAGCAGGTCGGGAATTCCTCGACGCGGAGTGTGGAGAACGTTTGCCTTTCGTCTCTGGGCTAGCCCTCCGACAAGTCAAAATCATCTGGGGACTCGAGGTACGCGAGTGGCGAATGCCTGGTCAGCCGTTTCGGCAGGCGCAGCATCCACGGTCTCGGCGACCATCGCGGCCGGAACGGAGCTCAGGAGGATGCGATCCTCCAGATCGTCCAGCTTCAACTCGTTCGTTGGGGACGATGTCGTCCGCGCCGAATGAAACGGCCTCATGGCCGCATCGATCGCCAATCTCGTTCTGCTCAGCAGATTGTGAAAGACCATCCGGAAGTTAACACGTAGTGGTGGCGCATGTTGGGCACTGCGGCACCACTTTGAAACCTAGGTCACGAGGGAAACTGATGAATCGAAGCATGCGAATTTTTCGCTACTGTCCAGCGCCAGCGTCGTCGTGGACTCGGAGCGACCGATACACCCCACAACCGGTTGCGAAATCGTAGCGTCAAGCGAGGAGAGCCCTACAAGCTTGTTTCTGCCTTGGGAAGAAGGCAATGTTGACGCGAAGAACCCGATGTCCAGCCCTTTTCAAGCGAAGAAGTTGGATTTAAGGTGCTAACCAACTGAAGGCGTCCGGGAATTCGAAACGCTGGATTCCACGGTTTTCGGGAGGGCGAGGCTCCTGCCGAGCCGCGTGTCGATGCCAAGAATCCGGCTCAGCAGGAGCTTCGCCCTCCCAATTCCCGGACACCCTCAGCTAACTCGCCTTACCAGTGCTCTTGCGAGCTTCGGTGAGTTTGTTTTCGAGCCACTGACTGATGCGGTGGTTCAGTACTTGCACGACGGTTGCCGATTGGTTCGCTCGAATCGTGGCATACCCGAATTCGCCGGCGTGATGATTGGCACAGAGGTCGTGGGGTAGTTCGACGATTCCCGTGAATCGCGGCATGACGAATTCGTACGAGTCGTCTGACTCTTCACTCCGGAGATCTGTAACGGCAAGCGGGCCGCCAACCGGAGCACACAGCGCCAAGTGTGGCGGAGTCTTGCTGGCGCCAGGGATAACGCGGGACAGCTGGCCTTCCGACAATTCTGTCGACCGCAGGCGGAGCTTCACCGGTTTGCCTTCCTGGGTTCGGAAAGAGGCACTGTCTTCTTGGGCAATGGAGACTCGGAGCTGTTTGTGCGTGTCGTCACCAACCGCCAGCACCTCCGCACCTTCCTCCAGATAGGTCATCAGCAACGTATCGAGATTCCGGGCCATGACCGTCCCAGAAACGGGCGAACGGACCGTCAAGCGTTCAAATTGACGTTGTTTTTCCGCAAGCCGCTTCTTCAACGCTCGTTCGTTCTCCAATTCGACCTGAGCTGAGGCCTGCTCGTGTTTTTCCATGTGGATTCTACGGCGTGCCTTGGACTGGTCGATCGCTGCCTGTAGGTCGCGACATTCGGCATCAAGCTCGTCGTTGGACATCTCAAGAAGCAGATCTCCGCATTCGACCAACTGGCCGTCGTCGACATGAATCGTCGTTACAAACCCGGGACTCTGTGCCCGCACAACGATCGAGTCGCGATATTCGATGACTCCCGGCGCAGTGCAAGCCCCGGGCCAGGGCGCGAACAGCAGTGCCGCGCTGGCGCACGCGAAAAGGGCGGCCATGCTTCCCGCTCTTACGGCAATCCACGGATTTACTTGGTAGTGGCGTATGACGGATCGAATCGCCTTCATTGCCGGCGGCGCCAGCCAGGCGGTCAGCCCTAAGGCCGCAAGGGCGAGCCCGGCTCCGTGGAACAGTACCGAGGCAGCGATGGCTAACGAGATGCAAACGAGGATCCGCCAGCAGAACGCTGCGGCACCGTAGAAGCGTACAAAGACGTCCTTCCACTGCCAGCCCAAGTTCGATGCTGCTGGCACACCAAGGAATACTCGCCCCGCCAGACCCGCGAGATAGCGGCTGCCAGACGAATACAGGTTGGGAATCTCCAACAGGTCCGCCAGAATATAATAGCCATCGAACCGCATTAGCGGATTCGCGTTAAACAGCAATGTCGTCGCGCTGGCCATCAGCATCATGCTGTACAGCAAGTGACGTGCTACGGCGGAATCCGTGCGGCTCCAAATCAGAGCTGCGATCGCGGCGATCACCAACTCGACATACATGCCACCGATGGCCGTGTGGATTCGTTGCCATTTCGAGCGGAATCTCCAAGAGGAGGTCACGTCCACATAGGGTACTGGCACAAACAGTATGAAGATGATGCCCAGTTCGCGAACTTCGCCACCGTGTCTCTTACACGCGACTCCATGCCCGATTTCGTGAATGGCTTTCACCAGTATCCATGCTGCGAACAGCCAGATCCAGTTCGCTGGGCTGAACACCGCAACGGACGAGGTAACCAGCCGGTCCCAGGTCGTAGCGACCGTTGCCAAGGCAACGACGCAAAGGACCAACCCGGTCAACATGGCAGTCCTGGAGTGAGTCCAGCCAACAAACGGCATTAGCCGTTCGAGCAATCGGTCGGGGCTGGTGATCGGCAGCTTCATCCAGAATGGGTTCAGTCGCCCGGCCAAGCCGCGTTTGCGCTCCTTGCTGGCCGCGCCGTACAGTCGAGCGGTTTGCGAGGTGTGTTGCGGTTGGGCCAAGCCTCTTTCGATGAGCCAAGAGCAAATGGAGGCTGCATCACGCTCGCTAAACGCGTCCGGGCCGAGCGAGCGGGCCGTGAGGCTGAGCGCTTCGGCAACGGTCGTGTCGCCATCCAGCAACGAGATGAATGTGTATTCAGGCAGGCCGATGCGAAAGAACTTCGATCGAGTTGGCAACTCGACGTGGTAATACGTGTCCTCGCCGTACTGATGCGGCGTGAAGATGACGTCGTCTTCGAGCTTCAGCCGAAGACGGGTAAGCTCTTGCGTAGAAGCATCACTTCGCCCGTCCACCTTACCACCCCATCCAATAGAGCATCTTTTCGCACGGCTTGTGGAACAGGTTCCAGCCCAGCGTATGGTACGACGTGGTGATCGCTGCCGTGCCCTGCATGCCGGGCCGCAATGTCTCGTCGGGATTGTCCAGCTCGAACTCGCCGATGAATACGTGTTCGGTCTCTCTGACCTCCGATCGAGGATGAATACGCGATAATTTGGCCTCGAATCGTTGTCCCGGATAGGCATCTAGAACGACTTCCAGCGACTGTTCCGCGCGGACGTGCCGAATGTCTTCTTCCGGAATGGCAATCTCGACGATCATCGAGTCCAGCGGCGCAATCTCGAACAACGTCTGCCCGACCGTGAGCGGGACGCCTTCGGCCTTCTTCAAGTCGCCGCTGATCACGATCCCGTCTATAGGGCTGCGCAGTTCCAGGTGCGTTCCACGGTGTTCCAGCAGTTCTGCCTTGATTTTCAAGCGTTCCATTTCGTACTTCGCCACTTCGGCGGCGCCGAAGTCGTGTGTCGCACGATGACCGTCACGTTCTTTGGCAGCCCGGCTCCGATCGGCGTCTACGCCGGCGAGTTCCCAACGAATTTCGCGCCCATCGATCCGTGCCAAAGGCTGGTTCGCACTGACCAGATCACCCGGTTCCACGAAGCTCTTTTCCAAGGTGGCATCGAAGGGAGCGGCTACGTATCGACGCACGACCGGCTGCAGTTCGCAGTCGCAGTCTACCTCGTAGGGCATCGGTACGAACATCAACGCGATAAGCAGCCCAATCGCCGCAAGAATGCACCGGCCTTTCCATCGGCGAGTCGCTTCGACAGCTTTGCGGATCCACTTCTGTACGACGCTTCGCTCGGCCCGCTTCAGTAGGGCCAGGCATGAACCAACCGGAGTTTCCGCGGCTTTGATCAACCCGAGCGTCCCTGCTTGCTGCGAGAATCCTTCGTCGCCGAGGAACAGCCAGGCACCTTGCGCGGTGCCGTGATCGTCGTGGATTGGCGAACTGACCACGCTTGTCGTCCCAATCGATTCGGCCAATCTCTTGTGCGCCATCGTTGCGTGACGATCGGAGGCCTCGTTTGGCGGCCACACCGACAACTCGTCTCGGACCAACGCCTCGTCCAACGTGGCTTCAAGAGTACGGACCCGGTCAGATCGGCGGTCGACTTGGCCGTTGCCTGATATTGCCGCAACCCGGCAGCTTCGACCGTCGCGACTCAGCCCCAGGACCACTTGCCGACAATCGAAGAATCGCTGCCATTCGTTGACCAGCGTGTAACACGCGAGTTCCAGGTCGTCTCCCGAAGTGAGCCGCCCGAGTAGCTCGACGAGTGTCGCTGCGGATCGCGTTTCTGTTTCGCGCTGTGTCAGCTCGTTACGCGCATGCCAAAGAGCAAGGTAGACGCCGGCCAACTCGAGTGTGGTCACAGCGATCTTGGCTGCACTTGGATGTCCCACCACGACCAGAAGGACGGCCGTTTCACCCGGTGAAGAAACGGGCACGGCAGCCACACGCCACGTAGAGTCTTTGTCGATCGCCCGCACGCTGGACGCGTTGTCGGCTATCGCCTGCCGCCCACAGGCAACCAGTATCTCGTGCAGTTGCTTGGGTAGGGCTTTGCCCGACTCAGCGAATACGTGAAGGCGTTCGTCGGCACCCGTTTCTAGATAGACCATCCACACGCTGAGTGTGGCCCACGAGACGTGGCGGGCTATCTCACACAGTAGCGCACTCTTGTCGTGTTGCGTTGTTGCAGCTTCCTGAAAACGTTTGTGCAACTCGGCAATCGGAAGTTCGGTGCGTGGAGTCTGCGTCCCGCGATCGACGCGTGCCGACGCGACGACGGAGTCCGCAGTAGGGGCCGTGCTTGTCATTATGGGCGGCGCGTGACTCGTTCGGAACCGTCGGGGGATACCAAGACGCAAGGATTGCCGCTACGAAAGCGACCATCAGGATTGGGGAATTCGACCCGGACTCGAACCGTGCCACTTTGTGCGTCGACGACTGGCGAGATGCTCTTCACGGTCCCCGAAACGGTTGCCTTCTGACCGCCGATTCGAAGCTGGACTTGCTGGCGAGCGGCAAGCTTCTCAGTCTGTTGCGCGGGAACTGCGAACGTTGCGAGAAGCGGATCAAGTTGAACCACGGTCAGCACAACAGGATCGGTTGGGGCAACGAACTCGCCGATGTACTTGCTCACCTGTTTGACGAAGCCGTCGACGGGCGACCGAATGAAACGCTGTTCGAGCTGGGCCTTGGCTCGTTCGCATTCCAGCTCTTTGACTTGAATCGATTCCGTGATGGCCAGTACCTGCGCTTCGGCGATTGCTTTTTCAGTCGCTGCACGGTCGATTTCCTCAGGACTGGCGTGGTTGCCTTCCAGAAGTTTCTTGAGATTATCGAGCCGCTCGGTCCGTAGACGGAGGTCCGCTCTGGCGGATACCAGTTGGCCTTTCGATTCCTTGTACTTCTCGGCGACGCGTAGCGAAGCGCGGAGTACGTCTTGGTTCAGCTCGGCCAGCAGTTGGCCTTCATGGACTTGGTCGCCCTCGCTGACGTCGACCTTGGTCAGGATTCCCGTCTCGGCCGACGCGATCGCGATCTCACGGTACGGCTCGGTAAATCCCTCAATATCAGCAGCATCGGCAGATCCGATTCCAAAACTAGTCACGCAGCAAGCTGTCAAGGCGAACGCCCAAGCGTTGGCAATTCGGAGGGCAAAGTGTCGCAACATGTCTACAATTCCTGTGTTCGGGTACGATCCGAGTACATTTCCGAAGGAAGTGTAGCTTGCAGTTAGTGCATCCGGGGGATAGCTGGACGATTTTTGCGTCTCGTTGGAGCGTTACACGGGTCTGGCGAGACAGCCCCCAGCGAATCCGTCGTTTAACGGCAAGCCGAAGGCGACAGCGTATCGGTATCGTTCTGAGTCTTGCGGCGCCGACGCCTTCGGCTTGCCGTTAAACTAAGTTGTCTCGTGGTCTCCCGACAGCGAGACTTGCTCGACCGAGGGTCGGCAATATCCAAGGCAGGGTTGCCGTCAAACTCATTGGGCCGGTCAGGAGACCGGCCCAGAACCAAGGAGAAGGCCCAAGGATGTGATACGAGCCATTTATCAGCGATCTTCGCCGGCGAACTTGGCCATCACGGTATCGCGATGCTGGTCGCCGTGGAAAAGGCTTCTTCTGCGGCGGTACCCGTGCTTTTCGGCCAGAGCCTGTGTTTTGCGAACTGCCAAGTCGAAATCAGCGTGCACCTCGCCTTTGGCGTCGGCCGCTCGTTTGATGGATCGAGCCAGCCAAGTGCGGTGAGTTCGTATCAGTTCGTCATCAGCCGATAAGAAGAACTGAGCCGTTCCGGGATCGCCTTGCCGTGCACAACGACCGATGAGTTGGCGATCGACGCGCGGTGATGTGTGACGCTCGGTAGCGATCACGTGCAGGCCGCCGCGCTCGGCTACGCCTGGTTCTAGTTTGATATCCGTGCCACGGCCAGCCATATTTGTGGCTATCGTCACGGCGCCGGCCTGTCCAGCCTCGGCGACAATGGCCGCCTCGTCGGCGTCTTGTTTGCCGTTCAGGACTTGATGTGGCACACCACGATTGCGCAATTGTTCGGCCAGAATCTCGCTGGCGGCAATGGTACGAGTGCCGACAAGGACAGGACGCCCCGTGTTGTGGACCTGCCGAACCGCTTCGACGACCGCGTTCCACTTCGCATCGGCATCGGCAAAGCAGCGAGTCGGCTGAATCGCACGCTGGCTAGGTTTCCAGAGGGGAATCGGCGTTACACGCGGCCCGTAGAACTCCCGAAACTCCTTCTCGCTTTCCATCGCCGTGCCCGTCATGCCGCACAGCTGATCGTACAGCCGGAATAGGCGTTGCCGGGTGATGCGAGCAATGGACCGCTTCTCCGCAGTGATTTCCAATCCGTCTCGGGCTTCGATGGCTTGATGCAGCCCGTCGCGCCAACTGCGTTCGGCAAACACGCGGCCAGTCGATTCATCCACGACGCGGACCTGGCCCTCTTGCACGACGTAATGAACATCTCGACGGAAACACAATTCTACACGCAAAGCCTGTGTTACGTATTCGGACCATGGCCTAAGCAGTACTTTCCATGGTATTGGGGCCGTGTCCGTGTGGATTCCCTTCGAGCCTTGTTCCGTAAGCTGAACCGCGCCGGTCTCGGCATCGAACTTGTAGTCTCGGTCCCGCTGCAACTCAGCGATCATCGATCGAGCGACGCGATGTGCCTCGGCATCTTCCGCCGTCTCGGCCGTCGGCTCACTGATGATCAACGGTGAACTTGCATCGTCGATCAGCACATGATCCACTTCGTCGACGATCGCGCAAGCCAATTCGCGCTGAATGGGCGTCTCGGGCCCCGGACCGTTACCGCGCAGCCGCCCCAGCAGCGTATCGCCCAATCGCGCTTCCTCGGATCGACGCAGAGTAACCTGATCACGCAGGTAGTCGAAACCGAAGTCGTATCCTGGTCCGTAGGTGACGTCACACGCGTACGCGGATCGCTTCTTCTGAGGTGGCGTATTTGGCTCGAGCACTCCCGCGGTCAAACCCAGGCATTCATACACCGGTAACAGCAAACGGAAGTCGCGTTCGGCAAGATACGCGTTCGATGTCAGAACGTGCACGCCACGACCGGCCAACGCGTGGACAAATGCGGGCAGTGCAGCCACAAAGGTCTTGCCCTCGCCCGTTTGCATCTCTGCAACGCTTCCGCGCGCCAGGGCCAGTCCGCCCAGCATTTGAACATCGTAGAAAGAAATTCCGATCGTCCTGCGAGCGGCTTCGTTGACCAACGCAAAGGCCTGCACCATCAGATCGGACGAGACCGGTGATTTCCCGCGGGCGACCGATTCGCGAAGATCGTCGGTCTGATCCTGCAATTGCTGTTCGCTCAGCGGGCCCAGATCGGTGCCGGCTTGCCGAATTGATTGGATCAAGACGAGGTCACGGTGCGAGGCCTTTGGGCCCTGCGAACTTCGGAGGTGGCGGGCGAACCTTGAGGGAAAAGTAACCATCGGATATGGACCGTCAACGTGACCAAGCGGCAGGTTGGGCCATAACGGGGCTGGGTGGCATGTGTGTCGGAGCCGGAGCAGCGGCTGACCATCCTTGCTGGTGACGCCCGTCCTCCATGCACCGCATCAGCGTACCCATGGCTCGCTTCAGTTGGACCAAGGCGAACGTGTAGTTTACCTGGGTCGTGGCAAAGCCTACCTCCTCCTCCGCCAAGCGTTCCTGAGCGTCCAGCAGGTCTTCCAGAAGACGCGGCGTCGCTGCATCTTGGCCAGGAACGAGTCGCCATCTCCGATCCAGATACTTCGCCTCGGCATCCGCGGCGACCATGGACTGGTACTTGCTGACCATTTCCTGATAGGAAGTCTCGACGTCGCGTACGGCCAGTTCGACTTCGGTCATTCCAGCCTCGACAGTCGCTCGAAGCTCCAGCATTTCCTTGCGCAGCTGTGCCTCGCGCGATGCGAATTCGGCACGAGCGCTCCGGTTTCCCAAGGGCACCTCGAACAGCACGCCCAACGAGTAGCCTGGTTCGCCTACCGAAAACTGATTGCCAAAGGCCGAAGCGACATCCGCATCGCCCTCCAAGCCATACATATACGAGCTGACGACAAGATCCAATTTCGGGAGCAGTTCGTTTTGGGCGACGCCCAACCGTACATTGGCCGCTCGGATCTCTCGCACAGCTTGCGCGATGTCCGGGCGATTGCACAACGCGGTTTCGAGGGAACGCCGCATCGAGACTTTCACCGGGTAGACGGTGGGCATTTCACCCGGAATCAATTCGACCCGGCCACCGTTTATCAATTGGGGGTCGTTCACCAGCAAACGGAGTTGGGACTCCGCGTTACGGACCGCGGCCGCAGCGCGCAAGATGTCGGAACGACGGTTCGCCACTGCCGCTTCCGCTCGCAACGTTTGCCGCCGTACTGCGTCGACTGCTTCACGGGCCTTCAGCATGTTGAGGATCACTGAGGCGCTGTCGAATAGCTTCTGCTTTTGCCAGCGGATGGACCTGGCGCGATACACGTCCCAGTAAGCTCGTGCAACCTGTAGCGAGTGATCTTCGAGTTTGTCGCGCAGCTCGTATCCGGCGACTTCCGCATCAATCTGGGCCACGACCGTCCGGCTTTCGGTGTAGAACCTGCCTGCCTTATTCAACAGCGGCTGAGTGAAGCTGATTTCGAACCGCGCGTTGCCTTGATCCGGTGGAATGAAGAAATTTGAATTGTTGTACTGGCGACCGATCTTCTGCGACACCTCGAACTCGCCGCCCGTTCCCACCAGCTTCCGTACCCCGGAACTCAAGTACCAGTTTCGGTCTCGGTAGCGTGGGGGGCCGCCAGTGGTCAGATCGTTACCCACCGGGTCGCTCGTGTAGTCGTAGCTGGAATCGACAAAAGCTCGCCAGTCAAAAGCCCCGTGTTCTTTTCCAATGGCCGCATTCCGGCTATCGACGTCGGCATACACGGCCAGAACATCCGGCGAGTGGCCTAATGCACTGACTACCAGGTTTTCGACATTAACGGTCAGTATGTGCGAGTCGTCTCGCATTTGATTCGCGACTTGTTTGTTCCACCAAGGCTGGAATCCTACAGGCAGTGCGTTAGCCGTGCCGCGGGGAAGTTGATACACCTCACGATCGGGATAGCCGCCGGCTCGCTGATGAAATGGCGCCAGATACATGGACGTGTCCGGCTCGGCCATCGGAGCCATGTGCGTCGGAGCCATTGGCACATCGGCATAAGCACCACCGCCGCCAGGTGCGCCTGGGACGTTACTCGGCGGCACAGCGTTGTGTTGCGCCTGCGAAGGAGGAAGTCGGCGGATCTCGGTGACCCGGGATGGAGCAGACTCAGGCGGCTGCTGAGCAGGGAGCCGCCGCGGGCTGCCCTCCAGAACGCTGGGCTGAAACATGCCGTACCCACCGTGCATCGCGGGCGAAGGCAAACGCCTCATGGGATTCGACACTTCGCGCGATTGGGCGGGATACCAGTTTTGTGCATGCGCGCAGTGGCTGAAAACGGTGTAGACGAGGAGGCCCGAAAGGATCGCGCACAGGCATTGTCTCAAGGGCGGTGGCACTTTGCTACAAAATCGTCCTGATGATTCCGACGACAACATGTTGTTTCTCTGCCTGTTGCTGCCCAGGTCTGACTTTGGAGTTTCTGCAGGACGGACTTCCAAGTCCGTCGACGGTACCGTGGCGGATCTGGGGATCCGTCCTGCCTAGCCTGCCTGTGGACAGCCGCAAAAGGCGCACGGCCATTGGGCTGCGTGTCGTATTGCCTTACATCGGATAAGACCCGGTTGATGTGGTAGCTCACTCCCCAAGGGGCGAACGAAAAGCCCTCCCCCAGTGCCTTATCTTCTGGTTGCTTCGCGAGCGACGGTCGTACCGACCTTCCGATTCGCACGACAATCGACGTACGGAAGCAGTCGTATGTTCTGTGGCCGCTGGGATGTGACGTAACGCATGTGCGGATTGTAGCAAGGCGGGGTGTTCTTCGTTTAACCCGAAGCCGGAGGCGATGGTGGGCGCCACGTGTAGACAGTCCATCCTGCTCCACGCCGTCGCCTCCGGCTTCGAGTTAAACGATCTAACATCAGGCTAAACGCGCCCGACTCTGCAGCCCATCCGACATTTCGCCTGTCGTCACGCCAGTTTCCTGGCTAATCCAGCCATGCGTCCGTCTACCACAAATGTGGACCTATGCTTTGGAAGCCGTTTTGCGCGCGGTATGCGCCAAGCAGAACTGCAACCCGAGATACAAATGCTGCACGAAATCGCCATAAGAACGCGACTTTTCCTGGACGACGCGGTCCGCGCCCTCCGTTCGTGCTTACCTTCCGCGCATGGGGACCGGCCGTCTGGAAAGCAGATCGAACTGGCGGATCTGGAAGACCGAGTGTACTTCGATGCCGTGCCGCTGGCCGCAATGGCGGCCGAAGTGGTACAAGCCGCACAATTGGACGAAACCGCCGGCAAGTCTTCTGATGCCACGGACGCCGCCACGGAATCTACCGATGCCGCCACAGAGATTGAAGTCCACCACATTCCCACCGACGTAGGTCAGGCTCCGCCTGACGAAATGTGCGTCGATGCACTCGCAATCGAGCACCGTCAGGCACAGCCTGACCTACAGACTCTCTCTCAGGGAGAGGGCCGGGGTGAGGGCTATTTCCTCGCTTCAGCTTCTCATCCTGGCTTTCTCCCTGAGGGAGACGTGACAGTCGACAACTACGAACAGTCAGTGGACGACCGGGAGGGCGAGGCTCCCGCCGAGCCGCCATCCGTTCCGCAGTTCAACGGCTCAGCAGGAGCTTCGCCCTCCCAAACCTCTGACCAGGCGAATACGAGGCACGAGCTGGTATTCGTCGATCCAGGCGTTGCGGATTACGAGAAGTTAATCGACGGTCTTGCATCCGACAATCCGAATCGTCACATCGACGTGGTCGTCTTGGACACGCGGTACGACGGCATCCAGCAAATCACTGCGGCACTGGCAGACCACATCGCCCTGGACGCCGTGCATTTTGTCACTCACGGTACTGACGGAGCCGTCAAACTAGGCGACACATGGCTTGATATCGACAACATGGACGCGTACGCCGGCCAGATTGCCCAATGGAATCTGTCGCTGAAGGCCGACGCCGACCTGTTGTTCTATGGATGTGACTTGGCTGGCAACGCCGATGGTGAAGCATTGGTCGAAGCGATCGGCACGTTGACCGGCGCGGATGTGGCGGCGAGTACCGATGATACGGGGCACGCGTTCTTTGGTGGCGATTGGGACCTGGAATACTCGACGGGGATGATTGAATCCGACTTGGCCTTCAGCATCGACGTTCAACAGAACTGGGACGGGCTGCTGGCGGTGATCAACGTCAGCCAGATGGCCGATGTGGTGAATGCCGCGGATCTCACCACCGTGGCAGCGCTGATCGGGGACGATGGCGGTGACGGAATCTCCCTCCGCGAGGCCATCTTGGCCACGAATGCGGATGCGGGGACCGACGAGATTTTCCTGCCGGCCGGAACCTACACGTTGTCCATCAACGGAACGGGCGAGGACTCGGCTGCCACTGGCGATCTGGACATTCTCGGCGATCTCTCGATCATCGGCGACGGTGCGGCGGCGACGATCGTCGATGCGACCGGTCTGGGCGACCGGATCTTTCACGCTCATGCCGGCACCATCACGATCAGCGGAGTCTCGTTGCAAAACGCCACGACCAACTACGGTGGCGGATTGGATATCTCGCCGGGCGCCGACGTGACGGTGAACGAGTCCGTATTCAGTGGACATTCTGCATCCGCGGACGGTGGCGCGATCAACAATGCAGGCACGTTGTCCCTGAACGACGTACGGATTACCGGCAACTCGGCGGCCATGGGCGGCGGGCTGTTCAACCAGGGAGCGGCCACACTCGACCGAGTGACCATCGACGGCAACTCCGCGACGGGCCATGGTGGCGGCATCAACACCTCGCTGGCCGGCAGTACCCTTTCGTTGACGAATGTCACGCTCAGCGGAAACACGGCGAATGGCCTCGGCGGCGCCGTTTACGCCACCGACCACGCGCTCACCATCACCAACGCAACGATCTACGACAATACGTCGTTGGGCGGCTCGGGTGGCATCCATATATTCGCGGGCGGCAGTGCCTCGCTGAAAAACACCATCCTCGCATCCAACACGGGCACGTCCGGCCCGGACGATAACACAAGCGATCCCGTCACCTCGCTGGGCGGCAACATCGACAGCGGCACGACCGCCGGACTCGGGCAGCCGACCGATCAGTCAATGACCGACCCGGGCCTGAACGCGACTCTCGCCGACAACGGCGGGTTGACGCCAACCCATGCACTGCTTGCCGGCAGCGAGGCCATCAACAAGGGCGTGGTTGCGGGAGCCCCGGAGGTGGATCAGCGCGGTATGATCCGTGGCACGACTCCCGACGTGGGTGCGTACGAAGCGGCCGGGTCCGCTCTTTGGCTGTCCACAATTGGCAACGTCAGCTCCAGCGGTGCGCCGGGGCTGGACTCGTGGGAGAACGGAGAAGTGATCGAGTTGGCGGACCCCAACCTGCAGTTTGCTCCGGGGACGACAGACGGCACATTTGCGTCTGCCCTCAACCTGGAAGCACTTGCCGGCACGGACCTGGACGTCGATAGCCTGCACTATGTGACGCTCAACATCACGCTCGGCACAACTCACACCATTGACCTTCAGCCCGGCGACTTGCTGTTCTCGACAAACGGTCCCGAAACCATCGACTCGCTGCCCGTTGACAGGGATGATATCATGCTGTTTCGGCCCGATTCGGCGGGTGATTACAGCAGTGGGACCTTTTCATATGTGTTGGACGGACCGATCGGTGGTGTGGACCTGAAGTCCTTCTCACTCATCGAGCAGGACACGTCCTTTGGAGAAACCACGCTCACCGCCGGTGACTTCCTCTTCAGCCAGGAAGTCGGCAGCGGCAGCGATGTCTACGTCTTCCACACCATTGACGTTGGCGAAGGCAGTAAGACCGATGGCACGGTGGAGTTTTTGGTCAACGGCAATGACGTCGGCATCACAGCAGCGATCAGCGGTCTGGAATTAATCGAAACGAACACGGGCTTGGGCGACGAGACACTTGCGGCCGGTGAGTTGCTGGTGTCGTTGGATGCCCTGGACGGTGGAATCGGGACGAGCGGAATCACGGCCGATCAGCAGGACATCTTCCGTCTGCAGGTCTCAAAGACGAACTTGGCTGTCGGCCCAGCCGTGGCGGATGCCGCTTCATGGCTGGATGGACCGTCGCTGAATCTGGATACCGACCTAGAAGACCTTGACGCGTTAAGCCTGGCCGTCCCGCCCTCGACGAACACCGCGCCCACGGCACACGCCGGCGCCCCCTGCATCATCAACGAAGGCGAAGACCTGAACCTGGACGGCAGCGGTTCGAGCGATCCGGACGGCGATCCGCTCACCTTCGAGTGGGACCTGAATTACGATGGGGGCATGTTCGACGTGGACGTTGTCGGCGAGACTCCGACCGCAGATTGGGCCGCGTTGCAGGCGGCCGGGGTGGACGACGACGGGTCCTTCACGGTCGCCTTGCGCGTCACTGACGGCCAGGGCGGACTGCACATTGCGACAGCGTCCTTGACCGTCAACAACCTGCCGCCCACGGCCGCCGACGACTCCGGCCCCGGATTCACGACCGGCGAAGACGGCGCTTTCACCACCGGCAACGTGTTGGCCAACGACACCGACCCGAACCCGCTCGATACGCTGTCGGTGTCCGGTATCGACACGACGCTCACGCAAGGCACGGTCGTCGACAACGGCGACGGCACGTTCGACTACGACCCGAACGGACAGTTTGATTCGCTCAACACGGGCGAGCAGGCGTTCGATACCTTTACCTACACGCTCCAAGACGACGATGGCGGGACGAACGTCGCCACAGTGACCGTGACGATCAACGGCGCCAACGATGCCCCCATACTCGACGACTCCGGCAGCACTTCGCTGGCTGCGATCAACGAGAATGACATCAATAACACTGGCGACTTGGTGTCGGACATTATCGCCCGCGGCGCCGGCGGCGATCCGATCACGGACGACGACGCGGGGGCGGTCGAAGGCATCGCGGTCACCAGCGTAGACGACGCCAACGGAACGTGGGAATACTCGACCAACGGCGGTGGGTTATGGACGCCGTTCGGCGCGGTGTCGGACACGTCCGCCGTCGTGCTGGGCGATTCGGCCAATGACCGAATTCGTTTTGTTCCGGATACGAACTATAACGGCACGGCTTTCCTCGTATTTCGCGCCTGGGACAGGACTGATGGGAACCCAAACGGGACCACGGGCATCGATGTGTCGGCCAGCGGGGGCAGTTCACCCTTCAGCGTCACGACGGAAACCGTCACGATAACGGTAACCCCTATAGAAATCGTGCTGCATTTCGCCACGGTCAGCGATGTCACCGGCAGTGGCGTACCCGGCTTGGACGCGTGGTCGTCCAGCGAGTCGCTCGCCCTGGGAGATCCGAACATTGCCTTCGAGCCCGGTACGACTGACGGTACGCTTTCTTCGCTGTTTGATCTGGATACCTATGCCAGTGGCCCGGTCAGCATCGAGGCGGTACACGTGGTCAGCGCGAATACTACGGTAGGTGGTGGCGGTAACACCGTCGATTTGCTGGCGGGCGACGTTCTGTTTGCCGTCAAAGAGGAAGGCGTGACCTTCACCGGCGGCGTGTTGACATCGAAGAAGGACGTGATTCGGTTCCGACCGAGCGACGAGTCGTTCGAGATCGTGTTGGACGAAGTGATCAACCCGGCGGTCGGTGCAATCACGCTGGTCGAGACGAACACGACAGTTGGCGACGTGGTGCTGACGCAAGGCTCGTTCCTGCTGAATGCGGTCAACACGAACGATATCTTGTACCTGACGCCTGCCGGAGCTGGCGAAGGTGTGGCTCCAGGTGTGCCCGTCCTTCTGATTGCCGGTTCGGATGTCGGAATGGGTGGCGGATCGATCGACATCGGTGGCATCGACGTGATCGAAGACGACATCAACCCGGGCGGCACCACGCTTCTGGCTGGCCATTTGCTAGTATCGCTGGACGAAAACGATTCCGACGTGGGCGACAACCATATCGGTGTGTCGTCCGATGACGTTTTCTACTTGGACGTAACCACCACCAATCTAGGCTCTGGTTCGAGTGCCGCCACGGCCACTCCGTTTATCGAAGGCGCCGACATCAACCTGGAAACGTCGGCCGAGAACGCCACCGCGTTCTCATTTTCGATCGAATTCGGTGTTCAGACCGTGGATCCGACCATCGGCCTGCCGGGCGGGCCGCTGAATTGCATCGAGGGCGATCCCGCGACGATCATCGATCCCGCGGCGACCTTGGTGGACCCCGATACGCCGGATTTTGCTGGCGGGCAATTGCGAGTTGACTTTGCCGTTGCTGGCACGGCCGACGACCGGCTGGCGATTCGCCATGAAGGAACGGGACCGGGCCAAATTGGAGTTTCGGGCAACACCGTCAGTTATGGCGGTACGGGCATCGGCACATTCACAGGCGGCATTGGCGGTGGATCGCCGCTGGTGATCACATTCAACTCCAATGCCGATGCTACCGCCGTCCAAGCGGTGATGAGAAATGTCGTTTTCGAAAACGTCTCGGGCAATCCGTCCGTGGTCCCACGCATCGTGCGTTTTGCGCTGACCGATGGTGATGGCGGGGCGAGCAATGTCGAGACGGAGACAATCAATGTCACGACGGTCAACGACGACCCCGCGATCACGAGCGATGGTGGCGGAGCGACGGCCGCCGTGAATGTCGCCGAGAACGCGACGACCGTCACCACGGTCACGGCGACCGACCCGGAAGCCCCGCCGCAGACACTGACGTACTCGATCGTTGGCGGAGCGGATTCGACGAAGTTCTCCATCAACGGTTCAACGGGCGATTTGACGTTTGTTTCGCCTCCGGACTACGAATCGCCGACTGATGCGGGAACGGACAATACCTACAGCGTGACAATGCAGGTCAGCGATGGCGCGGGCGGGATCGATGCGCAAGATGTCTCTGTGACGGTGACCGATGTCAATGAGACCCCGAGCGCCAATCCGGGCGGCCCTTACGTGATGAACGAAGGCGATTTGGTGAATCTTGTGGGCAGCGGTTCGAGCGACCCTGAAGGCGATACTCTGGCCTACGAGTGGGATCTGGACTACGACGGTATCACCTTCGACGTGGACGTTGTGGGTGAAACGCCGACGGCGGACTGGGCGACCTTACAGGCAGCCGGTGTCGATGACGACGGGGCGTTCATGGTTGCTGTGCGAGTGGACGACGGCCAAGGCAATAACGACATTGCGCAGATTCCGTTGACGGTCAACAACACCGCGCCGACGCTCACCACCACGGGAGCGGCCACGGTCAATGAAGATGATCCGTATACGCTGAACCTCAGTGCCAGCGACCCGGGCGACGACACCATCACCGGCTGGATCATCAACTGGGGCGACGGCACGATCGAGGCGATCGCCGGCAACCCGGCGTCGGTCAATCACACCTACAACGCCGGCGGGTTCACCTTCAACATTCTGGCTTCCGCCACCGACGAAGACGGGATGTTCCTCCAGAACGAGCTGCTGGTCGCAAGCAGCAAGACCGATAGCATGATGAAGTACGGCACGGACGGCGGATTCCTACTAGAGTTTGCGAAACCCGGCGGATCGGACTATCCGGTCGACCCGATCATCGGTCCGGATGGCAACCTCTACCTCAGCGGGTGGAATTCGGACGACGTCCTCCGCTACAACCCAACGACGGGTGCGTTCATTGACGAGTTCGTGGTGGCGGGCAGCGGCGGTCTGGACAGTGCGGCTGGTCTGGCATTCGGCCCCGACGGCCACCTGTACGTCGCCAGTCGGTTGACCAGTGAAGTGCTGCGTTTCGATGGCTCAACGGGCGCCTTCATCGATGTGTTCGCCGACCTCAGCCCCATTGCTGGCGGTGTCGAGGAGCCAGAGGGGCTGACTTTCGGCCCCGACGGCGATCTATATGTCTCGGACTACAAACTCAGCGCGGTCTACAAGTTGGATGGAAATACGGGCGAATTCGACTCCGTGTTCGTGTCAGCCGGAAGCGGCGGCCTCAACAGGGCCGAGGACCTTGTCTTTGGACCGGACAGCAATCTGTACGTCGCGAGCGATGACGGAGACAACGTCCTGTGTTACAACGGAACGACCGGGGCGTTCATCGACACGTTCGTCGCTGCCGGCAGCGGCGGCCTGAAGGACACGCAGGGCCTGAGCTTCGGCCCCGACGGCAACCTCTACGTCGGAAGCTGGGGAACGGACAGTGTCCTGCGGTACGACGGAACGACCGGGGCCTTCATCGACGCATACGTCAACGCGGGCAGCGGTGGTTTGGATGAAACCTGCTACTTCGACTTCATCCCCGGGCAGCAGGTCTACGTGACCCCAGTCAACGACGCTCCGGTGAACTCCGTACCCGGCCCCCAGACTACTAACGAAGACACACCATTGGTGTTCAACGCGGGTGGCGGCAATCTGATCTCGATCAGCGACGTCGATGCGGGCACCGTCGAGGTCACCCTGGCCGGGACCAACGGGCGGATCACGCTGAGCGGCACAGCCGGCCTGAGTTTCAGCGCGGGGGATGGCACGGCCGACGCCAGCATGACCTTCACGGGCACCATCGCCAAGATCAACGCGGCCCTGGACGGACTGACCGTCGATCCCGCGCCCGACTTCAGCGGAGCGGCCAGCCTGCAGATCATCACCGACGATCAGGGCAACACCGGCTCGGGGGGCTCGCTCACGGACGACGACACGATCGCCATCACGGTCAGCCCGGTGAACGATCCGCCCGTGGAGGCGGGGATCGAAGGCGCGGCGCTCGATTACACTGAAAACGATCCGCGCACGGCCATCACCAGCACCATCACCGTCAGCGATGTGGATGACACGAACATCGAGGGTGCGGTGGTCGAGATCACCGGCAATTACGCCAACGGTCAAGACGTGCTGGCCTTCGCCGACACGGGCACCATCACCGGAAGCTGGGATGCGGTAACCGGCCGGCTGACCTTGACTGGCAGCGATACGCTGGCCAATTACGAGGCGGCTCTGCGCAGTGTGACTTACCAGAACACCAACGACGACCCGTCGACACTGACCCGCACGGTCAGCTTCACGGTGAACGACGGCGACGTGGGCAGCAACACCATCACCCGCGACATCAACGTGAGCGCGATCAACGATGCACCCGCACTGGATCTGGATGCGGACGATAGTTCGGGCCAAGCCGGTGCTGACTACGTGGCCACGTTTACCGAAGACGGCGGGCCCGTGTTCATCACGGACCCGGACTCGTCACTGGCGGACGTGGACGATACGGCACTGCAGTCGCTGACCGTGACCATCACCAACCTGATGGACGTGGCCACCGAGAGCCTGTCGGCGGTGACCGGGGGCACCAGTATTTCGGCCAGCTATAACAGCGTCACCGGCGTGTTGAGCCTCACCGGTGTCGATACCGTAGCCAACTACCAGCAGGTGCTGCGCACGATCACCTACGACAACACCGCCCAAGATCCGGACGCCACCGCCCGCATCATCACGTTCGTGGCCAACGACGGAACGGACGACAGCAACGTGGGCACGACGACGCTGTCCGTCGTGCCGCAGAACGACGCGCCCGTCGTGGACAATCAGTCGTTCGGTATCGCCGAAAACAGCCCCAATGGCACGAGCGTGGGTACAATCGCGATCAGCGACATTGATTCGGGCGACTCGCATACCTTCACCGTGCTGGGCGGGACGGGTGCGACCACGTTCAACGTGAACGCCGCAACCGGGGAAATCACTGTCGCCGACAGCAGCCAACTGGACTACGAGACCACAACCAGTTTCACGCTGGACATCCAAGTCACCGACAACGGAACGCCCAACCTATCGGACACGGCAACGAACATCATCAACCTGACGGACGACAACACCGAGTTCAATGTCACTCCGGTCACCGACAGCGATGGGGCGGCGAACGAGGTATCCGAAATCGCGGCCAATGGCACGCCAGTGGGCATTACGGCTCTGGCCACCGACGGCGATGCTACCGATTCGGTAACTTACAGCCTGGACGACGACGCGGGCGGGCGATTCCAGATCGACCCGGTCACGGGCGTGATCACGATAGCGGACAACACGCTGTTGGATTACGAGGCGCAAACCAGCCACAACGTGACCGTGAGGGCGACCAGCACCGACGGCTCGTCCGCCACACAGGCGTTTACGATCGGCCTGACAGACGACAACACGGAATTCGGTATCAGCCCCGTCACGGACAGCGATGCCGCTGCAAATGAAGTGTCGGAGAATGCGGCCAACGGGACCGCGGTTGGCATCACGGCTTTCGCAACTGATGGCGATGCGACTGATTCGATTACGTACAGTCTGGTGAATGCAGCCAGTGGTCGATTTGCCATCGATGGTGCCACTGGCGTAGTCACCGTCTTGGATGGATCGAGACTGGATTACGAAACGTCCACAAGCTACGTCATCGTTGTTCGCGCGACAAGTTCGGACGGTAGTTCGGCGACGCAACCTTTCACGGTGACCATAACGGACGCCAACGATAACGCGCCGGTGATCACGCCGGGGCAGAGTTTCAATGTATTGGAGGATGCCGCCAACGGTACCAGCGTGGGCTCGGTCGCGGCGACTGACCCCGATGCGACGGGAAGTCTGCAGAATTGGATGATCACAGCGGGCAATAGCGATGGGATTTTTGCGATCGACGCCCTGACGGGCGAGATCGCAGTGGTGGACAATGCGAACCTGGATTTCGATACGACACCCAGCTACACACTGACGCTGACGGTTTCGGACGGGGTGAATACGTCGAACCCACAGACATTGACCATCAACGTCCAAGCGATTAACGAGGCCCCTGTCAACAACGTGCCGGCGCCGCAAACTACGGCGGAGGACACACCGCTGGTCTTCTCGGCGGCGGGGGGCAACGCAATCACAGTCTCGGATGTCGATGCCGGCTCGAACCCGGTGATCGTTACGTTAACTGCGACTAACGGTACGCTTACACTCGGCAGCACGGCTGGGCTGACCTTCGGCACGGGGGACGGTTCCGATGATCCCACGATGACGTTCGTCGGAACACTGGCCGAGAGCAACGCCGCACTGGACGGCCTGCGTTTCGATCCGACGCCGAACTACAACGGCCCGGCAGGCATTCAGATTACCGTGGACGACCAGGGCAACGTGGGCACGGGCGGTGCAAAGGTCGATTTGGATACGATCGACATCACGATTGCACCCGTCAACGATGCACCAGTGGCCAGCGACGAAGCCTACGAGGTGACGGCAACCGAAACTCTGAACGTGGCAGCCGTGGGAGTGCTGGCTGGGGATGTGGACGCGGAAGGCGACAGCCTCACAGCGGTACTCGTTGCCGGCCCGAGCCACGGCACATTGACGCTGGATCCCGACGGCTCGTTCCAGTACGTGCCCGATAGCGACTTCTTTGGGGACGACAGCTTTTTCTATCGCGCTCATGACGGGACCGATACCAGCAACGAAGCAATCGTGGTGGTCACGGTGACCGAACCGCCGTTGCTGCCGCTGCCCGAGGAACCGTTACCCGAGGATGAAGGGGACGACGAAGACGAAACGTCCGACGAAGAGGACTCGAGCGAGGGAGATACGACCGAAACTTTGCCAGCTGACTCTACGCCCGAGGACGACGCCCCGGAGCACGATCTCGTTTCCGTGAGCCCGGTTGAGGCAAGCGGCGTCAAATCGGGAATTGCCGGACCAAGTCCACAGAACGCTGAACAGACATCCGCTGACGATCTCCTCGTCCGGAGCGATTCCGCACGAGTGGACAGATACGAGGAGGACACGAAAGCGGGAAGGGCCGGCGTACACGCTTCTTTGGACGGCACCGGTTCCTCGTCAGAACGCGATCAAGCCGCCGTCGCTGACGAGTTCAACTACTCTTCCGAAACGCATGAGATTTGGAACGAATTGGACGAAATGGACGAGCAAATGCAGTCCGAGATTCAATTCCACGATATTGTCGTGGGCTCGGCGGCCGTGACCTCCGTGAGTTTGACCGTGGGGTATGTGCTGTGGGTGCTGCGCGGCGGTGTATTGCTGTCCAGCCTATTGGTTCAATTGCCGGCATGGCGGATGGTCGATCCACTGGTGGTGCTGGACCACATCGACAGTAAGACGCTGGCAAGAGACGAAGACGAGTCCGAGTCGCTGCAATCCATCGTCGATGGGACCGGTGCGGGCTTGAACACTGCATAGAGATTTTAGACATGAAGATCTTTGGTACACGTGCACGAATCACTTTCGGCCTGGTCTGCATCGTTGTCAGCGTCCTGTTGCTGGCAATGTTGCTGAATATATTGCCGGACCATCATAACGATGTAGTGAAGGGCCGGGCCGCCCTATGTGAATCTGTGGCTGTGAATGCCTCGATGCTGGTGTCTCGCCAAGACGTCAAACATCTGGAGATCGTCCTCAAGACGCTCGTCAAACGCAACAACACAGTCCTCTCTGCGGCAGTGCGCCGTACCGACGGCGAAGTACTGGTGGAAGTCGCAGAACACCAAGCCCACTGGGAAACACTCTCGGAGAAACGGTCCACGGAAACACAAGTCCAAGTGCCCATCTTGGCTGGCAAAGAGAAATGGGGAACCGTCGAAATTCGATTCACACCGGTGGACTCCGGGGGAATGTTCGGCATCGTTGGCGACCCGCATGTGCGGCTGATCCTATTCGTATCAGTGGTGTGTTACGTCGTGATCTACTTCTATCTAGTCAGGATGCTGCGACACCTGAACCCATCCAAAGCGGTTCCAGGACACGTCCGTTCGGCCTTCGATACGCTTGCCGAGGGACTGTTGATCTTGGACAAGCAGGGTCGGATTGTCCTGGCAAATCATGCATTTGCCTCCACGTTGGACAGAACGTCGGATCAGATATTGGGGCTTGATGCGTCCGAACTGCCCTGGTCGGTCGACGAAGACCGTCCAGCGGCTTCGTATCCCTGGGAGCAGGTCTTTCGCGGGGTGGCTTCTGAGCCCAGGGCGATGCTGCGTCTTACGGTAGGCAAGACCGATACACGGACATTCATGGCAACTTGCTCGGGAATTCGTGGCCACGACGGAAAAGTTCGAGGCGCATTGGTCAGCCTGGACGACATTACCCAGCTGAAACAACAAGAGGTCGACTTACGGAAGTCCAAGGCCGCGGCAGATGCTGCCAATCACGCCAAGAGCGCATTTCTGGCCAACATGAGTCACGAGATCCGCACGCCGATGAATGCGATCCTTGGCTTCGCGGATGCGCTTCGACGCGGTCTGGACGACAACGAGCAGCAGCGTCAGGAGTACCTGGATACGATCCATACCAGCGGCAAGTTTCTCTTGGCGTTGATCAACGACACGCTTGACCTCTCGAAGATCGAGGCCGGACGGTTGAATGTGGAGAAGATATCGTGCTCGCCGCATCAGATGATCTCGGAAGTGGTCGAGGTATTGGGAGTTCGAGCCAGAGAATGCCACTTGTCGCTCGATTTCGGCGCCGCGGGCCGGATTCCGGAAAGCATCCATTCGGACCCCACGCGAATTCGCCAAATCGTGACCAATCTCGTGGGCAATGCGATCAAATTCACCAAGCACGGTGGTGTGAAAGTGGTCGCTCGGATGGTCCCGGATTGCGAGCCGCCGAAACTGGCGATCGATGTTACCGACACGGGGATCGGCATCGCTGCCGAGAAACAGGAATCGGTTTTCGATCCCTTCGTGCAAGCGGACGCCGCTACGACTCGTAACTTTGGCGGAACAGGACTGGGATTGGCTATCAGCCAACGCTTGGCCGGGGCGCTGGGTGGAGACCTAACAGTGCACAGCGAACCAGGGAAGGGCAGCACGTTCACGCTGACGATCGATACAGGGCCGCTGGACGGAGTCGAATTGCTGGACAGTCAGCAGATCCAACACCGAAGCAAGGAGGCATCGCAGCCTGTCGAGCAGGGAGTCCAGGCTCTGCCATCGGCACGCGTCCTGGTTGTGGACGATGGGGAACCGAACCGTCGTCTCATCACCCTGGTGCTCGGGCGCGCTGGCGTCCACGTCGAGACAGCGACGAACGGCCAGGAAGCGGTTGACCTAGTCTCGAGCCGTGATTACGACATCGTCCTGATGGACATGCAGATGCCGGTCATGGACGGCTACACGGCGACGTCTCGATTACGGGAACAAGGGGTGACGCTGCCCATCATCGCACTGACGGCCAACACGATGCATGGCGACGAGGAAAAATGCAGGGCCGCTGGCTGCACCGGATTCCTGGGCAAGCCGGTCGATCTGGACGAATTGACCGAAACCGTCGCCGCGGCCCTTGGTGCCGGGCCATCGGACGAGTCGAATGACCAGAACTTCGGCGGAGCAGATACCGCCGCAACGTGCGAGGACGGGAGACCTTCGCACAACGAACAGGTAGGACGGATTGCCAATCCGTCCCGTATTCCCAGCGAAAGCACATCAGATCGCGAGCAGTGCGAAATCGAGAGTCAAGTTGCCAACAGAGCGCAATTCGAAGCTCCTCTCCCCTTGAGGGGAGAGGTTGGGAGAGAGGTGAAGACGCTGGCAAAAGACCCTCTCCCCAGCCCTCTCCCAGAGGGAGGTTCTGCAGGACGCTCCCAGGAGAAGGCTGAAACGCGCGGGGCCATCAAGCCACGAACATCCTCCGCGCCTGCTGACGAATCCGAAACGCGCGGCCCCATCGACCAAGCGGCGGAATCGTCGGCCACACGGATGTTGGCCAGAGCGCGAGAGAAACTGGGGATGGTGGCGGATGACGAAGGGTTTCGCGAGATCCTAGAACGATTCGTGGCGTTTCTGGGCCAACACCTCACGGATATGTGCGACGCTTGGTGCGAGAAGGACTACGCTAAACTCGCCAAACTGGCTCACAACATCAAAGGCACCGGCGGGACCGCGGGCTTTTCCGAATTCACGGCTCCGGCTGTCGCGATTGAGGAATCGGCGAAACAGCAGCGCCCCGATGGTATCCGAGTTGCCATCGCGGAAATAGCCAAACTGGGCGAGCCCTTGGCTTCGGCATTGGTGGAGGAGCTGGGGCAAACAGGGCCGGATACGTGCGATCGGTGCGAATCGCCCACCCCCGCAGCAACGTTTGACCGCCAAGTCGAGTGCGAGATCAGCAAACCTACACCGACAGGTGAAGGCAATGTAGGACGGATTCCCAATCCGTCCCGCGGCACGGGGACCAAACGCCCGCCAGTGACATCGTGCCTGCCGTTGAATGATCCCGAGTTTCGGGAGATCGTTCTGGGATTCCTCCCGCGGTTGCAGAAAAAACTAACCGAGATGGATGTGGCTTGCAAGCAAGGCGACTTGGACGCGCTTGCCAAGTTGGCCCACTGGCTGAAAGGCGCGGCTGGAACGGTGGGATTCAACGCCTTTACCGAACCGGCGTTGTTGCTTGAACAGCAGGCAAAGGGCGATGAAACCGACGAGATTGAACGAATACTGAAGGAACTGAGAGAACTTGCGGACGCGATCGAGATCCCGGATCTCGAAGAATGCGTCTCCTAGTTTTCACACTCAGGAGTGAAGACGATATGACCGTACTCACGAACGATATGACAAGCCAATCGGGAAACGGCTCTGCGACATCTGCCGCCGCGCACCCACGAAACGCCGTTCAACAACGCACGCTTCAGCCCGCATCTTCGTCTTCGTGCGAGAGCCGGGCGGATCGTCCCAGGACTGCCAAGATCGCCATCATCGACGATGAGCCAATCAATATCAAAGTCGTCCAAAAGTACCTGAAGGACGCCGGATATCAGAACATCGCCACGACA
Organism: uncultured Pirellulaceae bacterium; assembly: GCA_964617665.1. GTDB lineage: Bacteria > Planctomycetota > Planctomycetia > Pirellulales > Pirellulaceae > JADHUC01. The sequence continues at coordinate 49,654 of CAZUAH010000026.1, forward strand.
ACCGATTCGACAGCGGCGATGGGCCTGATTCTGCGAGGGAAGCCGGATCTGATACTGCTTGATATCGTGATGCCGGAGGTCAGCGGCTTGGAGATTCTGCAAGCCATCAGGTCAAAGCAAGAGTTTCGATACCTGCCTGTCTTGATCCTGACGGCATCCACGGAAGCGAAAGTCAAGCAGCAGACGCTCGAAATCGGAGCCACTGACTTTCTGGCGAAACCGGTGGACCCCAGCGACTTGATTCCTCGTGTTCGAAACACCTTGATGAAGAAGGCTTATCACGATCAACTCGCCAGCCGGAGAATGTACCTGGAGCGGGAAGTGAGGAAACGAACGGCCGAGCTAGCCGTGTCTCGCGAAGAAGTCCTACACTGCTTAGCCCGAGCGGCAGAATATCGCGACGACATTACTGGGCATCACGTCCAGCGTGTTGGGAAGTACGCCGGGATAATCGCTCGAGATTTGGGATTCGACGAGCCGAAGATCGAACTCTTGGAACTGGCGGCGCAACTGCACGATTTGGGAAAGGTTGCCATTCCCGATGCAATACTGCACAAGCCGGGAAAACTGGACGAGAACGAATTCATCCACATGCAGAAGCACTGCGCTTTCGCAAAAAAGATCTTGCTGCCCATTCACGAGGACGAATCGAAGTTGCATCGGTCGCATGCCGGTCTTGGCGGCAATTCGAGCAACGTTCGCAAGTCACCTTTGTTGGCTCTGGCTGCCCGAATCGCTCAAACCCACCACGAAAAATGGGACGGGAAAGGATATCCGTTGGGACTCGCCGGCGAAGACATTCCCATCGAGGGGCGTATCACCGCCGTGGCGGATGTGTACGATGCGCTTTGTTCGCGGAGGCCCTACAAAGAGGCTTTCCCCCATCGAGAAGTCCTCGACATTATGGAGAAAGAACGAGGCGCTCATTTCGATCCGGGGGTCCTGGATGCACTGCTCAGGAAGATGCCACAGATTATCAAGGTACAGGAAGAATACACAGACGCCGAGACGCAATAGGCCCGTATCATTCAGCGCGGCCAACCCTTCTTATCGGAAACACGAATATGACACTTACATACGACAACCTGCCCAAGACGCCCGCTGCCGGACCGTCCGTCGGCGTTCAACCCGGAAACGGTCGAACCAAAGTGACGCCGGGACCACAACCGGAAATGCCAAAGCGAGATCCGCAAAGGAGTCCGCCGGCATCATCTCGTGCCACCACCCGCACGGCGGCAGTGCGAAAGGCCGCTGCGAATAAACGCAAAGGTCCGAATGGTGATGGGATGTCGATAACGTCCAAAAGGATCGCGATCATTGATGACGAACCGGCCAGCATCCAAATCGTGCAGAAGTACCTTCAAGATGCTGGCTACCAGAGCTTCATCACAACCAGCGACTCGACCACAGCAGTCGACACGATACTCCGAGAAAAACCAGACTTGATTTTGGCTGATGTTATCATGCCGGGGGTGACCGGCATCGACGTTTTGCATGCGATACGAAAGACGAATTCCATCAAACACGTCCCCCTCCTGTTCCTGACGAACGTAACCGACGCCAAAATCAAGCAGGCCGCAATTGATCTGGGCGCAACTGACTTTCTGCAGAAACCCATCGATCCACATGAACTGCTCGCTCGCGTCCGCAATGCTCTTATGACGAAAGTCTATTTGGACGAGCTTGCTGCGAGCAACGCGCGTTTGGAGGCAGAGGTGACGCGTCGTGCGGCCGAACTGGTTACATCTCGCGAGGAAGTGATCCATTGTCTGGCCCGTACGGCCGAATACCGGGATGATGAATCCGGGCAACACGTCGTAAGGGTTGGAAAATTCGTGGCGATTATGGCTCGCGAGCTTGGCATTCCCGAGGATCAAGTCGAACTGACGGAGTTAGCCTCGCGGCTGCATGATATCGGCAAGATTGCAATTCCAGATTCGATCATACAACACCCCGGGAAACTGGATCCCGAGCAGACCCGTTTGGTCAAACAGCACTGTGACTTCGGGCAAGGGATACTGGAGCCGATTGCCGACGACCACTGGAAGACCCTCCGTACCCACACGCGTATCGGGGCCGGCTTGCTGCACGTGCGAAGCTCGCCCCTGTTGATGCTGGCCGCCAAGATTGCCCAGACCCATCACGAACGTTGGGACGGAACCGGCTATCCCTTTGGACTGGCAGGCGACGACATTCCCATCGAAGGACGGATGACAGCCGTGGCAGACGTCTACGATGTGCTAAGTTCGCGCCGGTCCTACAAGCCGCCGTTCCCGCGCGAAAAGTGCTGCGCCATCATGGAAAAGGGACGCGGCACGCAGTTCGATCCAAAGGTCCTGGACGCGTTCTTCGCGCGAGGGAAAGAGATCGTCGAAGTGCAGATTCAGTATATGGATTTGTAGAGTCGGGAGAATGGTTGGCGCATGCTGGATAGATCGTCCAGCCTGCCATCATATCGTTTAACGGCAAGCCGAAGGCGACGGCGTTTCTAGATATCTATGCGTCTTTCTACCTCGACTGTTTGAGTTGGTACTGGCCCCCTGCCAGCTCGTCTGGCAGGAGCCGATGTTTGGGCAGCTAACGCGTGCTCACTGCCTTGCTTACCTAGTCATCCCCTCTTGGCCCCCCCCCGGCGCGCACGGCCCGGGCCCACCGCGCGA
>CAZUAH010000027.1:0-51707 GCA_964617665.1 uncultured Pirellulaceae bacterium
CTTCGCTCACGCCGACTTTGATCACGAAGTTCGGTGAAATCGCCGCCAACTCCTCCGCCTGGGCGACGATTTGTTCCCAATCGGTCAAATGAGGATTCACTTCGACGCTCACGCACTTTTCCGTTCCTGCTACCAATTCAGCGATCTCGCCGATGACGGTCCGAAACGGCTTGCCTGAATCGCACACGTGCCGCGGGTTAGTCGTGACGCCATCGATATCCCACATCTCCAGCGCGTGCTTGATCTCGTCTGTCTTTGCACTGTCAAGAAACATCTTCATAACATGCCCTCCGGATGGTCATTTTCAGTTCGTCACTTGGCGATCAGTCGATTCCGCCGAACGAAACGTGTTTCGTCTCCAGGTACGCGTCTAATCCTTCCGTGCCCAATTCGCGCCCTACACCGCTCTGCTTCATTCCGCCGAAGGGGCACTGACTGGTGGCCGGGGCGCCTTCGTTCACGCCGACGGTTCCCGCTTCCAACGCTTCGGCGACCCGCCAAGCTCGGCCCAGGTCACGTGTGAGCACGTACGCAGCCAAACCGTATCGAGTGTCGTTTGCCCGGCGGATCGCTTCTTCCTCCTCGTCGAAGACAACAACCGGTGCAAGCGGTGCAAACGACTCTTCGTTCATGCATTCGGTCTCGTCCGGCGTGTCTACCAGGACGGTGGGCTCCAGGAAAAAGCCTTCGCCGTTTTCCCATCGCTGCCCACCGCAGAGAACCTTCGCGCCGTTCTGCTTTGCCTGTTCGATCTGCCCCAACGCGTTGTCGAGCGCCGCTTGGTCGATCAACGGACCGATATCCACGCCATCGTCGAGGCCGTTTCCGACTTTCAGCGTCTTCGCCTCCTCCACGAATTTCTCCACGAATGGCTCGAACACCGTGCGCTGGACGTAGATCCGGTTGCCTGCGATACACGACTGACCTGTATTGCGGAACTTGGCGATCATCGCGGCGTCGACAGCTTGCTCTAGGTCTGCGTCCTCAAAAACGAGCACCGGTGCATGGCCGCCCAATTCCAGCGAGAGCTTCTTGATCTGCTCGGCAGCCCCGCGCATCAGTATGCGGCCCACTTCGGTCGAACCCGTGAACGTAATCTTGCGGCATATCGGGTTTTCGAGCATTTCTGCCCCGATGTCGGCTGCTTTGCCTGCAACCAACTGGAACACCCCAGGCGGCACCTCGGCCTCGTGGACTGCTTCGGCCAGTTGCACCGCGCACAGTGGTGTCGCACTGGCTGGCTTTAGCACGACCGGACATCCTGCGGCTAGAGCTGGGGCGAGTTTCCGAACGGCCAGAACCAGCGGAAAGTTCCACGGCGAGATCGCAGCGACAACGCCTACCGGATATTTGAGCACTAGATGCCGCTTGCCCGGCGCCTGTTGCGGCACGACGCGGCCGTAAGCTCGACGGGCTTCTTCGGCGAACCATCGTAAGTGGTCCACGGTCATTCCCACCTCGCCACGACTCTGCGGCAACGGTTTGCCATTTTCTAGCGTGATCGTCCGAGCTATCTCCTCGGTGCGACTCTGCACCGCATCCGCGATTTTGTTCAGATAGACGCCTCGCTGTTGTCCGGTCAGCTTGCGCCAGTCCGCCCACGCCCCTTGCGCGTCGTCCAATGCTTTGCCAACGCCCGCGCGGTCAATTGTCGCCACTCGAGCGAACGTTTCACCAGTTGCTGGGTTGGTCACATCCAGGGGATCGCCCTCGCGAAACCATTGTCCGTTCAGATACAACGGTCGAATGTCGCCTAAGTTCTGCTCAGCCATCTATTCACTCCACAATTGTGAGCCTGCGTCTAATTCAATTACGTCGTCAATTCGTCGACTGACGCGTCCATGAACTCTTTGTGCTTGTCTCCCACCCAATAACGCTTGCCTGCCAGGCACCAGATGAAATGCAGCTCCTCATCCTGGCTGAACACGGGATGATAATTCAAAACTGGGATCGTGGCCGCATCCAGCGTGTCCATGCTGTGCACGAAGGTCTTTGTTTTCTCTTCGGCGTACACTTCCATCGAGCCGCGGCCTTCGGTGAAAATGTAGATTTCCTCCTGGTCGGTGTGGTTATGCGGCGGCCAGGCGCGAGTGAACGGTTCGTAGATCGTATAGCCGGCCATCAGCTTGTCCGCCTTCTCAGTGACGTCGAACATCAGAAAGACGTCTTTGCCGTCCAGGTGGCGAATGCGTGCCTCGTTCGTACGAATCTCCTCCCACACCGAGTGAAACGGCTCGTGTTTCGTCTCGGCTGGTGCTCGGCACACCGCCAACAAGCCCTCACCGTCGGACTGATTGGTGATGCGATACGCCGTCGCCAATGGCACGTATAACGTGTCGTAGTAGGCGAGTTCGAACTTCTGCCCGTCAACGTCGACGGATAACGACTCGCCTCCCAGGCAAAACAGTATCGCTTCGTCGGTACGGTGAAACAACTCGTCGCTTGTCACACCAGGGCCGATACGATAGGTACCATACGAGAGCAGATCGAGGTTCGATGTGCGCGGATTGCACTTTTGCAGATATTCGAATTGACAAGCGTCGGCTTCAAGTAAGTCTGCCGGTTTGATCGTTGGGGCCTCATCGGGCATTTGCACTTCCTTTCTCGTCGGGGCTCTTCTCCAGCCGTGTTCGGCGCGAGCAAGACGGAACTCGACGCTATTCTGAGACCCCGCCGCGCTGTCGTCAAGCATGTCCACAAACGACACGAAGTTGTACTCTTGCGCGAAACAACACGGTCGATTGACCGCCGTCATGCCACGCGTTAGCATGGCTGGCATTGGGGGAATCACAAAATGTCAGAAACACCCGTTCGTTTTGGACTGATCGGTTTCGGCGCATGGGGCAAGTGCCACGCTGGAGCCATTGCGAAGACTGAAGGCGCCGAGTTGGTCGCGATTGCCGATGGTTCTGCGGAATCGTGCCAAGCGGCCCGCGACGAGTTCCCGCAGACCGAGGTCTTCTCTGATTACCGCGAGTTGGTCGAGCGCAACGACCTGGACGTGGTCGACATCATCGTGCCGAACCACATGCATCACGAGATCGCGTCGGCGGTGATCGCATCCGGCAAACACCTGCTGCTGGAAAAGCCGATGTGCTCGACCGTCGAGGACTGCAGCGATCTGATACGGCAGGCAAAGGAAGCCGGCCGCTTGCTGGCCGTGGGCCACGAATTTCGGCTCTCGTCCCTGTGGGGCAAGGTGTACGAGATGGTCCAGGACGGCTTGGTCGGCGAGCCTCAGTATGCCCTGGTGGAACTGTCGCGAAATCCATATCGGCTTGGCTCCGATGGCTGGCGATTCGACATTGGCCGGGTCGGAAACTGGATCTTGGAGGAGCCTATCCATTTCTTCGATCTAGCTCGATGGTATCTGAATTCTGCGGGGAATCCAGAGACTGTTTACGCATCGGCTAACTCGCGCCAACCTGGGCACCCGGAACTGCAGGACAACTTCAGCGCCATCGTGAATTTTACTGGAGGGGCATACGCCGTCATTTCCCAAACGCTCAGCGCCTTCGAGCACCACCAGACGGTCAAGCTGACTGGCACAAGAGGAGCCTTGTGGGCAAGCTGGAGCGGAGCGATGGACCGCACACGCCATCCAACTTTCTTCCTCAAGGCATTCGATGGTGAGAACTTGGAGAAGGTAGAGATCACCAAGATCACCGGCGAACTGTTCGAGCTAGAGGACGAGATGGCAGCGATGGTCCGCGCGATTCGCGAGGGCACGGACTTGTGGTGCACCGGCGAGGACGGAATGTGGTCCGTGGCCATGTGCCTGGCCGCTCAACGTTCGGTGGACACAGGAAAGCCAGCCGCAATCGACGACGCTACGCAGTGAGAGCCCAAGAAATGACCAGACAGGAGGAAGTCCGAAAGCTGTTGAAGATGTCGCGCAAGCAGGTGCTCGACAAGGCCGGAAAGCACTTGGTCATCCTGAAAGACATCGACGCGTTGCATCAGCACTTCGCTGAAACCATCGCCGAAGAAATCAAATCGAATAACGCAAAGGGCCGACCTGCGAAACTGATCCTGCCCGTCGGCCCGGTGGGTCAGTATCCGATCCTTATCGACATGATCCACACGCATAAGATCAGCCTGAAGAAGTGCTGGTTCTTCTTCATGGACGAAAACTGCGACGACAACGGCATCGCAGTGCCTCCGACGCATCCGCTGAGCTTCAAAGGCGAGATGCAGCAGATGTTCTTCAGCAAGATCCGGAAGAACTTGCTGATTCCGGCAAAGCAACTCGTGTTCCCTGACCATCTGAACATCCAAACGCTGAAGGACAGAATCGAATCCGCCGGCGGCATCGACACCTGTTACGGCGGCATTGGGATTCACGGTCACGTCGCGTTCAACGAACCGGAGCCGAATATCAAGGACTCGGATCCGCGGCTGGTCTATCTGAACGACTTCACGAGCACGATCAATTGCATTCGTGCCGGGGTCGGCGGCAACTTGACATGCTTTCCACGCAAGGCGGTCACGCTGGGAATGCGACAGATTCTCGGTGCCAAGCGGATTCGGCTATACTGCCGCAACGGAATCGCGCTGGACTGGGCCAACACTGTGTTGCGTCTGGCCACACTCGGGAAACCCGGCGACGACTATCCCGTCACCTACATCCGCGACCACGGCGACTACGTGATCGTGACGGACGAAGATACGGCGCGCAGGCCACGAATCATGATCTAGGGTGCCAGTATGCAATTGGATTTTCAAGACGAGCGTGTCTTGGCCGTGGTCGCTCATCCGGACGATGCGGAACTACTTTGTGCCGGCACGTTGGCCCGTGCGAAAGCGGACGGTGCGGCCATTGCGGTCTGCGTTCTTTGCCGCGGTGATAAGGGCCAACCAGACCCGCCGATTGAGAATCTGGGTGACGTGCGAAGTGGCGAGATGGCCGAAGCCGCGGGTGTGCTTGGGGCGGACCTTCTTGAGGGTGGGTTCGGTGATGGCGAGTTGGCGGACGGGATCGAGCAACGAAGGACGACTATCGAGTTGTATCGCCAGTTTCGGCCCACGCTCGTGTTGGCTCACTCGCCGAACGACTATCATCCCGATCACCGTGCCGCGTCGGCACTTGCTGAAGCCGCGTCTTGGTTTTGTGCGTCGGGCGGGCACAAGACCGAGTCGGCGCCGATGGAGGGTCCGCCGGCATTGTGGTGGATGGACACGGTCAATATGTTCGAGTTCATGCCTGGTTTCTACGTGGACGTGAGTGAGTTTGTGGAACTCAAGCGGCAGATGATGCGATGCCACCGGAGCCAGCTATCGCGCGGCGAAAGCGAGGATTTCTCGCCGCTGGAAAAACTTATGATCCGTCAATGCGAGGCCCGCGGCGCACAGGCCGGCGTCAAGGCCGCCGAAGCCTTCCGTTGGCATGCGGCCTGGAAACGCGCGAGAGCGTGGTAATCTCGTTCTGCAAAAGGGATACTTCACAATGCGCCACACGGTGTTTCTAATCGCTGTCGTCTCGATGGCGTCGGCCGGAATGGCAACCGAGAAGGAAGACGGTTATGTTTCGTTGTTCAATGGTCGCGACCTCGACGGATGGCAACTGCGCCGGGCCGATCGCCGTGGATACGTGGTCGAAGATGGCCTGTTGGTTTGCCCGGAAGACGGTGGCGGGTACTTGTTTACCGAAGGCCAATACGATGACTTCAGCCTTCGTTTCGAATTCCGCCTGAGCAAAGGGGCGAACAATGGCGTGGCGATTCGCTCGCCGCTCGTAGACAAGCGTCCGGCGTACGAAGGGATCGAAATCCAGATTCTGGATAACGTCGGGTATCCAAGGAAACTGCGCCCGACGCAGTATCACGGCTCGATCTACGATGTTGTGCCGGCGAAGCGTGGCGCACTGCGGCCTGTCGGGGAGTGGAACGAGCAAGAGATCATCTGTCTCGGACGCCGAATCACGGTAATCGTGAACGACACAGTGATCGTGGATGCGAACCTGGATGACATACAGGATCCGGAGGTTGTGAAGAAACACGTCGGCTTGGCTCGGACGGGTGGCCACATCGGATTCCTCGGTCACGCCAGCCGGGTCGAGTTTCGGAAGATCCGGCTAAAGAACCTGACCAAGGGCAAGTCGAACTGAAAGCGGCCTCTGCCACGTTGGAAAAAACGCGGCAAGTGTGTATTCTTAACGTTGCACCGAGCGACAATCCCACCACTTGCGGTGTCGGTGAACGCCCTGGGCATGAATTAGGAGGTGTAACATCGATGGCCGAAAAGAAAACAAAAGACGAATCTAAGGCGGCGGAGGAATCCAACGTCAAACGTATCCTGCTGGTAGACGATGACGCAGAGATCATCGAAGCTCTACGATACGCGCTGGAAGCCAAGGGGCACAAAGTCCTTATTGCCCGCGACGGGAACCAGGGTTTGGCGATGGCCGAGCGTGAGGATCCCGATTTGGTGATCCTGGATATGATGATGCCCAAGCGAAGCGGTTTTTTGGTGCTTGAGAGACTGCGCCGCACACGGCCTATACCAATGCGGGTTATTATGATAACGGCCAATGAAGGTAGTCGACACAAAGCATACGCAGAAATGCTGGGCGTGGACGACTACATTCGCAAACCATTTGCCATGGATCGGCTGCTGGATAGCGTGGCCAGACTCTTGTCGTAGCCCGTTTTCGTGTGAGGGAACCGAGGGCACCATTGTTGGCCATAAAACTTGGCAGCGGCTCGCAATAGATCTCGCGTTGGCGGCATCCCGCCCGCCCTCATTTTGGGCCTCACTACAATCTGCTAGGATGCTGTGCTCGGAAGCTTCCCATTCGTGCCTCTTTGGCACGCGTTCATTTCTTGTGGAGTCTTGTTGCGTTATGAGTCATGGTCGCCCAAACTCGGACCAGTCACAGGAAACGTCACTCGAACCGGTCGACGGCTGGCATTGTAGCCATCTGTATTACACGTTCAACCGCACTGCGTTGGCCGCCATGGCTCCGTCCGATATCCGCGATGGATGCGCGGAGGTCGAGGCGACGTTGGATCCGGATGGGCCTGAGGCGACGACGCGTCTGCAGACTAGCGTGGTTAGCGGCCACAAGGCGGATTTTGGGTTGATGCTGATGGACTCTGATCCGCTGAAAATCGATTCCGTACATCAGCGGTTGATGGCAGGTGAACTCGGATTGGCGCTGCGGCCGACTTATTCGTTTGTGTCCATGACCGAAGTCTCGGAATATGTTCCCACGATCGAACAATACTCAAATAAATTGATCGAGGACGGAAACGAAGAGGGCAGCCCAAAGTTCACGGCCAAGGTGAAGGCGTATGAGGCGCGGCTGCCTGCCATGAACCGACAACGCCTCACGCCGGAATTCCCGCCTTGGCCTGCGACATGTTTCTATCCGATGAACAAGAAACGCAAAGTCGGCGAGAACTGGTTTACGCTGCCATTTGCCGAACGCAACCGAATGATGGCCGAGCACGCCAGAAGCGGCATGGAGTTCGCCGGCAAGGTATCGCAATTGATTACTGTAGGCGTCGGTCTGGAGGATTGGGAATGGGGCGTAACGCTGTGGGCTCCAAATCCGCAATTTCTCAAGGAAATTGTCTACCGAATGCGTTACGATGAAGCCAGCGCACGCTACGCCGAATTTGGACCGTTTTACACAAGCTACGTGATGCCCCCGGCAGAGATGCTCGACCACTGTCGCGTCGGCGCATCGACATAATCCACAATGCCTTTCGAGTATCCAAAACACCCGATCACGAATCATACGAACCCTCTTCGAGATGATGGTGTAGGTAACCCATTTGCCGACGAAGGGCCGGATGACGTTGCCTCGGACAATCCCTACTCGGCACCAGCCGAAGCGTCGGGCGCGTCCTACCGGCCAAGGGGATACGAGACGACGCTCAGGTCGCGTGGACGGGTGGTATTCTGGCTGGGGCTGATCGGCGTGTCCAATTCCGCTTTGGGAGCCACGGGCGTTTTGCTGCTGATCCTGGCGGTGTATGTGGGTGCCTTCAATTGGATCTATCTCTGCGCTGGCATGTTGCCGTTGGGGCTCGCGCTATCATTTGCCGCGTGGCTGTTCGGCAGTCGTGATTTGCGCGCGATCGATGCCGGTGCCATGGAGCGGAGTGGCCGTGAGAAGACACGTGCTGGGTGGACGATGGGAGTTATCGGAACGCTGATGGCCGTAGCGCCAGTCGTCTACGCATTCGTGCAGATTGGGAGAACGATTGTGGACGCACTCCGATAGTTCGCGTCGATCGGATCCAATCTACGGCCCCACCCTCAGAATAGCACTAAGGGCCGCTCTAATCGCCGCTTTGTCGTGGTTGAGCAAACTTGATCTTTTCAACCAGCTTGACAATGTTCCCGTCTTCGTCAACGTACCCGGAAACAGCGGTAACCGCTCGGACGACGTTGTCGTACTTGAGGTTGTAGTCGCAGTCCAATTCGACCTCGGCCGTCTCTTGGACGCTGCCCGGTCCTCGTTCGTCGCCAATGATGCTGATGATGTAATTATGCAGGCTCTCGAAACTCGTACCGAAGTTATTGTCGTTCAGCGATATCTGCAACAATTGACCGGAGCCACCAGCATGCAAGCGAACCTTCATGGGCGGCAACTTATCTTCATCCGGCAATCCTTCCGACGGTGCCGCGAGCGGCATCTTGATATTGAAATCGCCTTCCTGCGAGACGATCTTGAAGGTCATGATGAAGAAGATGAGGAGCTGAAACACGATGTCGATCATCGGTGTCATCGGCACCTCGACCTTTTCTTCCTCATTTCCCCCGACGTTGCGAACTTTCATGACTACCTTCTTCGAGTCTTGGGTATCAGGTTCTGGTGTCAGGCTTTGGGAGAACGCCGATGGTCAGGAAGTTGACATATGGCGCGGACCCTCCGCCCACGGAACTCAGTTGTTGCCCACGTCCTCTTTGGCGCGCAAGGCAAATCTCTCGAAATTGTTCGCTTGACACTCTCTGATCAGATCTTGCACTTTCCCAGTACGCGCATCCTTGTGGCCACGAATGATAATCGTAGCGTCCGCCAACGGTTTGCCACGGGCCGTCAGAACTCTCGCTTCGGCAGCCAACAACGGCGATACGCCGTCGACAGTCACCTCTTGGCCGCCAAGAATTACCGTTCCTTCTTTGGTCAGGTGCAACGTAATGGGAAATTCGAGCGGCGCCTCGGGCGGCTTCGCCAATTCGCTATCCGGCAGTTGGATCCGCTCGTTCTGCTCGCTCTGAGTGAAATTGATCAACACCATGAAGAAGGCAATCAACTGAAACGTCATGTCGATCATTGGCGTCATGTCGCCTTCTTGGATGCCCGATCCTGGTCTTTTGATCCTCATTTGCTATCGCTCCACAGCGGTAATCCAGATCTACTTCTGCCCGCCAACGTTCTCGAACCGGCTCATCAGGCTTTCGCTCAGAATGCCGACTTCCAGTACCAAGCGTGCCACGCGGTTCTTCAAGATATTGAACGCCGCGATGGCCGGAATGGCGATCGCCAACCCCAACAAGGTAGTGAACAACGCTGTCGAGATACCTGAAGCCAGCTCCGACGCCTTTGGCGTGGACCCTCCGACAGCAATTGTCTGGAACGCTTTGATCATACCATGAACCGTTCCGAACAGACCGACCATCGGGCTGATCGTGCCGATCAACGCCATATAACTTAGCCGGTGTTCCAGTTTCATATTCTCCTCTTCGCCGACCTCCTGCATGGCTTCGATGGACTGCGAATAGCCGGCGGACAGCTTGGCCAGCCCCGCCGATAGCACGTGGCCCAGGAACGATTCATCCGCTTTCGCCAATTCGTATGCCTCCTGATACTGTTTCGCTTCCAGGTGCGACTCGAAGGTCTCCACCAGAAGCATGGGGCATACATTGTCGCGGCGGGCCGTCAGCAAGTTCATTACGAACAGAGCTACCAGTGTGAAGGAAAGGCCCAGGAATATCACCATGTAGGCGGGCCCCAACGCGTTGTAGATCCATTTCAGATAGCTCATTTCGGCTGGGGCTTCATCCTCATCGGATGATTCCGTCGGTTCCGCCGCCGCGGGTGCCGCCGCGCCCCCTGCATCACCCTCGAAGATGTCTTCGGCTCCTTCATCCTGAGCGACTGCGGTGGCATTAGGCCCCAGCACACTGAGCGAAAACGCCCCCAAAGCCAGAGTAAAGACCACCAATGAACAAAACACACCTGCCCAGGGGCCGTTCAGTAGACGTCGCCGCATTGTTCCCTCCAAGAATCTCTGATTCTGCCTAAACGAGCTTCAAATTCGTCGTGCACCCATGTTCTATATCTTAATCCCATCCAAGGGGACGGGTAAAGCACCACTATTCCATTGACGCCCAGCGAGTGCCCGCGTATTGCTTTTCCAACAGGCCTCGCGTGCGGTTAGCACGGTCAGATCTGTTTACTTGCCCCCACAAGTCGCTCAGGTAGTACAAGGCCTCGGCATGCGTTTCCGGGTCCCTGTAGAACAGCACATCTGTGTGGAGAAATGCGAGTATCGCCTCTTTAGTCTTGTCGCTCTTTATGTAGCATACCCCCAAAGCGTTATATGCCCGGCCGAAAAGCGTTGCGTCGCTGGGATCGTTCTTGGCGATCAGATCTTCTACGATCGCGATACCTTCCTCGTGCTTGCCGGTGGCCGCGAGACATACGGCCTTACCCACGGTGGCGTGCATTTTTTGCTCCAGAGCTTCCGGCGTTGTCACAGTGGACGAAAGCACTTGCTCGAATCCCGGCTGCGCCTCGGCGTATTTCCCCTCCGCCGACATGGCGCGGGCCTGCAGCACGGTGGCCCGCATCTTATACTCTGGCCAACTGGCGTCCGCCAACAATCCATAGAACGTGGCCGCTCCGCCGTAGTCGCCCTTTGCGAAGCTCAGATCGCCCAGAAGTTCGACGCCTTCGTAGTAGTGGAATGTTGAGGTAGCATTGACTTTCATAAACTGCTTCATGAGGTTGATTGCCTCGTCCTTGTCACGACCTTCCGTCAAGGCGAGTTGCGCCTTGGAGTAGGCTTCATAATAACCAACCTCCTGTTTGATGACCGCGTTGCTGATCTCAGCCACGTTGACCTTGCTCAATTCCTCGAGGGCATTGTCATACTGCCCGGCCAAAGCACGGTCTCGCGCGGTGGACAACTCGGGTGGCTCCGCATCAAACCGGACTTTGAGGATATCCTTGACCTCGATAGTCCGAGAACTGCCGGTTATCTGAATTGTCACATTATCACGAGACACGGCGCTGATCAGGCCTCGCGTGGGCGTGCCGGACTTCTTCAGAAATACCGCATCGTCCTGCGCCACGCAGACGGCCGCACAGGTAACGCTTATCGTCAGCAAGAGAGCGGTCAGGGGCTTGTTCATGAAAATGCACTCCTAAGTTCTTCAGAGTTCGTGCCTTGTATAGCGGTCTGTGTGTCTACGAGTCGTACTACCATTCATTGGCTTCGCTATTCCGTAACAACCTTTTTCGGCTTCTGGGCCGCGTCCTTCGGGGCCGGGTCCTCCGGAAGGCCGTTGGCCCGCTCGCCAAGCGCACGCTGGATGTCCTTCATCAATGCGTCGTAACGAGGCCTCCAAGCGATCCACTCGGGCCCTTTTCCGTACAACTGCTGAGTCTGAAGAATGGCCTTCTTCGCCTTCTCCTGCAGCTTTGTCTTTTCGTCGCCTTTGGCCGTCTTGCCCATATTCAGGTAGCACGTCGCCAGGTTGTACCGCGCTTCGTGGAACACATTGCGGAACTGCTTGTATCTTGCCGTGATCTGGAACATGCGTCCCCAGCCCCAGATGATGTTCTTGCCTTCCGGATCCGGTTCCGCACCGCTGATCGCTTTCTTGTAGAGGGCCTCCTTTTTGGGAAAAGCGGCCCAATCTTGGTACAGCTTCGCCGCTTCCACCTGAACATCGAGCGTCATGTTCTTTTCCGTGAGGATCTCCTTATAGAGATCTCGTGCCGCAGTGAAGGAGTTCAGCTTTCGTTTCGTTCTGGCCAGTTGAAGTTTGATCTGAGTGGGTATATCGGGATTTCCGAATTCCTTGATATTCTCCAAGATCGCCTCATACGTGCGGGCCGCCTCTTCGTAATACCGCTTTGCCTCGGCCGACATCGGCACGCCGGTGTCAAATCCCTTTCCAAGACTCGAGAAAGTCGCGGCTACCCAACTCAACACACTCAGTTCTTTCGAGTCCGCGCGCAAACGCAACAGAAACTCCTCGAACCCCTTGGAGAGCGGCTTCTTCGCTTCGGGGGAAGCCAGCTTGATCTGCTCCTCCAAATCACGAGCCAAGCTGACGTACATGTCGATCAGCTTGTCTTGCGGAATTGCGGCTTTCATGGCATCCATGACTTCGGTAGCCTTGGCGATAACCGCGTCACCGTCCGCGGCGCCGGCCAGCGACGAGATGTACGCTCGCAGAGACGTTTTGTAAACCTCTGCATTGAACCCTTCACGCTTTGTTGCTTCGTGATCGGCCTTGACCAGCGCCAGTGGCCCGATCTGTTTGTCCTCAAGGAGCGTAACTGCTTTGTCGACCTGTTCGGTGTCGTCGTAGATCTGGGCTAGTGACAGTGTGGCGGTGACTGAGGATTCGGTAATTCCACCCGCCGCCTGCATGCGCTGGACACCGGCGGCCAGGATCGTCTGTGCCCGCCCTTTCAACTCGTCAAGCGTTTTCTTTTTCGCATCAACATCCACGCCTTCCGGAGTCGGTTCATCGCCTCTTTCCCACTTGCGCAGCTCCTGCATTCCTTTCAAGTAGGCGCTCCACATCGCTTGACCCGTCTTGATTTCCGCGTCACCCCGTTTGGGCGAGTCCTCGGGAATATCGTTCAGGTACTTCTCGGCCATGTCCAGATCGCCAGCCTGAATCATGAATGGAATTAACGTGTTGAGCGCTTCGACGGCCTCGGGCTGGTCCGACCATTGTTGGGTGATGTAGTTAGCAATGCCGACAATGCGGTCCTTCTCGAACTCCTTGTCTTCGTCTTCGCTTTCCGTGTAAAGCTTCAGGTAGGCGGCCATTGCGATCTTGGCGCTTTGGCGAGCACCTGCACTGTCCGGGTAGCGACGAGCGACAAATTCGCCCACCAAACCGGCCTCGTAGTAATCTTCCGTGCTGTAGCTAAGGAAGCAGAGGAAGTAGCGCACAATGTTCACATCCCGCACGTCCGTTTCGTCATCGACAAGCCGCAGAGCCAGGCGGTAGTAACGTTTCGCATCGGGAACCGCTGTTTTGACTATCTCTTGAGCGGCGTCCAACTGCTCCTGCAACTGGGTCTTGACCGCTTCGTCCGTCTCTTTCGCGATCCTCCCCGGTACTGTCTTTAGGACAAGGTTGGCGGTCTGCATGGAGTCCAGAGACTCACGACCGGCTTGCATCGCATCGGCGAAGGTCTTCGGAGCAAGGTCTTCGGTCGCTGATGGACGCTCGATACCAAGTTTCTCGCGAATGAAGTCCTCTGACGCCCTTTTCAAGTCCCCCGGTGCCCTGGAAACGAACTGGGCATTCTTGCGAGCGTCGCCCAGCAGATTTTTCGCCTGCGCGTCTCTGGGGTCTTTCTTCTTGAGTTGCTGCGCTAGTTCGTATTGAAACCTGGCTAATTCCAGACGCAGTTTCAGCCAGCTTTCTGTCTTTTCCTCATTCGGCCGCGCGCCGTCGATCCACTTGTCCATCTTTTCGACTCCGGCGGCGTAAAGCGGCGGCTTGCTGTTTTCCCAGCACTCGACCGCCGATAAGAAGGTCTTTGTCTTCAATGGACGAAATGCGTCTTCGTCGGGCTGCTCCAGGACTTCTTCAAAGTAGCTCAGAGCGTCCTTATGCTTACCCATTTTCAGGTTGCAGCGTCCCTGGTACATGCGTGCATATTGCCCGGCCAGGCGCTTTCGGTGATCCTTGTTTATCTTGTCGTACATGCCGGCTGCTTCTGTCAGCAGTTGTGTGTACTCGGCGGAGCCTTTCTGAACTGAGTCCGCTCTTTCCTCCTTGATAGCGGCGGCAAGCAATTGCGCCTGCAGATAGTCCGCGCGATACTGATCGCGCAGCTTTATCTTCTCCTTTTCCGTATCAGGGATTACATTCCCCAACTTCTTCAGCTTTTCAGCCAGTTCAGCCTTCGCCCTCTCGAACACATTGAAGGCATCGTCGTACAGCTTTCCCGCTTCTGAGAGCAACGTCGCTTTGTCCGCGCCCGGCTTCTTCGATAATTCGACCTTGATGCGAGCACGCTCGACCAACAGATTGCCAAGCTGGTTGTTGGCTGCCGATGCCAATTCGTGGTCCGAGTGCATACCGATGAATCGGCGCAAGGCCTCGCGTGCTTCGTCGAGCTGTTTTTCGCGGATAGCCATGTCCCGCTGGACTCTCGACGCTTCGACCAGCGTAGACCCAAGCTCGTACAGCAAGATTTCTTTCATCTCGACCGGTGCCAAGCGGCTGGTCTTCATGCTGTTCAGGTACTCGATCGCCATATCGTGATAGCCACGTTCGCGCAGAGCCTTCAGAAACTCTTGCGCGGGTTCCCTGGCTTGGACGTACGATTGGCTGAGGCCAGCGAGCCAGACGACTACGCATCCCAGCAAACAGAGCCTCGCAGAGAGGTGCTTTGCCATGGTCTATTTCCTTGATTCACATCCCTTCGTGCAGTGCATCGGGGCCGAAGAGTTTCGGTGCAGCCGAGCACGCAAGACCGTAACATGTCTTGACTTACAGATTATCCTGTCGAGCGACTTGCCGCAAGTCACCGAGAATCGCGGTTCGCTATAAATGGCACTCGGAGCCAGCCCTGCGTGCCAAGTGTTCCAGTCATGCCACCATTACGCTGTGTCGAATGGAACGCGACTGATCAATTGATCTTTCAATGTGCCATCAATCCCTAGATTCTCGCCAACGCCCCCTGAATATTCCACGCGTGCCCGCTCGGGCAAGAGTGGTGCGACGTTCGGCGGAAATGTGGCTGGCCCGTTCGACCAGCGCGACGAATCGCCGAAAATCTGCACGCTCAGCCAAACGAGGGTTGACGTGTCGCGTCGTCATTAGGACCCTCTCCAGATTTCGTGGTTTGGGTCGATAGTGATAGGTGTTCTGCGAAGGCACTGCAAAATTGAAGGATTGGCGGAGTATCTCCCCTGTTTCTGCAGCAATCGCCGCTGCTTGCAGGCAGATGGGTGCTCCTTCGATAGATGTAGCGAACTGAATGCGACTGATCCGCCGCTCCGGAAGATTCTCCACCTGTCCGTTGTCTGGATCGGTCCACTGCAGTTTGACAACGCCCACGTCATCTACATCATTCGGGTAGAGCCAAACTTCAAACAGGACCGTCGCTTCCTGTCCAACTCGCAAATCCGATTCGATTGCCGCGGGAAGCAGGCCCCCAACCTCGGTCGCCTCGTGGCCGATTATCCGGTACGCGGCAACCGCCTTTGGGTTGAATTGCACATGCAACTCTGCTTCGCTTGCGACGAGCGACGAATCGCCCGTGAGCGTTTCTACCAACGACCATTGGACCTGCTCCGCCGAAGTGACAGAGCGCACGAGGCCTTCGGTTACGCCGGTGAGATTTGCAAGAGTGTCGTTGACTTCCGAACCGCCATTCAGATCGAACGCGTCGAACCGAAAGCTGGGACTAGCCGTTTCGCGAAGCATCTCCTCAATCGTCCGCGATTCGTTGTTTCTCAAAGCAGAGGCACTATCGGTCATCAGTACCAGCCGCTGTGCGACCTGCGAATCGGCTGAGATCCCGATCACGTCGCAAAGAGCCAGTTGAAGTGCGCCTGCAAGGTTCGCACCTCCATGGGCGCGAAGGCGATCCACGACGTCGACGATCTGGGCGGCGTCTTCGCGTTCGGCCTGATCGACCGCGTGGAAGACTTCGTCGTTGAAAACGATCAAGGAGAACCGATCGTCGGGCCCCAAATGCCGGACGAAGCCCTCCAACCCGCGACGCGCGGAATCCAGTTTCCCTTCCCAGTTCATGCTGTTCGAGGTGTCCAGGACGACGGTCAGGTTGGTTGCAGGCAACGTGCGTCGACCCGGCACGCCAGCCTTCACACCGATCTGCAACAAGCCCGCTGCGTTGGGATTGAAAGCAGAAGGTCCGGCCGCTGTGCGCATGGCCAGCCGACCCGGTTCGGCTGGAGCGTATTGGTAATCCATTGCGGCAAGGAAATGCTCGACATGCACCTGTTCGGGATCCGGTAGGCGGCCCTCAGCGACCAGCCGGCGAGTGAGATCCAGGCTGGAGGTATCTGCCCGCAGCGGTGCGGTAACCGCGCTGGCTGAATCGTCGCTTGCCAACAGAACGGGCGGATGGACGCCACGGCCAAACAAAAACTCGCGATCGAAGTTGCGATCCAGTGGCGCCTCAAGGCCATGCGAGATTGGTGCCAACGGTGTCTCCAAATCGGGCAGCACTTCCGACTCGGTGTTCGAATAGCCCAGGACGCCCCAACGCAAAAGCATCCAGTTGTCCCACGGCCTCCAGATTGTGCCGATCTCTTCAAACAATTCGCCCGCCGGGCCAAGTGTTGGTTCCCCGATCGTTTGAATCACGGCGAACTCAGGTTCTTGAGATGCCAGCTCGTCGGTCGTGTCGGGCTGATCCGAAAAGACCGGAGCCGCAACAATCGTGACGCTATCGTCGACCGGGCTGCTGATGTTCAACGGCCCCTCGTCGATGAAGACCACCGAAACCGGCTCTGGCTGAGTGGGCCGGAATATTGAAAGAACTCCGCCTACGGCGCTGAAGTACCCCGCTCCAACTGCAATCAGCATCGAAGCAGCCAAAGCCAACCTGCCAATGCGCGAGCGGCGCCGGAGCAGTGGAATGGTTCGTCCACGAGCAACTACCTGCGGCGGAAGTGGCACGTCGCAGAGCTGGCGATCGGTTTCGTCGTCAGCAACGACTCGCTGTATCCGCTGTACGAATCCCAGCGGCGTCGGCACGTCTTGGAGCCGGCAGTCCAATTCCTCGTCGGTCAACGCGGCAATTCCGCGCAGCCGTTCGGCCAAGTCGCCCGGAATAGGGACGGCCTGTAATCGAGTGTCGAGTTTCTCGTCGGAATGGCGGTCGGACATCGTTAAATCGGTAGTGACATTGGAGCCTCTGAACGTCGGTCCGTCGAAGTACCGAGGTTCCTCTGAATCATCGCGGCTACGTCCTCACATACGTCCCCAAATAGTCTCGTAATCGAGTACGTGCCCGGCTGACGCGGGATAACACCGTCCCCAAAGGGATTTCCATCAGATCAGCGGCTTCTTGGTGGGTCAAACCGCCAACCACCACTAACAGCAGTGTCTCCCGCAAGTCCTCCTGCAGACGATCCAGCGCGGCTTGCACCTCGTCAGTGAACTCGTCGAAGAACGGATCGTCGCCTGCGACGCTAATTTCTGGCGAGGCGTCGCCGGACAACGGCCTGGGTGGGGGCCGTCTGCGCCAACGGTCGATTACGCGTCGTCGCAAAATCGACACAAGCCAAGCGCGGACTCCCCGGCTCGGATCGAACCGGTTTCGACTTTTCCAGACAGAGCGGAAGGTCTCCTGGACTATGTCCTCCGCTTCATGCTGGTCGCCGATCATCCGGTACGCCATCCGGTACAGGGCGGGACCGTGGTCCTCGACCAAAAGGTTGAAGTCCGCCTGTGTTAGCGCCAAAGGCCACCCTTTCTCCGCGGTTCGGGGCGTTTGCCGGTGGTCAAATCGCCTGCCAGGCTTCCGATCATTCGCGTCCGCCGCCGTCGGTTATTCCCCGTCCGCCATTTGCTGAGGCCGATCAGGATGTAACCTGTTGCTATGGAAGAGGATAGAGCCAGTCGCTACAAAAGGGGGCTGGCAGGCATACGACGAGAAATAGCACTCTCTTCATATCGTACCTCGTAGAGAGCAATGTTTTCAAGCAACAAGCTGAAATAGGACGAACGTTGAACGACGAAAGTACTGGGGACGGGGATATTGGCGATGATGCTCGCCATCGTCCGGTGCGGTAGGTCCGGACTACGGCAAGCTGTTCACCGGGCTGCTGCCGACAGTGGAGGATCTGGTAGAATGAATTGTTGACGTGCTTCTGCATTGACCAACACGATAACTCGCATCAATCGCCGCACCATGCCGCTAGAATTTGGCCAACAACAACCTCCCGACGCGAAGACCAAGCGAAAATCGCCGCCCAACTACTCCTCTCGGCGGGTACAGTGGAAGGTGTTTATGTACGTCGCCATGTTCATGCTGGTCATCATTCTGATGCAGGAAGCCGGAAAGCCGGAACGATGGCAGTGGATGTGGCAGCTTCAGCGGACTGGCGACACGCAAACGGCTCAAGTGGAAGAAGAAGAGGACGTGGACACGCGGCTACGGGCGCCCGATGACACACTGGGGTCGGGCGCCGATGCCGACTTGATCATTATCGGAAGTGACCAAGAGTTGTCAGACGTGGCGCCGGCCGAAGATGATGTCGCGAAAGAAGAACTCGAATCAACTAACGACCGCGACCCTATTGAGCATTCTCGCCACGACGCCTGGTCGCGATTGCTCAAGGGACTGTCCGATGATGACAAGCCCCAGTTTCTGAAAGGTCTGAAAGCGGCAAGGAACCAAACCACGTTGCCTGAAGACGAGCGAGAGTCGTGGTCGCGGATCGTCGGGCTGCTCGACGAAGGCTGGCAGAAGTATTTGAATGACGCGTTCGTTGCCGTCAACCAAGATAACGGTGGACTGAACGATGCAGAAAAGAAGATCTGGGTGGACGTCATCCAACGCCTTCGCATCGACTGGAACGATCGAACGAAACCGAGCCTCGAGGCGATCGGCGGAGATGAACCTCCGAACGAAGAGCAACAACAGACGTTGGCCGATGTGCAACGGACACTCGACGGCGTCTTTCTGGACGGAGTTCGCGACAACACGGTTTTCCGCGCGGCAGAGCACGACGCATGGTTCCGGCTGTTGGAGGATTTGGACCGGCGGGACGCAGAGGAGTTGCGGGAATCCTCTACAGGTCATGTCGGCTTTCTGCAACTGTACCGGCAGCCCAAGGTGTACCGCGGAAAGCTGGTGACAGTGCGAGGGCAGTTGAAACTGGGGCATCATCGGCAGTCACAGCCGAACATCTACGGTATTGCGGACTATTATCACTTGTGGTTGGTGCCGACGGGTTCCACCTCTCCGATCAAGATCTGTTGCTTGGAGATTCCTGAAGGCTTTCCGGATGTCAGAGGAATCGAGGCTGCGGGCGAGAAGCCTGTATTGGCCGAGGACGCCGAGATTACGGGCTACTTTTTCAAACGTTGGGCTTATCGGGCGGTGGACGGCACACGTCTTGCGCCGGTGTTGCTGGCAAAGATACCGCAATGGGAACCGCAAGCCGATTCGCCCGCCTTGGCTACGGAGTTACCCGGTGCGGCATTGTGGACTATGATCATTGGCGGATCCTGCCTATTGGGCATCGGAGTGACTGCGCTCATCTTCTTGTTGAACAGTCGGTCCATGCCGCAGAAGGAACGCCCCGAACGGGTCCAAATCCCATCCCATATCGACTCGAAGCAATGAATACATTGACGAAGCTTGCCACGTTGACCGTCTGGACCTTTGGGGTCGGCACGACAGTCCTTGGGGCCACGACGCCGGAAGACCCGCCTTCGCAGGAGACGCCGACCGACGTGACGCCCGCCGACGACGCGCAGCCGGCGGTCAAGCCAACGCCGCTGGGCGAAGGCACAGTGTTGCCTTGGAATCGCCCGTCGGACGACGCGCCCAAGCCTCCAGTCGAACGTCTGTCGAGTCCGCAGGAGATGTTGGAGCTGTTCAGTATTGACGAAAGCCAGATCAATCAACTGATCGACGATCGTCCGTTGGACCCCGATGAAGACGAGACGCTCCTGAAAATACTGTTCCGCATGCCGTATTTCGGCTTGGACAAGATCGAAGCATGGCGAAGAACGGATGTGACCTGGTCGCAGTTGGCAAGCGATCCGACCGCCCATCGAATGGACGTCTTCAAGATGGACGGTCGAGCAACGTTCGTTCACCAATCGGAGCTTGCAGCCGAAACCGCCTCTCGACTTCATTTCGATCACTACTATCAGGTCCGCTTCCAGCCTGCGAATGCCCCTTATCCGGTCTTGGTCTGCTGCCGCAAGATCCCCGATGCATGGCAACGCGAGGTAGACATCGACGAACGATCCGGTTTCTATGGTCTTTTTCTAAAGACAGGTGATATCAGCGGCGAAAAGCCGGAGTTGATTTTCGCTGCCGAGCGCGTAGCGTGGATGCCCGATCGCGTCCAGGCGGAGAACGGAATCAGTTCCAGTCACGTTGTCTTAGGCGATTTAGGGATGGACGTGGGGTTGTTTGACCGTGTACGCGACACGAATCGCAAGCCGCTGGTCGACGAGGATCATGAGTGTTTCTATCAGATGCTTGCGGCTGTAGGCCGCGGTGATCCATCGGCCCTGTACCGGCAGAGGGAAGGCACGTTCGAGCTGGAACCAATGCTTACCAAACCGCAGACGCAGCAGGGGCGTTTGATAACGCTGACTGGCACGGTACGACGCGTGCAGAAAATCCTTGTTGACGAGGAAGCGATACAACAGCGTTTCGGGATCAATCACTACTACCAGATTGACATTTTCGTGCCGCTGGGCAACGAGGAAGTGCGGCTAGGCAAGAATCGGGAGGACGGCGAGGCCCCCGTATTCAAGAACAGTTACCCAGTGCACTGTGATGTCCTGAATCTGCCGGAGGGTTTGGCAGAAGGGGACGAGGTGAACCAACAAGTCCGCATTGCGGGCTTTTACTTCAAGTTGTGGGCATACAAGACAGGCTTCGTTAGTGCTCACGACAGAGGCCAGCGTCAACTGGCTCCACTTCTTGTGGCGACAACGCCACGGCTGGTAGAACCACGCGCCGCAAACCCGTTATGGGGCTGGATCGGAGGATTTGCCTTCCTGGCCGTCCTGGGAGGACTAGGTTTCGGAATCTGGCTATTCCGTCGCAGCGATAAGCGATTCGAGGAATCCGTCCTTAGGCAACAATTCGAAGTAGGCGAAGGCAAATCGCTCGACGAGATGGGGATTCAATCCCAAGACGGACCGGACTTCAGCGGTCTGAAATGACCGAAAACGTCGCCGAACTCCTACCAAGAGCCAAGCCAGAGCAACGCGGTCCTATGCCCACTCGATCATTGCTTTTGCCTGTTTCATGGGCAACTGACCAGCATAGGTGCCAAGATCGGCAACCGTCAGACGAAGACTCTCTCGTAGGTCTCGGGATTGCGGTGCGCACACCCTCCGCAATCTGCCAAACTTCTCTCTCTTGCAAACGACAGCGGCTCTGCAACAATCATCTCTATGCTGATTCCTCGTTTTACCGTTCGACGGCTACTCGCGATTACCGCAATCTGCGGGCTCTTCTCGTGGGTTCTTGCCATTGCGCTCAACCCTAACGTTGAGATGCAGAACAAGGCCTGGGCCGCCGCGATTTCCATCGCTGTGGGGAGTCTGGCGGTGGCGTTCGTTTGCTATGCGGCATTCTTTGGCTTTGCCTACATTTTGGCGACTGTGTTCGGCATCGTCCGCGAGAAACCCGTCGGGGGAACGCCGTTTGCCAGCGAACAGCCGCCGCCGCAAATCATCCCTCCGCAAGACCCGGAGTAGGGTGCTGGGCCGGTTGCCGGAAAGTGCACTTGGAGAAACGGAACATGCGTACTGCAAAGGCTTTGATCTTGCTGTCGTGCATGCAACCGCTTCTTCTCAGTTCGGCGTTGGCCGGAACAGGCGGCGTCATCAACCTTCCCATGGGCACCGCGCCGAAAAACGGTCTGAGACTCGACATCGACACCTATTGGGTAAACTCAAACGGCTATCGACCTCTGCGCATTACTGCAACGAATCTGTTGGCCGGTCCCACTAGTCCCGATCGGACGATTCGAGTCGAGTTGACTCCGCGCTCATGGCGTTGGGGAGACAACGCATCGTCGGTGACTGCGTACATCGAGATTCCAGAGAAGACCGCGCGTGTGCAGCAAATCGTTTCGATCCCGCAGTCGAACCAGTGGACCGCCCTCATCATCGAAGTTTACGAGGATGGCCAGCGGTTGAAGGATATGTCGGCCGAAGCTGGCATCCCCAGACGCAACACTGGAAACTGGCGGAATTGGAGCGAGGCAACGCCGACGATCCTGATTGTCGATTCCGATGCCCCACCGAACGCCAACCGTCAGCACAACTTGCGGTCGGCCCAGTTGGAGGCAAGAGGCGCCGAGGAAGTCAATCGCCTGCCCGATATCCGTTATCTGGCCGTTCTGAATCCCGATCCGAACGACAGCACTGATTTCTCGTCCTTAGGTCTTGAATCCGAGGTAACGGATAGATTCACGCTACAGTTCCTGGATCAATTGCCAAAGGTCGAGATGCGGCCGCCAAGCGACTTGCCCACGAAATGGATCGACTATACGTGTTTCGATCTGACATTCGTATCGTGGGACGATCTCAATTCCCTGGTGAACTCACATCCTGACAAATGGCGAGCGATTCGCGATTGGGTCGCGACGGGGCCGACACTGTGCGTGTACGACATGCCGCTTGATGCCCAACCTTTGAAGGAGTTGGAGGAGTTGTTGGAACTTCCGTCGATCACGGACTCCGATGGCGAACCGAGTGCGCTTCGCGGTTGGTCGCTCCCCGACAAGACTCAGGGCGGTAGGCAGACGGTACAGGGCCTCGACAAACTGTATCAACCGGCGTACCGGCGTGGCGATGTTCCCGACCAATCGTCGTTGGTGGAGATCCTTGCAGCGGCCGGAGGTTTTCAGCCTGCGACGAGTCCCACGCAGACGGCTTTCGTGACGCGAGACGTCAATCTGGGACGTGTCGTCGCAATGCGGACGAATGAACCGTTTCGGCCAGGGCCATATGGAAACAGTTGGCTGATGAACGAAATCGGCGACGAAAACTGGATGTGGTATCGCCGGCATGGTATGTCCCTGCATCGAGAAAACAAGGACTACTGGAATCTGATGATTCCGGGAGTCGGGAGCGCTCCGGTAACTTCATACTTGGTGCTGATTACGCTATTTGTTGTCGTAATCGGTCCGGTCAACTATTACTTCTTGCGAAAGAGGAAGCGGCTCTACCTGCTGCTGATCACAGTGCCGGTCGGAGCGGGATTGGTTACGTTTGCGCTGCTGAACTATGCTTTGATCTCAGATGGCCTGGGGACTCGCGCTCGAGTCCGCAGCTTCACTGAAATCGATCAGACCACAGGGCGTGCGGTTTCCTGGTCTCGGCAGACGTACTACGCAGGCCTTGCGCCATCGCGCGGCTTGCACTTTCCCACGGACGCGGCCTTCTACACAGTAGAACCCTATCCTTCCGAACGTCGTCGCAGTTCCGACCGCTGGTTAGATTGGGACGAAGGCCAGCGTCTGACTTCCGGCTATCTAGGTGCACGTTCCACGGCGCAGTTCATGGTCGTCCGGTCGCATAAAAGTCGCGGGAGCCTAGGCGTCAATGAGCCCGAAGGCTCAAAAGCCGCACCGCGCGTAACCAACAACTTCAAGGCGGATGTCGCAGAAGTGCTGATCTGCGATTCAGCCGGCCGTTACCACTGGGCAGAGAACATCGAGGCGGGCAAACAGTTCCAACCTCAGCCAATCCAACCGTCCGAGGCGGCAAAGCGTCTGCGGTCGGCCTACGATGAGAATCGCCCCACGCTGCCCGTTGGATTCGATCCCAGATACTATCGAAGCTCGTTTGGATTCGGTCGTTCTTGGTGGTCGGACATTGACCAGAACTTGCAGCCTCCCGTGTTTGCCCAGGGGATTCTGGAGCGAGGCGTTCAACGAGCGATCTACACGGAAGTGGAGAAGATGAAACCCCGCACCTATATCGTAATCACAGAAACTTCAGCCGAAGCACCGCTGGCTCACGAAGCATCGCGAGAAGAAGCAAGTTTCCACGTTATCTCCGGAAGATGGTAGGCCCCAGATTCCGGGTGACTCGTTTGAAGCGATAGTTCAGAAAGAGAGCCTCCAGAACTCGCATCCCGAATCGCGTATCACGAATCCCGTATCCCATCCGCCGACCCAACATGATCACCGCCACGACCTCGACACAACCCATGATCGAACTTCGCCGCTTGCACCGGTACTTCGGTGGCACGCGAGCGGTCGATGACGTTTCGTTCGATGTACCAGCGGGCGAGGTTTTTGGATACATCGGTCCAAACGGCGCGGGTAAGACGACCAGCATGCGGATTCTCGCCACGCTTGACCTGCCGACGTACGGCGATGCCATGGTCGATGGCTTTTCGGTGGTGAACGATCCGGATCGGGTGCGTCGTCGGCTGGGCTTTATGCCCGACTATTTTGGTACCTATCCAAACATAAACTGCCAAGAATACCTGGACTTCTTTGCTCGGGCCTATGGCTTGGTCGGTCGCGAGCGTCATCAGGCGCTGCGACACACGATGAGTTTCACCGGACTTGACCCGTTGGCCGAGAAGCCGATCCGCGGCCTGTCGAAGGGCATGAAACAACGTCTGTGCCTGGGGCGAGCGATGATTCACGACCCGTCCGTCCTGGTCCTCGACGAACCGGCTGCCGGGCTGGATCCGCGTGCTCGTATTGAATTGCGTGAGATGATTCGACAGATGGCCGCTGACGGCAAGACGATCTTGGTCAGCTCGCATATCCTGACAGAACTGGCCGAGATCTGCGATCGCGTTGGAATTATCGAACAGGGGCGTCTTCTGGCTACAGGCACAGTAGCGGAGATTCAAAGGGGGCATACGCAACTGAGCGAAGTCAAAGTGCGTGTCCTGGGCGGCGGGACCGCTTTGCAGAACTGGCTTGCTGAACGCGACGACGTGCAAGACATCCTCGTTGACGGGGAACTCGTGCGATTCACTCATGAAGGCGGGCGAGAAGAGCAAGCGGATTTCTTGAGAGAAATGGTTTTGGCCGATTTCCGCATCGCCGAATTTGGCAGCCACGAGAAGTCATTGGAAGATGTGTTCTTGCACGTAACCCAAGGGATCGTGCAGTAGGTATGTTCGTTCGTCACTGGTCATTAACAGCATGAGTGTTGTCAGCCAAGAATCCGATTCCCCATTTGCCGCCAAGCGAAGCACTTGGGACCGCGTAGACCAGTGGATCGAGCGAGCGGGCGAGAAACTCAATCCGATTTTGGTCAAAGAAGCGAGGCAGGCGCTCAAGAGCAAGCAGTTCCTTGTCACCTTTATTCTGCTGCTCATTTGCGGTTGGGGATGGTCGCTGCTTGCCGTGGCTATCCTTGGACGTAGCGTGTACTACGCTCCGAGCGGTTCATTCTTGCTGGTGGGTTATGCCATCATATTGACCGTCCCTCTAATGCTGATCGTCCCCTTCGCAGCCTACCGTTCGTTGGCGGCCGAGCGCGAGGACGGTACGTTTGATCTGCTATCGATCACAACTCTTTCATCTCGCCAGATTGTCTCGGGCAAGCTCGGCAGTGCCGTGCTTCAGATGATCGTCTATTACTCGGCTCTCTCGCCCTGTATCGCCTTCACCTATCTATTGCGCGGCATTGACATCATCACGATCATGCTGTTCCTGGTCTATACATTCTTGGCATCGATGCTCCTGTCGGTGTTTGGCTTGCTGGTCGCCACAATCACGCACATCCGGCATCTGCAGATTCTGTTGTCAGTTGTCCTTTTGCTGGCGCTAGTCGGGGCGACGATTGGCTGGTGCTGTCTTTCTGTCACGATCGTGGTCGAAGCTGATGCGACACCTTACGACGAAAGCGAGTTCTGGATCGGTCAGTTGCCGTTGCTCACCGGATACGTCGGGTACTTCCTGTTGTTCCTCTTAGCGGCGGGAGCCCAACTGAGCTTTGCCAGCGACAATCGCTCGACCAAACTGCGCGTGGTCATGCTGGCGCATCAGATTCTGTTCACCGGTTGGGTGATGTACTACTGGTTGAGCTATCGGTGGGACGAAATCCCATACTTCTTCATGGCATGTTCGGGAATACACTGGATGACAATGGGCTCGTTGATGACGGGCGAGTTGGCACAATTGTCGCCGCGCGTCAAGCGTCGGTTACCGCAGAGTTTCATGGGCCGAGCATTCTTCACTTGGTTCAATCCTGGATCGGGCACAGGTTACGTTTTCGCCGTAGTTAATCTCACCGCGGTTGGACTGCTGGCCGCCGCCGCGGCACTCATCGCCGAATGGAAGGGTGATCGTTGCGCTCCGGATCAACCGGAGTTCTCTTCGTTCACGCTGCTGCTCTGCGCCTACGTCGCCGCGTATTTGGGCATCGGCCGATTGTTGGTTCTGTGGATTCGACGCTACCTGAACTTTGGCCTGTTGCTGCCTTTCCTCGTACACAATCTCCTCTTGTTACTAGGCGCTGCGATACCCACGTTCGTGCAGCTTTGGGTGTACGGTTTTGACGACTTCGACGACTACACATTGCTTCAGATCCCGAACTGGATGTGGACACTGGTCGAGGCCGGGACCGGCGATATCTGGGCCACTCCGCTCGCTCCGATCTTGATCTTGCTCGGCGCGGCCGCGATTTTCTTGGTCAACTTGATCGTGGCAGCCAAGGAAGTGGAAGAGGTACGGCAGGAGGAACCGGAACGGGTCCGCCAGGACGATGTGGAGTTGCATCCCGAATTGGCACCGAAAGAAGAAAAGCCGACAAGCCCCTTTGACGACTGAAGCAAGCGGACGGACGTAAGGTGCCGGGGGCGGAGAAGGGCCTCGATTCTCGCGGAGGCTTTGCAGAGACGAAATGGGACAATCACCTTCACGCGCGCCGACGGAATCTCGCCAAACTAAGTGTATCCGTTCTTCCCCTTACCTGAGACGTTTTCGATAGGCGAAGTGCGACTGCTAACATCTCTGTGTTCCGCTTGTCTAGGGCAGTGGAGTTTCTGCCCCCAGAGCCGCTTTAAGCGAGGCGTAGATAGGACTCAGGGGATCAGACCCCAGAAATTGCATTCGATGCATTGCACGGCTTGCAGCAAGTTGGCCGGATCGATCCGTAGCGGCGTTTGGCATTTTGGGCAACGCTTCACAATGAAACGGGGGCGCGAAGCGACGATCTCACCATCAGACTCGACCTCTCGGCCGTCCTTCAATGCGGGCAGCCAAACGGGTTTCTTGCAGCACAGACAATGCAGCACCAAGCCACGTTCGTGGTCTTCCAGTAGCATGTACTTGTTACAGTTTTGATCGGGGCATTGTGTAATGTAAGGCATAAGCGTCTTTTAGCCCTCGCACAAGAACAACGATTCCACAAAGCAAGGATACAGAGCCGGAACCTCGATCCGTTTGGTGCCTGGGCCGCGCGAATCCGGTAGGGAACTGCGATGTTGCGGGGTATGATAGATAACGTTTTTGACCCCTACACTCGAGATCGTAGCGTCGCCCATTAGGTAAACGGAATTGCCAACGCCGCCACCGAACGTACCGCCTCGGGAGACAAACAACCGATTGTGCACACCGCTGAAGATCCCACGCTCGGCCACCAGGAGGCACATTTTCGAGTGCGCCCTAGAGGTACTATCAGAGAGTGGTGACGTGCCGATTGGCACGGTCACAGCGCACCCCTGGGGCGTGTCGACTTGGATGGCATACTGGGAATCATCCGATTCGGCTTCGGGCCGAAAGACGGCCCGGATTTCCGAGTCCGAGACCACAGTGAACTCGACGGGCTGGTGATTCGCGATGCCCGAGAAGGCAACGGTTTCGGCGTGACGAAACCCGCTTCCCGTAATGGTCACTTCTGTGCCAGGCGGTCCTTGGGTTGGTTGGAAATCCTCGATCAGAACGGGTGGATTCTCCACGGTCAGCGCCTGGCCTACATCTAAACGAGGGCCTAGCTTAATGGGCGAAGTTGGTGCTGCCGAAGACACGGGTGGATCACTCAGCTGCCAGACATGGATTCGCTGGGCGCAATAAGCTAGGTGGGCGCCATCACGACTGAAAGCCAAGTCATTGATCGAGGCGCGGTGAGCCGCGCGTGGAGTGTCCCGCAGCTCACCAATGCATCTTCCATCGGCGACGCTCCACAGTACAATTCGCTTCCCACCACTGGCCAGTACTTCACCGCCAGGATGAAACGCAATGCAGCCTGGACTCCTATCGTTGCCCTTCAAACAGCGCAAGTGTTCGCCGTCTGATACTCGCCACAAGTCCACCACATCGGGATGGCCGCTCCCCGCCAAAACCTTGCCGTCCGGACTGAAGGCCAGACTGCGGTAGGAACGACTACTGCCAGAGAACGCGCGCACGAGTTGACAATGGTCGGAGTTCAGCTTCAGCAAGCTGACGCTGTTGTGCAAACCTGAGATGGCCAGCAGGGCATCAACCGGGCTAAAGGCCAAACAGTCCGCGTCGATTCCATCGCCGCTCGCCGTGTACAGTTGCTGGGCTTGCCGAGTGGATTCTCCCGGCGTGATTCCCCACATGTCGATCCGATCTCTCGAACCGATCCCTAGGAGAACACCGTTGGGACTGAATGCGACGCACTTTGGCCCGTGGGCCCCTTGAGAATCCCAAGTCTCAAGGAGGCTGCCGTCGTTCACTCGCCACAAACGCATCGTCTTGTCGCGGCTAATGCTGGCGACGAGGTTGCCGTTTGGGTGAAAGGCGACATCTAGCAATGAACTGGTATGTCCGTCGAATGACCGCAGAAACCTCCCATCGGACAGTCGCCACAGGTGCATCGCGTTGTGGAGACCGTCGGTCACGATCCGGGTGCGGCAGGGACTGAAAGCGAGCGTTCTCGCATATCCGTCAATTGCGTGCTTGTGCGACCAACCCGATACGAGCGGAGGATCAGCGGGCGATTGTGAAACGGGACCCGAGGAAGGGGGCCTCGGCGAGAAACTCGGACGAGAGAATGGGGCGACGGGGGGCGCGGAAGGCACGTGCCGGTTCGTTGGATGCGTATACGATTGTTCAATATCCGGACCGGACTGCCATCGACGAGCGATGGCACGCGCGCTGCGCAACCCGAACGCGCCCGAAGCAACGGCCAGGCACACGACCCCCACGACGCACAGTAATACGCGCGTCGGCCAATCGCCCATCTGTGACCGCAGCAAATAGAACGGCAAGAAATCAAGCAAGGGGCGCCACGGCAACAGGGAAGTCGTCAGGCAGAACAGCCCCAAGAGACCGACCAACGCCGTGCCGACGAACAAAGCAGGGTGTGAAGCCTGTAGGAAAATATCCGCGGCCATCAACACGATGCCAATCGCCACAACCGCACCCAGGATGGCCACTTGCCCCAGTCGATTGCGCAACACCTCGACCAGCACGCGCAGACCATCCGGCGGCGTCAGGTGAGGATACATCGCCTGAGCTGCTACCGGCTTGGCCCAGTCGTCACGACACAACAGACAATCTGGTGTGATAAGGCCCTGCGCGGCGGCGTTGTCCATCTGCTGCCGCGTCAATGGTTCCGACTGACGGCCGTTCCGGTCGGTGACACGCCACAAATGCTGGCGACCCGCGGTCGACGCCGGTGCGTCGGCCGTTGGCGGCCCGGGAGAGGACGACGCGGCCGGGGCATTGGTGGCAGGGAGCACCGGTGGATGATACGTTGGGACGGTTTCGGGAACTGGGGGCTGCGACGCAGCCGACTCAGGCATTCCGGAGCGGTCGCGCAATTCTCGGTCGCATTGCTGTTTGCGATGTGGCGAAGTCAGACAATCGTACGCTTCGGACAACTCTCTCAATAACTGCAGGGCCTCGCGGCTGTGCTCGCCTACCTGATAGCGGCGGGCCAATCCATACCGTTGTTGAAAAGCGCGTTCGATTTCTTCCCCGTCGGATGCAAACGGCTGCAGCCCCAGCAAGTCGTAAGGGCTGGGTGGCCGACGGTCCGCCGGGATCATCAACCACTGCCAATAAGGGTCAAAGGAATCGTTCATTGAATACACAGGCTCTGGACGAAATCGGCTTCACGGCGGATATCCTCGGCGGTCAATCCGGACTGGCGTTGCATGTTCGCCTGGACCAACGCACCGCCGGTCATTTCCAATGCCATCACATTCACGCGGCCGTTGGAACCGTAACTCAGACGCACCTGAATCGGCGATTGAGCGGGCAGATTGGACGGCAGGTTGGTGATTTGGCACTCGCCAAGCAGAATGTTGGCCGATGCCTCTGGAGCTTCGCCCTCCAGCACCTTGACGCGAACCGATCGGGCACCCGGCTTGGTCAAGCGAAACACTTGTCTCGCGGCGACCGGCAACGGCGTGTTGTGGGGAATCAGGATCGTGTTAGCCGCCTGTCCGGTCCGTTGGTCATAGGTTTCAATTCCCAGGCTGTGCGAATTGACATCCTGCACCGCCACGCCTCGCAGTTCTTGTTCGACATCTTCGTGCAAGACCAATTGGTCTTCGTTTCTTTGGAGGGCTCGGATCGTAGCGAAGAGGGCGGCCCCGTGGGAAACCACCTGATCGGAATCCAGACTATCGTCCGGTTCCTGGCCAGTCACCTTCTTCAGCATGTCACGTACCATCGGCATCCACGTCGAACCACCCACGAGCAACACTCGATCCAATTCGTTCCACGCCAATCGGGCTTGTTCGCGAACGACGAATCCCGTCACAACTTGTGTCCGCATCAACAGGTCACGGCTGCGCCGCTCGAATTCCGCGCGGGTCAATGACGAACGCAACATCCGGTCTCGACAGAAACACTCGATCGGTGCCGAGGTCAATTGGCTTAGCAGCTTCTTGATGGATTCCGCCTGGTTGGCGACCGACTCCCGCCAGCGCGGCCCGGCTGCAGGATCGCGTGCGGGGTCGAAGCCATGTTGGACGGCGAATTGCTCGCCAAAGAAATCGACAATCCTATCGTCCCATTCCCTTCCCCCCAATTCCACTTCCCCGTCGGTAGCCAACGTCCTGAATCGCTTGTCCTCCAGCCGTACGGCCGTCACGTCAAACGTACCTCCGCCCAAATCGTAGACCAGAGCTGTTGTCGATTCGCCCTTGGGCTCGGTTGAAGGGGACGTCCGTTGATCCAGCTTTCCTTCAAGGCTGTAGGCCAAGGCGGCGGCTGTGGGTTCGTTGATAATATCCAACACCTGGAAACCGGCAATGCGTCCGGCGGCTTCGGTAGCTTGGCGGCGCGTGTCGTCGAAAAAGGCCGGTACTGTGATGACTGCCTGTGAAATCGGACCAATACGCCGCTCGGCATCTTGTTTCAGCTTACGCAAAACGATGGCCGACAATGTCTCCGGCCGGAATTGCCGTCCGTCCACCGTGCGAGCATACAACGGCTGGCCCATGGAACGTTTGATCAGAACGGCGACTTTGTCAGGCTGGTGGCTTGCCGCTTGCTTCGCAGCTCGGCCGACAACTGCGTTGTTTCCATCCAGATAAACGGCACTGGGAGTCAACGGTTCGCCTTCGCGATTGGGAATCGTCGTTGCCGTGCCAGTTCTGTCCACATAGGCGACTACCGCCTCCGTCGTGCCCAGGTCGATCCCTACCAGATTGCCCGTTTTCTCACTGGCCATTTAGTACCTCGGAACCGAGAATCGGTGTGGTAAGTAGGTCGGCTGCCCGGGTCGCTCTCAGCTAGACCGCTGGGGGCGGGCAGGCCGTGGCAAATGATAGCAATCCCGATCCCCATTCAGCCACTGAACCTACACGACATTCCCCCTCTTGTGAAGGTATTGATGTGTCTTCCATCCATTTTGCATGGCAAGAAAACAAATGCGGATCGATCAGGCGGAGAAAGACATCTCTGTCAATCTGCTGCTACAATGGCCAGCTACGGGTACCGGTGTGTACCAGGACGAGATCCTTCGTGACGAAGTAGTAGTCCAAGCGGTTGTGGGCCGCAACTGAGAATGCATGCTGGAAGACAAGAATTCGATGGCTAGTAGCGCGAATGCTGCGCGTGGCGAAAGCCAATACGAGACTTTGATGATTAGGAGAAAGTACCATGATTCGATTCACCACATTTGCGTTCGTGATTGTCGCGATATGCCTTCCTGTGAATGCAGACCCACAAACGACGGAAGGCGAAGACGGTTGGGTCTGCCTGTTCGATGGAGAAAGTCTGGATGGTTGGACACAACGAGGCGGTGTGGCCAAATACGCGGTCGAGGACGGCGACATCGTTGGGACTTCGGTTCCCAACACGTCCAACAGTTTTTTGTGTACGGAGAAAGAGTACGGCGATTTCGTTCTAGAACTGGAGTTCAAAGTCCACCCTGAGCTGAACTCGGGAATCCAGATTCGCAGCCATAGTATTCCGGAATACAGAAAAGGTCGCGTCCACGGCTATCAGGTCGAGATAGATCCATCGGATCGCGGCTGGTCTGGCGGCATTTACGACGAAAGCCGCCGCGGCTGGCTGAATACGTTGGAGCAAAATGTGGCGGCACGGTACGCTTTCAAGCAGAACGATTGGAACCACTTTCGCATCCAGGCTATCGGCGATTCGATCAAGACGTGGCTGAACGGAGTGCCCGCAGCGGACCTGGTCGACTCGATGACCCAATCGGGCTTCATCGCGTTGCAGATCCACGGCGTGGGCGGTCGCGAGGATCCTGTGTGGGTCCGCTGGCGCAACATTCGCATCAAAGATCTAGGCGCCAGTGTGTGGAAACCGCTGTTTGACGGCAAGTCACTGGACGGTTGGACGCCTCTACCCGGCGGCCAGTGGACAGTCAACGACGGTGTAGTCCAAGGTCTCAGTCCGGCATCGGAAAACCGTCACGGGATGCTGCTGAGCAACGAACGATACCGCGACTTCACGGCCCGTGTGGTCTATCGAGCTAATCGCGGCAACAGCGGCTTCTACTTCCGCGTCGACCGTGTGGACGGTCCTGTGGCAGTTCACGGTTTTCAAGCGGAAATCGACGCGGCCAACGACGCCGGTGGCCTGTACGAAACAGGCGGTCGAGCGTGGGTAGCCAAACCAGACGCAGAGTTGGTCAAACGTTGTTTCAAACCGGGCGACTGGAACGAGATGACCGTTTCAGCGCACAGTCAGCGCGTCGTCGTACACGTGAATGGTGTGAAAACGGCCGATTTGCCGAACGATCCCGGTCGTCGAGAAGGCTTCTTTGGCCTGCAACTTCACGGCGGCCAGGAAATGGACGTCAAGTTCAAATCCATCGAACTGTTGGAATCAGAAGCCGGTCGACGGGTGGATGCTGCAGAAACAGCCGAGGAGCCTGCCGCCAACGCACCGGTTGTGCCCGAGGGTGCCGAAGTGAAAAAACTGGCCGACGGATTCCGTTTCACCGAAGGACCAGCCCAGGGGCCCGACGGCAGGGTTTACTTTTCGGACATCCCCAACGAACGCATCAACGCTTTCCACCCGGAAACCGGCGAAGTCACAGCGTTTCGCGAAGAATCTGGCAGAGCGAACGGATTGATGTTTACACCAAGCGCTGCGTTGTACGCCTGTGAAGGCGGCGCTCGCCGATTGTCTCGCCAGTTTGGCGACGAGATCACAGTGCTTGCGGAGGAATACGAAGGCAAGAAACTGAATAGCCCGAACGACTTGGTGATGGATGGCAAAGGCGGCGTCTACTTCACCGACCCGCGATACGGCAATCGCGACGACATGGAAATGGAAGTGGAGGGCGTCTATTTCCTGCCCCGCCGAGGCAAGTTGACCCGAGTGATCGACGACTTGGTGCGCCCCAACGGCTTGATTCTCTCGCTGGACAACCGGATTCTGTACGTGGTCGACAACGGCGCAAAGACGATCTGGGCTTACGACGTGCAGCCGGACGGTACGCTGGCGGGCGGTCGCAAGTTCGCCGACATGGACCTGGACGCACCGGGCGGCGGCGACGGCATGACCATCGACGAGCGCGGCAATATCTACTGTGCCGGCCAAGGTCACATCTGGATCTGGGCCCCGCAAGGCAAACTGGTAGCCAAGATCGCCACGCCCGAAGGACCGGCCAATTGCACATTTGGCGGCCCGGAAGGCAAGACGCTGTATATAACAGCAAGGCAGGGGTTCTACTGCGTCCAGCTGAACGTGGCGGGCGGTCGCTGAGCTGTTGATGACGCTAGACGCAGGTGGGGCGTCCTGAGGGACAACTCGCCGATTACTGACCAAGGGCTTACGCGTGCCGCGAGTGCTGATCGTCTGCGAATACGCCTCACTGAACGGCGGCGAGCGTTCTTTGCTGTCCGTGATCGACGGTGTCCGATCGGCAGGATTCGATCTTTGCATTGCTGCACCGCCCACTGGTCCGTTGGCAAAAACACTGGTGGATCGTCCCGTGCCGCATGTTCCGCTGAGTCTACACGACGACTGCGGTACTCGATTGAGTCTCGACGAATGTCGACGCCGAGTCAACGCCGCGATTGTCGAGGCTCGCCCCGATCTGCTGCACGCAAACAGCCTGTCGATGAGCCGGCTGACTGGCCCAATCGCGGCCGAACTCGGCGTGCCGAGCATTGGTCATTTGCGTGACATTCTCAAAGTGAGTTCGACCGTCATTGCCGATATGAACCAACACCGGCGAGTGCTGGCCGTGTCAAAGGCCACGCGAGACTGGTTTGTCGCCGCAGGACTGGACGGCTCAAGAACCCACGTTCTGTTCAACGGCGTCGACCTGGATCGTTTTCGTCCGCGTCCCTCTACCGGATACCTGCATCAGGCGTTAGGGCTGCCGCGTCACGTGCCCTTGGTCGGTGCCATCGGGCAGATCGGCATGCGCAAGGGGTTGGACGTGTTGGTCGAAGCCGCACGACATATCGTCGCGACGGTCCCAGATGCCCATTTCCTCGTCGTTGGGCAACGCTACTCGCAGAAACAGGAAGCCGTTGACTACGAACGAGAACTGCTCGAAGCAACGTCGACCGCACCACTCACCGGGCATTTTTCATTCCTTGGCGTGCGAGAGGACGTACCGCGTCTGTTGAACGAGTTGACCGTGCTTTGTCATGCGGCACGGCAGGAGCCGCTTGGGCGGGTCCTGTTGGAGGCCGCGGCCTCTGGAACACCTGTCGTGGCAACCGACGTCGGTGGGACGCGCGAGATCTTCCCACACGCTTCATCGGCGGCGGAATTGGTGCCGGTCGACGATCCAATCTCATTAACAGTCGCAATAACCAGCCTACTTAAGGACGTTCACCGTCGAGAGCAACTCTGCAGATTCGCTCGACTACGAGCAGAAAAGGGGCTGGACGCACGCGTCGCCGCGTCGAACCTCGCGGCCCACTACAGACAGGTGTTGGACGCCAAGTTGTAGCGTCTCACGGCGCTTGCTGTTGCGCCAACGCAAACGCCCCGAGGACGCCGGACCGGTTGCCCAGCCCCGTCGGAACGACGTACTGATCGATGTCGTGAAGGATCGCCGGCGACTGCACGTAGTTAGCTAGGTAGTGCTGCAGCTTCTCGCGAACCAGCGGGAATAATTGTTCCTGCTTCATCACGCCGCCGCCCAGTATGATGCGTTGCGGGGACAGTGTGCAAACAAAATTCGATAGCGCCAGTGCCAAGTATTCGGCTTCCAGCGGCCAAGCGGAATGCTCTGGGGGTAGCTCCGTCGCTGGTTGCCCCCAACGAGCTTCGATTGCCGGACCGGATGCAAGACCTTCCAGGCAGTCGCCGTGAAACGGGCAGCCGCCGGGGTACGGGTCGGCATCACGGTCGTGTGGCAGTCGAATGTGCCCCATTTCCGGATGGATCAGGCCGTGCATGATCTGGCCACCGATCAATCCGCCGCCTCCGATGCCGGTACCCACAGTCAAGTAGATGAAGCTGTCCAATCCTTGGGCGGCTCCCCAGCGTGCCTCGCCCAGCGCGGCGACATTCACATCCGTGTCGAAGCCAACAGGAATCCCTAGAGCTCGCTGAACCATTCCGGCGAAATCGGTGTCCTGCCAACCAGGTTTGGGCGTTGTCGTGATGTAGCCAAACTTGGATGAAGCCGGATTTGGATCCACCGGTCCGAAAGACGCAATGCCAATGGCCGCCAAATCGCCGTGTTTTGCCCGTTGTTCCTGGAAGAACTGAATCGATTGGTCGATCGTTTCCTGCGGCGATGTGGTCGGAAAGCGGATTTCGTCGCGAATATCGTCAGGCCCAGTGCCGACCGCGCAAACAAACTTGGTACCACCACCTTCGATTCCACCAACCAGCGTGCTCATGTCATGTGCTCCATAGAAACAGGGCCGATTCCATCTGCCACGATGGTACGGCTCAAGTGGCTGGTGATCCAGCCCCTGCCACCTAACCAACAAGGTGCCAGAGTAGTATATTTGCACGTTTGCACTCCGCACCCGCCAGATCCTACTGGAAACTCTCGGCTGCCGATTTCTCGATGAAACCACCATTTCCAATCCCCCAATGCGCAAATCCGTGCGAGGCGAGTCCTGCAACGGCCGAG
The DNA here is from genome assembly GCA_964617665.1 of uncultured Pirellulaceae bacterium. Classification (GTDB taxonomy): domain Bacteria; phylum Planctomycetota; class Planctomycetia; order Pirellulales; family Pirellulaceae; genus JADHUC01. Next base: position 36,382 of record CAZUAH010000027.1, read on the forward strand.
CCGCCGTGTCAGCAGGAACGAGTCTACGATGCGACCTTCTGGGGTTGCTACATAGCTAACTGCTGCTTGGTGGTGACGTTCAGCCTGATGTTCTGCTACGCCGATGTTGTCACCTATTTGGGCGGAACCGAAATGGATTTAGGGCTCATCGTTGGCGCCGGTATGATCGGAGCGTTGGCGGTGCGTTTTGTCCAGGGCGTGGGTATCGACCGCTATGGTCCAAGGCGAGTCTGGCTGTTTTCTCTGCTTCTATGTACGGTCAGCATGCTGGCGCATCTGGCGATAACGCGCGTAGACGGTATCGGGATCTACTTGGTGCGAATGCTGTACATGTCCAGCATTGCAGGCGCGTTTGGGTCGTCCTTAACGTACATCTCGCTCCGCGCACCGCAGGCTCGCATGGCCGAGATGATTGGAATCTTGGGGACATCCGGCTTCGTGGGATTCGCCCTGGGACCGATACTGGGCGATCTCCTCTTCGCGGATGGCGAAATCGGCCCGGAGGAAATCCAACGCTTCTTCTTACTGGCGGCTGCGTCGAGCTTTGCCTCGTTCCTACTGGTTGCCGTGTCAACCCGGAAGGCAGGTGGTTCAGAGTTGCGCAGACGGCCACCAGTCTTGGCCCTACTGCGGCGATACCACCCCGGTGCGATTCTGCTGGTTGGCGTCGGAATCGGGATCGCCGTTGGGCTGCCACACACGTTCTTGCGGGCCTACGCACGCGAGCTTGGTATTCCCGGGATCAAGGTATTTTTCGTGGTGTACGCCGTCGCGGCGCTGTTGGTCAGGATCTGCACGCGTCGGCTGACCGACCGGATCGGCTGGCGTCCGGTGATTCTGTGGGGCTTGGCGGCCTCGATCATTTCCATGCTGTCATACCTACTTGTGACGAACGAGTGGCTATTGGCCATCCCCGCCGTATCTGCTGGTGTAGCCCATGCGTTCCTACTACCAGCCGTAATGGTCGGCTGTAACGCTACGTTTCCCAGCCGATACCGAGGAATATCAACACTACTGATGTTGACCATGTTCGATGTCGGGAGCCTGATCGGCCAGCCCGCCGTGGGTGGAATTATTCACGGCTCGCGGATACTGAATCTTCCCCCCTACCCGACCATGTTTCTTACGGTCACGGTGGTCACGATCGGCATAGCGTTGGTCTATCGCCATCGATCGCGGCAATCGATTTGTGCTGTGTAGAATACGAAACGAGAGAGTGTGGGCAAGGGATTGATTTCCACTTGCTGTGACCGAGTGCAAAGGGCGACGCATGCCTCGCTCTCACGCAAAACGTCAAGACTCCGGACCTGCCCCTTTTGCACTGCGATCGTCATCTGACCGATCGTGTCCACCAGTCAGGGAAAAGACGCTCTAGCCCAGGATGCTGCTCTAGAAGCGAGCGGGTACGAGGGCTGAGGCGTACGACTGACGGAACGCGCTCACTTGCCCCATTATCAAGGCTGGTGCAGAGCCTTGGCTCTTCATTGCGAATTTGCAGACACACCGCACGGAGTTCCGCCGTAATCAGCTCCGACGGGAAGTCAGGAGAACCAGCCGATGGGAGCCCGGCATTCGCAGATACCGGCGCCTGTGCCGGGCTGTTAGGCTCGGCATCGGCAAATTGGACTAGTCTGGCAAAGGCGCGTTGGGGCGTACGTCTCCAGACAAACAGACATCCGTCGTTGTCGGACGAGAAACGTGTTGGACGGACCTCGAAGTCCCTGCCGTAGCAGGCCGTAAAGGTATCATCCTCAAGCTGGTAAATCCCCGGCATGGTTGTTCCCTGGCGACTTGGCTTCTTGGTCGCGATATCGAAGTCGCGTTCGATCACGACGTCGATTTCTTTGGGCGCTTTCGTTGGGTCCAGTAAGTCCGTTCCTTGCTGCAAGGTGCGCCAGTTCCAAATCATGGTGTAATCCCCGTTTTGCTGGAAGTGAATCACACCGATGGCCGGGAATTCCATCCCGTCTTGTTCGGCACGACTCAATCTCCACGTCCCTGCCAGCTTCCTCAGATCTGAGTCGTTTGTCGCAGCGTTATTCATCATCGCCTCCTTTGTGTTGTCCCGAATGGTTACTCCTCCACGGCCACGAATCCCCGCGCTTTCCGAAAGGCGTCTCGACGCTCGACAGCAAGCGCGTCTGCGGGGTCGATCTGGGCTGCCCGTTCGTATCCCCTGAGTGCTTCCGCCAGATTGCCGATGCAGACGTGCGTTGCGGCCAGGTTCATCCAACCGTCAAAGAAGAACGGGTCGATCTCCAACGCCTCGCCGTAGCAGTCGGCCGCCTTTTGATAATCTTGTGGACATTTCGCGCAAGTCTGATATAGGCCGCCTAAAGTGTTCCACCCAGCAAGTAATCCCGGGTCGAGTTGAATTGCTCGCTGAGCCGCTGATATCGCATCTTCCCACTCTTCCAGCCGACGATACGCGCACGCGAGATTGTTCTGTGCAAAGGCATCATTCTCGTCCAACGCGATCGCCTGTTTCGCTGACTCGAGGGCCCGACGGGCATCGTGCAAGCCCAAGTAGCAGACACTTCGGTTGATCCACGAAGGGACGTGGTTGGGGTCTTTTGCCACGGCCCGATCCGCAAAGTCCGCCGCTTCCTCGTAACGTCCAAGGCAACACAGGCTTGAGGCCCAGTCCTTTAGCCGTTCCACGGTCTCAGGCAATCCCTCAACAACTGGCACGTCGACATTCGAGTCCGCGGCACAGGCTTCTAGATCTCTGCGCAAGCTTGCGAAGTCAGGGTAACGTTCCTCCGGACGCTTGGCGAGGCACCGATCGACCACGGACGACAGAGGCGACTCGATCGCTGGAATGGATGCGTGCCGATGCAACTTCGCATACTCCTGTCGGCTGTCTGCGATGAATGGCAGCCTTCCTCCCGAGAGCATCTGAAAAAGCACGATACCGAAGGAATATACGTCGTTGCGGACATCGGCGTGCTCGGCGCCGCCGAATTGCTCTGGGGCCATCCAGGGCGGCGTACCGCAAGTGCTGCCTTCCTGAGCGGCCACCAAAGTCAGACCATGCATCGGTAAGGTCGGCGTCTCGGTTGTCTCCCCAGGCGACACGCCGTCCAGCGATTTGGCGAGGCCGAAATCGGTGATCTTCAAACGCCCCTTGTCGATCATGATGTTGTCCGGTTTGATGTCGCGGTGACAGTGAAGGCCGTGCGCAAGGGCGTGCTCCATTCCCCGGCAGAACTGAACGGCCCATATCAGCGTCTGCTTCAACGGAAACGGCGTACCATCGAAGTAATCGCTCAGGCGGTTGCGACCTTGCTCATCCCGCTCGATGTACTCAAGCACGAGATACAATCTGCCATCGGGCTTGCGGATCGTTCTGGCCGAGACGATGTGTGGGTGATGCCCCAAGGCAATCCAGAGTTCCGCCTCCCGGCGGAAAACCTGAGCGGCTTGAGCATTTCCGAGAATGCGATCCTGGAAGCTCTTCAACGCGCAATGACGATGGTCCCGCCCGTCACGGCATACGTAGACGACTCCCATGCCCGACTTGTCTGGTCCGCCGAGGACGTCTACCACCTCGTAGCGTCCCGCGATCAAGGATCCTCTGTCATACCGAATCGGAATCGATGCGGCGAACGAAGGCCAGAGTGCTCGCGCCTTCGCCAGCGCCCGTCGACACTGCGGTTCGTCCAATAACTCCCGCGAAGGGGCCGGTCGTCGAACCAGGTCACGCAGGTCATCGGGGAGCGATTCCAACTCGTCCGCGACGTTCTGGCATCGGGGGCATCCCTCCAAATGATCGCCAATCCGTCTCATTTCCTCATCGTTGAGCGTGCCAAGCAGAAAGGCGGTAATCTGTTCCCGCGGGAAACAGCGAGTGGCCTCCATCGTTGTGCTCCGATCAATCACGTAGGATTTGGTAGCTCTTGGATCAGTTGCCCGCAACACCGGTGGCCTCGGTTGGAACAGCAATTGGCCATTCGATGCTGTCAGCAATGCGCGGTCCAACGGCGGTTTGTTAGCGCAGCGTGTGTTCAGCAGGATTAACGTTGGGCCGTTACGCGAAAACTGCGGCAGCCGGAGAAACCCACCTAAAGCACCAGAAGAAACCAGGACGAAAGCATGAGGGCCGTCTAGTGCAAGAGCCGACTTCCATTGTCTAGCCCGACAATTCCTCCCACTCATCGCGCAATCTCTTCGCCACGCGACACGTCGCTTGTCGAACAGCATTTTGCGTCACGTTCAGTTCCCTAGCCACTTCGGCGATGCTCTTCTTCTGCACCTCCCTACGACAGAAGATCCTCCACGTGGTATCACTGAAGTCACTCCGAATCGCCTGTAGCAATTCGTGTACCAGATCGCAATCGGCGTCAAGGTAATCGGCGCCAGACGTCGCCGCCCCAACATTGCGATCGTCACCTTCCGCGGCGATTTGGCGGACTTGCTCCGATACCGCCTTCCACTCTTCCTCGAATCTCTCCTTCACGCGATGCTTCGCTCGCCTAACGGCAGCCGGCTTCATTTTCAGGTCCTCGGCCACATCGACGGCACGCTCCCCGCGCACCTCAATGCGCCAAAAGATTTCCCGCGTCCTCTCGCCAAAGTCATTTCCAATGGTCCGAAGCGCCTGGCGTACCAGAAGGCAATTCAACTTCGCGCAAAAGCTCTCCGTGAGGCGAGAGGTCGCCAGCAGAACCGCATTTGGCGTCATGTTCAGCTCTTCGGCCAGGATATCAATACTCTCTTCCTGCACCTTCATACCCCAGAATACGCTCCACGCCCTGAGATTGAATTCGTTCCGAACCGCCTCAGCCGCCTGGTAGACCAGAGGGGAATTGGCGTCAACCAACGTCATGTCGGTCCAGCAATCACCACCTTCGACCACGCCATCGTCATCTGCTTCGGCGATTTGGCCAATTTGTTCTTGGGCATCCGTTCCGCCCTTGGCGACCGGAACACCGCGCTGCCGGCGGCCGTGGTCCGTGATCTTGTTGTCAGTGATCTTCCACACCCAACCGGTAAACGTGTCGGAGGGCTTCCGTCGCCGAAAGCCCTGAGCATTGCGTGCAACGCTCAGCAGCACCTCCTGAATGATGTCGTCGGCGTCACTGGGTTGCAGGCCTTTTCCCACAGCCCTCCGGAAAATCACCGGGCCAAAAAGGTCCACCAGCCGATTCCAAGCCCCACTGTTACACGCGCGCAGCCCGTCCAACAGTGTGGTAGAGACGGAGCGCTGCCCACAAACAGAACTCCAATCGCGAGAACCAACACCCGGCATGCCAGCATACATCCTTGTTTCGAGAGAGGAGTTGGGCACCGACCGAAGGGATCGAAACGCCAGACTAACCATGGTATCAGATGACGGACCAAGAAGGCAAATCTCCGCACATCGGCTGTTCTTCCAGGACCACTTTGCCTTAGCGTCAAATGTTGACCATAATGTTGGTTATCACGAAGTTGAAAAGACACTGTCGTCGCCACTGGCGATATCCCGCCTAGACCAGTAAGGAGACCATCCATGTCCAGTTCCCCATCTCGCTTCGACCGCCGGCGCTTTCTCAGACGTTCTGCCACGGCTGCGGCCGCTTTGACCGCGCCGTACCTCATCCCGCGAGACGTGCTCAGTTCCGCAGACAAGGCCGGCGCCAACGATCGCATCGGCGTCGCCGGGATCGGCGTGGGGCGACAAGGCGGCGGACTGGTGGCCCGAGCGAATGGGATGCGAGACGTTCGCATGGTAGCCGTGGCCGACGTCAATCTGCCGCGAGCCGAGCAGAGGGCCAAGGCATTGAAGGCCGAATCCTACCAGGACTACCGCAAACTGCTGGAACGAAAAGACGTGGATGCGATTACCACTGCCACGCCAGACCATTGGCGATCGATCGTATGTGTCCATGCGTGCCAGGCCGGCAAGGACGTCTACGCCGAGAAGCCAATGACACTGACCATCGGCGAAGGCCGCGTGATGGTCGATGCGGTGCGCAAGTACAACCGCGTTTTTCAGACGGGAAGCCAGCAGCGGTCGCAGGCGGCCAACCGATACGGCTGCGAACTAGTACGCAACGGTAGAATCGGGAAGGTCGAAATGGTAATTGGCTCGAACTACCCCAGCCCCTGGGAATGCGACTTTTCCGCTCAGTCGGTACCCGAAGGGTTAGATTGGGATATGTGGTGCGGACCGAACGAGATCGTTCCGTATCACAACGACTTGTACGCTCCGCGATCCAAACCCGGCTGGATATCGTTCAGTCCGTACTCCGGCGGCGAAATGACTGGTTGGGGAGCCCACGGCCTGGACCAAGTGCAATGGGCGTTGGGTATGGACGAAACTGGGCCAGTCGAGATCTGGACCGAAGGCGACAAGTTCAATCCGCCCACTTACAAGGAACCTGAATCCCGTTCGCGTGGCGAGAAAGCCTGCCGTAGCCCGATGATCTTCTACCGCTACACCAACGGCATCACATTGAAGTTGGATAACGGCAACCCAGGCGGAGCGATCTTCATCGGCGACAAGGGCAAGCTTGAAATCTTCCGTGGCCGCGTCACATCGAATCCAGCCGAATTGGTCAAGGAACCGATCAAGGACGACGAGATTCATCTGTACAAGAGCGACAACCACATGCAGAACTGGTTGGACTGCATCAAGAGCCGCGAGAAGCCAATCGCCGACGTCGAAATAGGCCACCGGTCTTCCACCGTGTGCCATTTGGGGAACATCGCCCGATTGCTCGGCCGGAAACTCAAATGGGATCCCGAGAAGGAGCAGTTCGTGGGCGACGACGAGGCGAACACTCTCGTGGACCGCCCCCGACGAAAACCGTACGTGCTTCCCGAAACGGTGTAACGCGCACCGCGCTGCTATGGCCCGGTCTCCCGACCGGGCATCGGGAGCCTCTGCCACAACCGAGCGTCGAGGGTCTCTGCAGCAACTGGTCCCCTCGCCGACCATGGGGCTATCGGGGTACACTTACGTTCTATGAACGTACTTCTATTCGATATCGACGGTACCCTGCTGTTCTCCGGCGGCTCGGGGATAATAGCGCTCAAGATGGCGTTTACCGAAGTGTTCGGCGGGCCACCTCCTGAGAGGGTCGACACTGCCGGTCGCACCGACCGTGCCATCGCTGGTGACTTCTTTCGTTCACGGGAAGTGGAGGACTCGCTGGAGAACTGGCGTCAGTATTGCGACGCGTATTTGAGACATCTCGCCGAACAATTGCCTTTGCGCGATGGATATCTTATGCCGGGTGTCGGCGCGTGCCTGGAGGAGCTGGCGTCCAGAAAGAACGTGGCCATGGGCCTGCTGACGGGTAATGTTTTCGAGGGTGCGAAGCTCAAACTTGAACGTTTGGGCATCTACAAGTACTTCCAGTTCGGTGGCTTCGGCGGAGATCACAGCGAACGAAACGAGGTCGCGAGAGACGCCCTGGCCGCCGCTCGCGATGCAGTCGACGGCGGATTCGACCGCGACCGCGTCTGGGTGATCGGAGATACGCCGAATGATGTTCGGTGTGCGCGGGCCATCGGCGTGAATGTAGTGGCCGTGGCCACGGGGGTCCACGAAAAGGGCGACTTGGCGGACGCATCACCGGATCTACTACTCGATGACCTTCGCCAGTCAGAGCAACTGATCGAGTTATTGGTGTAAACCGGGAGACGATAATCCATGACCCGAGTGTTGCGTTATGGCGAAGGCAAAGCACTTCATATCACATCGCCTCCTGATGCCCGATTGACTGACCTGACGGCGCCGCCCGGCGAGCCTTTGGACGATCCGTCGGCAGCCGTCGAGGCCGCTTTGGCCAATCCCCTGGATTTCCCGTCGATCAGTCGGGCAACGGTCCGCGGCGATCGAGTCGTGCTCGCCGTCGACACCGACGTACCACAAGTACCTGCGGTCGTCGCTGGAGCGGTCCGTGCGTTGCTGGCGGGAGATGTGTTTCCCGAAGACATCACCGTCGTACTGGCGCCGGCCAACTCGAAATGCGCTGAAGGCAGCGTGACAAGTCTGCTGCCACCGGGGATCGCATCGGAAGTCAAGATCGCCGAGCACGATCCAGGCGATCGCGAGTCACTTTCCTTCTTGGCCGCATCCAAGGAAAACCGCCCCATCTATGTGAATCGCCTGCTGTTTGATGCGGACGTAGTCCTGCCGATCGGCTGCCTGCGACCTAACGCGTCGTTGGGCTATTTGGGAGTTTGTGGCGGCATCTTCCCCGCATTCTCCGACGAAGAGACGCGTCAACGATTTCATTCGCCCAATTGGGCGGAATCCGAAGTGCACCGGCGGAGATACAAGGAAGAATCAGACGAAGCTTCGTGGCTGCTGGGCATCCAACTCATCCTGCAGATAGTTCCGGGCCCGGGCGACACGATCTTGCACGTGGTTGCCGGACAGGGAGCCGCGGTTACGGAGCAGGGACAGCGATTGTGCGAGGAAGCGTGGTCACACGACATTCCGGAACGAGCGGGCCTGGTAGTCGCTTCGCTCGAGGGCGGTCGCGACGAGCAAACGTGGGACAACTTTGCTCGCGCTCTATTCGCAGCGTTGGCGGCCGTATCGGACGATGGAGCCATCGTGTTGTGTACCGACCTTTGCTGCGCGCTGGGGCCAGCGTTGCAGCGGCTAACGGCGATGGACGACGACCAGGCGATCCTCCGCGATATCCGCCGAGACAAATCGCCGGATACAGTAGCTGCTTCGCTACTGGTTGAAGCCCGCAACCGCGCAAAGGTGTACCTGATGAGCGGTTTGGACGAATCCACGGTGGAAGACCTTGGAGTCGGATTCGTAACTCGTGAGGAAGAGATAAACCGTCTCGTCGGGCAATACGATTCTTGCATCCTACTGGGCAACGCTCACCGGGCCATGTTGAGGGCCAAGGCCGACGGATGATCTTGACACTTGCCAATCCGCAAGCGAAAGTGGTCCTTAGTCGTACCGGTATGCCAACGTGCTGCCCCACTGACACGCGCCCAACGAATTCCGCTGAAGAGCCGAAAGGACAGAGCTATGGGGTCTGAATTGAACCGTCGTTCGTTTGTCAAAGGAAGTGTCCTTGCTTCGGCAGGTGCCGCGCTGGCGGCGGGAACCGCGGGCAAACCAACCGCCAAGGCGGCTGATGGGCCAACGCCATCCGCTAACGGTCTACCGAAAGGCAAAATCGGTGATATGGAAGTCAGCCGAATTCTCTTGGGCGGCAACCTGTTGACGCATTACACGCACAGCCGAGACCTGAAGTATGTCTACAATCTCGCCAAACATTACAACACTGACGAGAAGATTATGGACACGATGCAGGTGGCCGAGGAGAACGGAATCGACACGCTGGTCATCCACAATCCGCCAAATGCCATCGCCGTCCTGAAACGCTATCGGCGAGAACGTGGCGGGAAGATCAAATGGATCATCTGCCCAACAGCGCCGGTCGAACCCGGTTTGGAGAAGTACACTCAGGCGGTCCAACAGTTGATCGACGATGGGGCCGAATCGATCTATTTGTGGGGCGTTCGAGCTGATGCGCTGGTGGCACAAGGCAAGATGGATCTCGTGGCCGAGGCGGTCGAAGTTGCCAAGGCCCAGGGCGTACCGTCTGGCGTCGGGGCTCACAAGCTGGATGTGATGGTGGCGTGCGAGAAGCACAACATCGACTGCGACTTCTACATCAAGACGCTGCACCATCACAACTATCCCAGCGCTAAACTGAACCACGATTCGATGTGGTGCGACAAGCCGGACGAGACGGTCGAGTTTATGTCGACTGTCAAGAAGCCCTGGATCGCATTCAAGGTCATGGCCGCTGGCGCCATTCCGCCACAGAATGCATTCCAATACGTGTTCCAGAACGGAGCCGATTTCTCGCTGGCGGGAATGTTCGACTACGAGATTGCGGAGGACGTGCGGATCGCCAAGCAGGTGTTGGCCAAGGTCAAGACACGAAACCGACCGTGGTGTGGCTAATAACCGCGGGGTGACACAGTCTTGCGACCGCGAACACGAGCGGGCGAGGCCTGCGCCGAGCCACGCATCGATACCGGCAATCCGGCTCAGCGGGTGCTTCGTGCGAAGACGCGCGCTGTGCGGGTGCAAATGAAGTCGCATGAGGGCCGCCATGAATTCTGAGCGCAGTGATCGAGGCATTTCTCGCCGCGAACTCTACAAGACCTCGGCGAGAGTCGTCGCTGGTGCAGCGTTGCTCGGCAGTACCGTCGGCTTGGACACTGCAGCACGAGCCGCGCCGGCCGAAGAGGAATTCCGGAAACGAAGGAGACCCAAGGTGAAGTTGGTCATTACTGCGGTTGATATCAAAGGTCGCTGTCCTACGTACAAAGTCGGCGACAAGATCGTCTTGGACAGCGGGTACAAGTTCAACCTGCAGGAAACGACTGCCGCGTGCATGCACTCCCTGGCTTCTATCCTTCCGTATCACGTCGCGATAGCAAAAGGAGTGCAGCCGAGCCAAATGGGTTTAGCCCACAAGACCGAAGACGACGGCAAGGCGTACGTCCACTGTCTGGATCCATGCGAATTCACCGGCGGTGGAACAACAACATTCTCAATCGAACGCCTCGAGGAAGAGGTGTAGAGCGGATTCCAGAACCTCCCTTTCCCGCTGGGAGAGGGCCGGGGTGAGGGTCTTTTCCTGCAGAGTTTCCTTCTTCCACACGACCTTCCCTTACAGGGAAAGGAGCCACATCATGAGAATCTATGCCGTTCTATTGTCATCGTGCCTGGTAGCATTCACAGCGCAATGGTCGTCGGCAGCCGACGACGAATTGACGCACGTCGACGTGTTTGCCTCAGGCACCGAGGGATACCATACGTTTCGAATCCCGTCCGTTGCGCGGACCGCCGACGGAACGCTACACGCATTCGCCGAGGGTCGATTGACCAACAGATCGGATCCCGGTGGGACCCACATCGACCTGGTGTACAAACGCAGTACGGACGGCGGCAAGACTTGGTCGCCGCTCGTCTTGCTAGATCGGCATCCCGACACCGATTTGGACAACCTGCAGAAGGACCGCACTTCGGCCGCTAACGCCGTGGCGTTGGTGGATCGTACCAACGACCGTCTTTGGCTGTTCGATACGCGGCTAGTGGACCGAAAGTTGGGCAGTTTTCAAGCCTGGGCGATGTACAGCGACGACAGCGGCGAGAACTGGTCGCCACCTCGACGCATCCGGGTGCCGCGATACGAGATTCCCGGCAAGTCCGACATCTATCCAAACCTGGGGAGCGGAATCCAGATGTGCTCCGGACGCTTGATCGTCCCCGCGACCCGGCGCACGTCGGGTAAGACGCAGAGTTTTGCGCTCTATAGCGACGATCACGGGGCGAATTGGCATGCGGGCGAGGTGGTCGATGGGGCAGTGAACGAGGCACAGTTCGTCGAGTTGAGCGATGGTCGTCTATTGATGTCAGTACGTCCCAACTCTGGTGGCGATCGAGTGATGGCGATTAGCTCCGACAATGGGGAGCATTGGTCAAAGCCAAAGCCGCTGTTCACTTCCACGCGAGTCGCCGAGGCGATCGAACGCTACACGCGAAAGGGCGAGAACGGCGCGTCAAGGAATCGCCTCCTGCACACCATTCCCGCGGGTGGCGGCCCGTTAGGTGCCCGATCGAATCTGGAGGTCCGCATCAGCTACGACGAAGGCGCTACCTTTGGCGCCGCGCGACAGGTCTATGCCGGCTACGCCGCGTACTCGGATCTGGTCAGAATCGACGCGGACCAAATGGGCATCCTCTGGGAGCGTGGCGAATCAACTGGCTATCAATTCATCACCTTCACTATCATCGGCCGCGCGTTCCTAGAATCAGACTAGCCCCTCACGTATCAACCTACTGAAGGTCGAGGGGACACAAGGCGTCTCTGGCGACGCAGATTCGGCAGACTTCTGGCCGACGCGTACTATCCTGAATCTCGGGAGGGCGAAGCTCCCGCTGAGCCGTGTTCTTCCCACAGTTTCGGCTCGACAGGAACCTCGCCTCCCCGGTTTCGAAATGCCCTCGAGCACGTGGCAACTGCGGAACGGATCGGAACCTGCTTCCCACCTTCGTTCAGCGGACCGTCTTCATGTAGCGGAGGAAGTCGTCCTGCAATTCTGCAGGGGTTTGCCCGAAGGCCTCGGCAAAGACATCCAGACGCCCCTCCGGCGTGTCTTTCAGTAGCGGTGCATTCCGCGCCAATACGTTCAAGTACTTCACGTACTGCTCGCATCTGCGGTGGATCAGATAATGATTCAACGACCATGCTACGGCATAGGAGTCCAGAGCCGTGTCCGGCATCCGGAAACGGTTGTCGTCCACAAGCAGGCTCCTAAACGTATCCGGCTCTTGCGCACCGGGATATTTGCGGAAGCGGTTCAGCCGTAAACGGTTCACGCCACCGATGTTCTTCCATCCCCGCTTGCTGCGCAGATCGGGAGTCTCGAAGAAGACAGCTAAGCCTTCGGCGACCCAAAGCGGTATGTCTGCGTACCGCTGGTGCATTCCGCAGTTGTACGCCAGTTGATGCGTGGCTTCGTGAATAATCGTGGCCACCATCCGTTCCGCGCCCGGCTGCATCAGAATCAAGTTGATCTGGGCCGATGTGCCGAGGTGTCTGGGGACGTTTTGCAGACCATTCATCTTGGTTAGGTCGAACATGGTCATGCGATTCGTGCGGAAACTGTAGTACCCGACAACATTCCCCGTGGCGTCGCCCAATTCGGCTTTCGCATAGCGAGCGTAGCTGGCTTCGGTACCGAAAATCAAAGCCACCAGCGGCATGTCGGGGTCGCGAAGCTCGAGTCCGCGCAGCTTCCAATAGTTCTTGAAGGACCAGAAGAGTCGCTCGTACAAAGCACCGCACCATTGCGCGTAAGCCTGCGACGTGTTGTAGCAGATCAAATAGTGCGCCGTCGTGTGAATACGGAACCCCGGCATCTCCGCGGCCAACTTCTCTTGTAGTTCCTTCTGCCGCATGGGCTGGTACGGCTTGTCGTCGCGCGAATGCTTTGTGATTTCGTCAGGCTGAACGCCCCACACGATCCCCTCTCGGTCCTGAAACAGCAGGCCGCCGTCCACCGCGTCTTGCAGCACCTTCCCCGTCAGATGGATCGGTTTTCCATCGCGAGTCAGGGACACGTAGTCCATCCCGCTCGCGATGTAGGGAAGTGAAATCAACAGGAACGCGATAGGTACGAGTAATAGCTTCATACAACTAGTATAGACTATGCCGAGTGTTTTGTTGTAAGGGGTGAACGACGGAACAGCCATATCACGGTACCGGCCATGATGAAAAAGCCGACAAGCGAAGTCAGGCAGATCCCCGCCACTTGGTCATCGACCCCGTAATGAATCAGGCCGAACACTTGAATCGGTATGGTGACCACTCCGGGCGGCACAACGAGGATGCTGCACGCCAGATCGCCGGACGCGACGACAAACGCCGCCAACCACGCCGCGCCGATTGCCGATACCCGTTGCGGCGCGGCGATTAACCAGAATCTCTCAAAGGCTCCCGCGCCTTCCGTCTTGGCACTGTCCAGAACATCATCGGAAATGCTCCGCAGCGCGTACCAGCACAACAGAATCGTTGTCGGCAAGATCCGCACCAGCATTGCCAACACCGGTGCAAAAACCGTCCGATCGTATAACCAGATCGCCGGCTCGAAATTGCGGTCGAGCAGCCATACTACGGCCAATCCCACAAGCGGGCCCGGGGTGACCAGGCACACGACAGCGGTGGCCAAAGCAGGTACGGAACGCGGACCGCCTCGCCGAGCCAACCACGCGAGTGGAGCAGCCAGCACGAGCGCCGCTGAGGCGGCAAGACCGCTGATAAGCAAGGTCCAGCCAAACTCCTCGCCGTAGTCACGAGGAATCGGTGCCAGCACCTCGATGAATCGGCCAACCGACCACTGCCGCACAATAGAATCGCCTGCGGGCCGCAACATTTCGCCGGCCTTATACACCAGGTTCCCTACGGGAACGACAACAGTCCCGAGAATCACGGCAACGACGAACAGAAAGGCAGGCCAACGCAAGATGTCCAATCGAAACGTCCATGGCGGTCGCGCGGCCGTCTGAAGCGATGGCACCGCCTTCGATGCCACGACGAACGTGATGACCACTAACGCGGCGCCAGCTGCAATTCCCGGCGCCGCAGTAAGCCAAGCAGATCGTAGCCCCTCGCCCAATGCAAAGTCCGAATAGATCACCTCCGCATACGTTCTCACGCGATAGAGGTCCGTGACGGTCATTTCGCTGGCCGTGCTCAGCAGCACCCATAATGCGGCAACTCCCATTGCCGCGATCATCCTGGGGGCAGTGACTCGTAGAAAGACATACAGCGTCGAGCCGACCAACAGTGCCTCCTCCTCCAACTCCGGTTCGACATAACGAATCCCCACGCCGACAATCAGAACCACCCACGGAATCGACGCCATGGCGTGAATCCAAGCGGCCGCCGGCAATCCGGTTAGCAACGGCGATGTGACCGAACCGCCGGCAAGGATGAATCCTGCATGCCATGCCGATGCCTGCAGATAAAGAGGCAGAAGCAGCATGGCGGCCATTAGTACCAACGCAGCTCGTCGCCCAGGCACGTCGGTGCGGACCAACAGAAAAGCCAGCGCTGTCCCCACAGGCAGACTAATCGCGCACGTGAGCGCGGCCAGAGCGGCCGTGTTGCGCATGAGTTTCTGTTGGCTTTCATCGTTCCACAATAGAACACACGCTAGCCCTGCGAGCGATGCTGCTATGAGGATAAGTACAATCGTATGACGATTTCCACGCATTACTGTAGTGTAGCCATCCACGTCGTTGTCCACAAAGTAAGGTTCTTGGGAATATCTCGGCGATTCGGTGGATCATGTTCATTGAGACACGAAACGACAGGGCAGCCGGTCAAAGTTCTTTCGCTGATGTGGCTCGGCCTCCCGATCGAGCCGTGCGGTAGAGCAATTCGGAACATTCTGGTCCATCAAGCCGGTGACCTTCGGTCGTAGTGAGTGGCCGGGTCGGGAGACCCTGCCACAACAAAGTCCTACTGTGATTGCGGCCCCGCCGTGAAACGCTTCTTCCTTATACCAGGAGTGCGAAAATGCTGCGCAAATACATCTCCTCTGCGGTCGTAGCCGGTGTGATTTGTCTACTGAGCAGTTGCGATGGCGAGTACTCGGGGGACGGGGGAGCAACGAGCGTCGCGCCGTCCGACTACACGATGTACGGCGAAGCGTATGAAGCCGAACCAGCGGAAATGCCACCAGCCGGATTGGGCGTTGGCCCTGGGCAAGGAGGCGATCGGTTCAGGTGCAATCTCTGTGAGGTGGTAGATGCTGGGTTTTTCGAGATGGGTCTATTT